>DWZE01000083.1 GCA_019118325.1 Candidatus Bacteroides intestinavium
GGGACTGACAGATAAAGTGCATATTGTGGTCATACAACGGGTTATATAATCAATGAAATCAGGTTTTATAATGAAAGACAATCCGTGAAATCCGCGTAATCCGCGCCTAAACTAAATTCCTATTTAATCGGATAAACTCAATATCCACATCTACTTACTGTGCACAAGTCCATCCCGCGAGTAGTAGATATTTTCTTCCCGCAAACTCCCGTTTTTCCCATTTCTTTCCCAAATCCGGCCCTACCTTTGCATCAGAATCAAGAAACACGGATGTATCACTATTAAAAAAGAAGCAATAAGATGAAAGCAAAGAATTTTGGAATGTTACTGTTGGCAGGCCTGTTCATGTTCGGCCTGCAGAGTTGCGACGACGATGACGACGACCGCATCACAGCCTCCCCCGAACTGGTGGCTGCCTTTACCCAGAAGTTTCCCGGCGTAGATGCCTCCACCGTGCAATGGGAGTGGGACGGACGGCAGAATGCCTACGAAGCAGATTTCTGGGAGAACCGGCTGGAGAAATCGGCCTGGTTCACCCAAGCCTACGAATGGCTCATGACCGAGACCGACTATGAACCGCCCTTCACGGGCGTGCCGCAAGCCGTCATCGACGCAGCCAACGCCCAATATCCCAACCACGTGTTGGAGGATATTGACTACATCGAAACGCCCGACGACGACTACTACCGCGTAGAGATGGAGCAGGGCGACCGCGACGTCTACCTGAACATCGAAGAAGACGGCACCCTCCGCTAAGGAAGAGCATGCCCGGACACCGGGGCATCCCCGCCCCTGCCCGGCGGTATCTCCCCGTCCGGACGGGGACTACCGGAAACATACGCAGGGATATTATCAAGGCGCGGATGACGCGGATGACACGAATGATTCTTTCACAGCCAAAATAAGAAAAATCCGTGTCATCCGCGTCATCCGCGCCTAAAAAATCAATGCCCGTTTATCCGCGGCCCGCCGTCATGACAGGAGGAAGAGCAGCAGCGGCAGGTAATCCTTCAGTTCCACGCTCAGCAGCTTCAGTGCCTGCCCGATGCGGTAGTTCACCGTCTGTACGGACACCCCCAGTTCCTCGGCAATCTCCTTGTAGGTCTTTCCCTTGAAGCGGTGCATGAGGAAGGCCTGCCGATACGTCTCCGGCAACTGGCGGATGGCCTCATGGAGCTTCTCGCTCAACTCGTCCACCGCATACAGATCCGCCTCCTCCAACGCATTCTCCACCAGGTCCTGGTAGAAACGGGTGTCCGCCCGTAGCTTCACCTCCTCCTGCTCGATGCGGTTCAACGCTTTCCGGTAGACCACCTTCAGCAGATACTTCAGCAGCGACAGGCGGATGATTTCGTCCTCGCGGTGCTCCCACAGCCACAGCATGGTGTCCTGGGCTATCTCCTCGGCATTCTCCAGGCAGACAAAGCGGCACCCGTAGGCGCACAGCAACGGATAGTACTGCCGGAACAGCGCGTCGAAAGCCTTCGTGTCTCCTTCCCTCAGCCTGTCCAGCAGTAAAGTGTCCGTATGAAAATGCCTCACTAACATGTCTTCCTTATCCGCTAAATCGTAGAAAACGCAAAAATACGTTTTTCCGTCCAAAAGAACCCTATCCATCCCCCACAAAAATATGCACGACGCCCGGAAGTGTTAATTATATGTTAAATCCGCCTCCGCGTTTAGTGAACTTCCCGTCCCGGCTGTCTCATAGATAAAAGCAAAACCCATGAACGAACAAGGCACCCCCATGGAACAACGGTTATTCGACTACTACGACGGCAGGCTCGGAGAGGACGAATCGCGCGACGTGCAGTCGTGGATAGAAGCCTCCGACGAAAACCGCCGGACAGCCCGACGCGTCTACATGCTCCTGCTGGCCCTGGACACGCACCGTGTGCGGCAGCTGACGGACACGGAGGGCGCGCTGAAAGCCGTGAAAAGCAAGGGACGGCTCCGGCCCCCCCGGAGAACCGCCGGCTGGTGGCAATGGACGCAACGCGTGGCCGCCGTCCTGTTCCTGCCGATGGTCCTGCTCGCGGCGTGGCAATACAACCGCCTGCAACACGACGACACGATGGCAGCGGCAGACATCGAAATCCGCACCAACCCCGGCATGACCACCCGCCTGACCCTGCCGGACCACACGCAGGTGTGGCTCAACGCCTCGTCCGTCCTGACCTACCCGGCCCGCTTCGCGGAGGGGACGCGCGCCGTCCGCCTGCGGGGCGAAGCCTACTTCGAGGTGGCCAGGGACCCGCAGAGCCGCTTCGTGGTGCACACGCCGGGACAGTCCGCCGTCGAGGTGCACGGCACCCGCTTCAACATAGAGGCCTATCCGGACCATCCGTACGTCACCACCACGCTGACGGAAGGCAGCGTCAGCTTCCTGTCGCCCGGCGAGCACGAGACCCGGCGCACGCGGCTGGAGCCGGGAGAGAAACTGATCTACGACACGGGCACCCGCCAGCTGACCCGCCTCGCCACCGACGGCGCCTCCGAGCTGTCCTGGAAGGACGGGCTGATCATCTTCGACAATACCCCCCTGGAGGAAGCCCTGCACATGCTGGGGAAACGCTTCAACGTGGCCTTCACCGTGACCAACCCCGACCTGACGGACGACCGCTTCACCGGCACGTTCAGCGACCAGCAACTGGAGCAGATCCTGAGATTCTTCAAAATCTCGACCGGCATAGGCTGGAGATACGTGGACTCCGCGGACCCGAAACAAGAAAAACTGAAAATAGAAATCTACTGAGACAAACCATATCAATTACCAACCCATTTAAAACCATGACACCCATGAAGAAAGAAAGACCTCCGGACAGTCCCCCCAAAAAAACATGCGGAAAGATACGCCAATATCTCCCCGCATGAAAAAACGCATTGATGAACAATGATTTTTTATCTCACTTAAAACACTACAAATTTATGAAAAACAATTGTTACCTGCAACATCCCAATGCAAGAAAGTCACTATGGACTTTCGCAAAAAAAATCCCTTTAACCATGAGACTATTCATCCTATGCCTCTTCTGCTCCATCGGCATCCTGCAAGCCGCAGGCACCTATGCGCAAAACACACGGCTCTCTCTCCGCGCAGAAGCGGAGACCGTGGCCAACGTGCTCAAGCAGATTGAAGAAGCCTCCGACTTCAGCTTCTTCTACAACAACACCCAGCTGGACGTGGACCGCCTCGTGTCCGTGTCCGCACAAGACGAAGACATCTTTGCCATCCTGGACGAAGTGTTCGAAGGCACGGATGTCCGGTACACCGTAGTGGACCGTAAAATCATACTGTCCAACAAGACCGACGGCCTGACGCAAACACAGCAAGATAATGTCATCCAGGGCACCGTCGTGGATGCCAACGGAGAACCCGTCATCGGCGCCACCGTCAAACAGAAGGACACGAACAACGGCGTCATCACCGACATGGACGGAGCCTTCCGGCTGAACGTGCCCGCAGGCAGCGAGCTGGTCATCAGCTATATAGGCTACATAGAACAGACCATCCGCGTCACAAGCGGCACCGCCAACTACCACATCGTGCTGGAGGAAGACAACCAGCTGCTGGACGAAGTCGTGGTAGTGGGCTACGGCATCCAGAAGAAGGTGAACGTCATCGGCTCCATCTCCACCATCGACAGCAAGGAAATGGAGTCGCGCTCCGTGCCCGATGTGTCCAACATGCTCACCGGCCTGATGCCCGGCGTCACCATCACCCAGTCCAGCGGTAACCCCGGCCAGGACGCCGGCACCATCCGCATCCGCGGCGTGGGCTCGTTCGGCGCCACACCCAGCCCGCTGGTATTGATTGACGGCATGCCCGGCTCGCTCAGCGACCTGACCCCGGCCGACGTGGAGAACATCTCGGTGCTGAAGGACGCCTCGTCCGCAGCCATCTATGGCTCGCGTGCAGCCAACGGCGTCATCCTGGTGACCACCAAGAAGGGACGCGAGGGCAAGACCCACATCACCTACAACGGCTCGGTGGGCATGAGCCAGGCCACCGAACTGCCCGACCTGGCACACTCCTACGAATATGCCGAATTCTACAACATGGCCATGGGCACGGAGACCTACACGCCGGAGATGATACAGAAGTACCGCGACGGCTCGGACCCGGACAACTATGCCGACGAGATGTACCTGGATGAACTCCTGGGCGGACATGCCCTGCAGACCAAACACGAAGTGAGCGTCAGCGGCGGCAACAACAAGATACAATACATGGCCTCCATGGGCTACCTGCGCCAGAACGGCCTGCTGGAGAACAACTACTTCAACCGCTACAACGCACGCGTCAACCTGAAGGCGAACCTGGCCAAGAACCTCGACCTCAACATCCGGCTGAGCGGCATGACCTCCGACCGCCACGAGCCCTCCACGCCCGGCATCCTGGACAGCGGCGGCTACGGCGGCATCATCACGGCTGCCGTGCGCTATCCCGGCCTGACCCCCACCTACCTGCAGAACGGCGAACTGGGACTGGGACCGAAACTGCAAGGCACACCCGTGGCCTGGGCCAACGAATGCGCCTCCTTCTACCACGAGGACTATGACAAGTTCAAAGGCAACCTGGAACTGTCATGGGCACCCATCAAGGGACTGACCCTGCGGGCCATCGGCGGCTACCACTATACGCTGAGCCACGTCCGCAACTACCGCGCGGACATGACCCTGACGGGCGGACAAAGCACCGGCCCCTCCAGCCTGAGCGACCAGATGAACCGCACCGTCTACAAGACCTTCCAGGCCACGGCGGACTATACGACCACCATTGCCGACAAGCACAACCTGTCCATCCTGGCCGGTTACACGTGGGAGGACGAAGGACAACGCACGCTGTCCGGCTCGCGCAACAACTTCCCCTCGGACGACGTGCCCTATCTGAATGCCGGCGGCGTGGACGGACAGAGCAATGGCGGCGGAGGATATGACTGGGCCATCCAGTCCGTCTTCGGCCGACTGACCTACAACTACGACCAGCGTTACCTGTTCGAGACCACCGTGCGCTACGACGGCTCTTCCCGCTTCCCCACGGACAGCAAGTTCGGCGTCTTCCCCTCTGCCGCCCTGGGCTGGCGCGTTTCCGAAGAAGCGTTCTGGAAGGAGAACGAATCGCTGGAATGGTTCAGCAACCTGAAGCTGAAAGCCTCTCTCGGCGTGCTGGGCAACAACAACATCGGCAACTATCCCTACCAGTCCGTATACGCCCTGGGTTCGGGACTGAACTACGTCTTCGGTGGCGTCTACACACAGGGAGCTGCCATCACCACCTACGTGGATCCCTCCTTGAAGTGGGAACGCACCCGCACGACGGACGTGGGCATCGAAACCGGCTTCTTCCGCAACAAGCTTATCTTCAACGCCTCGTACTTCTACCGCAAGACCACGGACGTGCTCTACACGCCGTCTGCCAGCTACTCGTCCATCTTCGGACTGAGCATCTCGCAGGTGAACACCGGCGCGGTGGAAAACAAAGGATGGGAGTTTGAACTGGGCTACACGGACCATGTGGGCGACTTCAACTACCACATCAACGGCAACTTCTCCATCATCAAGAACAAAGTCCTGACGCTGGGCATGGGCAACGTGACGCAGGAGAACGGCATGGTGGGTAACGGCAGCAACCTGTTCATCGGCTATCCCATGCAGATGTACTATGGCTACAAGACGGACGGCGTGTTCCTCAGCGATGCCGAAGTGTCCGAATGGTATGACCAGAGCGCCATCGCACCCGGCGCCGAGGCCGGCGACATCCGCTACGTGGACATCACCGGCGACGGCAAAGTCACGACAGCCGACCGCACCTACCTGGGCTCGCAAATCCCCAAATACACCTTCGGACTGAGCCTGGGAGGCGAATACAAGGGCTTCGACTTCAACGTCCTGATCCAGGGCGTGGCCGACGTCAGCGGACAGCTCTCCACCTGGGCCGGACATGCCTTCTACCAGGAAGGAAACATCCAGCGCTGGCAGATGGAAAACTGCTGGAACGTGCAGCAGGACAACCGCTACCCGGCCTATCCGCGCCTGGAGGTGATGTCCAACGCCGGCAGCAACAACACGCTGACTTCGGACTGGTGGATTCTGGACGCATCGTATGTCAAGGTCCGCAACATACAGGTGGGCTACACCTTGCCGCAGCACCTCACGCAGAAGTTCGGAGCCTCCGGCCTCCGCTTCTACGTCAGCCTGGACAATCCGCTCAGCTTCAAGAGCTACCGCGACGGATGGGATCCGGAGCAGAGCACGGGCGGCGCCTACTATCCTATCCTGTCCACTTATACTTTTGGTTTAACACTTAATTTCTAAGCAACAGATGAAAAAGTTAAAGATATTCACCTACATCGCAGTGGCAGCTACTGTCTCACTATCCTCATGCGACTTGGAACGGTTCCCACTGACATCTATGTCCGAAGACAATTTCTGGACAGACGAGCGAAACGCCGAACTGGCACTGACCGCCTGCTACCGGGGCGGCATCACCAACGGATTGGAATACAGCGTGTCCGACTTCTGGTCCTACCACGGCATGCTCTTCATGGAGCACCTGACCGACAACGCCTTTGACCGGCGCGGCGAAAACAACCCCTTCTTCCAGATATCCAGCGGACAGCTGCTGAACAGCAATTCCTTCATCCAGAACTATTGGAGGTCGGCCTACAACCGCATCGGCAAGTGCAACCGCTTCCTGGAGGGCATCGAGTCCGGCGCCGACTTCACCGACAGGGCACGCATGATTGCCGAGGTGCGCTTCCTCCGCGCCACGCAGTACCACTACCTGGCCAGCTACTTCAAGGACGTGCCCCTGGTAACCACCCCGCTGACGGGCGAAGAAGCCAACAACGTGAAGAAGGAGACGCAGGCCAACATCCTGGCCTGGTGTGCTACGGAGTTCAGGGAGGCTGCGGACGCGCTGCCGCGATTCTCCGAGATTTCCTCGTCGGAGACGGGACGCGCCTGCAAGCAGGCCGCACTGGCCTTCCTGGGCCGCACCTACATGCTGATGAACGACTGGACCAACGCCGCTGCCGCCTGGAAGGAAATCATCGACTACGGCGACAACGACATCCACGCCAGCTACTCCGAACTGTTCTGGCCGGGAACAGGCGTAGGCAACCGGGAGAACATCTACTACATCTCCTACCTGGAGAACTACTTCGGCTGCGGCCTGCCCCAACAAGGACTGTCGGCCAAGGACGGCGGCTGGAGCCTCTCCAACCCGTCGGCCGGGCTGTTCGAGGCCTACGAATTCACGGACGGCACCCCGTTCAGCTACGACGACCCGCGCTACAACCCCCACAACCTGGGCGAAAACCGCGACCCGCGCCTGGACTATACCATCTACTACAACGGCTCCACCTTCATGGGCACGGAATACCGCATGAGCCCGGACTACGACGCCGCCCTGAAGGAACGCATCGACTATTCGTCCGAGGCCTCCAAGACGGGCTTCATGTGGCGCAAGTACTACGATGAGAACCCCATCAACGACATCACCAGCTACAGCGCCGTCACGCCCGTCGTCCGCTACGCCGAAGTCCTGCTGAGCTACCTGGAATGCCTGATTGAGAGCAACCAGCCCATCACGCAGGACGTCCTCGACGCCACCATCAACAAGGTGCGCGGACGCGCCGACGTCAACATGCCCCCCGTCACGGAGACCGACCCCGCCCTGCTGCGCGAGAAAGTCCGCAACGAACGTCGCATCGAACTGGCCTACGAGGGCATCCGCTACTGGGACCTGCTGCGCTGGAACATCGCACACGAGGTATTGGTCGGCGAAATCTGGGGAGCGCCCTATCCCGACTCGGAGCTGTACGCCACCTCCACCAAGCAGGTAGACCCCACCGGACACTGCCGCTGGTACGTGGGACGCAGGGACTTCCGGAACCCGCAAGACTACCAGTGGCCCATCCCGCTGTCCGAGCAGAACATCAACCCGAACTTGCGTGAATAACTGACGTGGAAACGAGTTGACGAGGGCACAAGCGAGCGAGGCATCCTAAAAAGCCTCTCGGCTTGAGACCTCGTCAACCAATTAAGAACTAAAATCCAAACAACCAATGAAGCATTTATTCTCACTCGCACTCCTTCCCTCCCTGGCCTGCTGGAGCACGGCCTCCGCCGCCGCTCCGGCGCCCGGGAAAGCCCCCAAGGGGCATGACGGCAAGCCCAACGTCATCATCATCTACGCCGACGACCTGGGCTACGGCGACCTGCAATGCTACGGCGCCCGGAACGTGGAGACGCCCCACGTCAACCGCCTGGCCGACGAAGGCATCCGCTTCACCAACGTACATGCCGTGGCAGCCACCAGCACCCCCTCGCGCTACTCCCTGCTGACCGGCGAATACGCCTGGCGGCGGCCCGACACGGACGTGGCCGCGGGCAATGCAGGCATGATTATCCGCCCGACGCAATTCACCATGGCGGACATGTTCAAGCACGCGGGATACGCCACGGCCGCCATCGGCAAGTGGCACCTGGGATTGGGCGACAAGACCGGCACCCAGGACTGGAACGCACCGCTGGCCGCCGCACCCGCCGACCTGGGCTTTGACTACCACTACATCATGGCGGCCACGGCAGACCGCGTGCCCTGCGTCTTCATCGAGAACGGCGAAGTGGCCAACTACGACCCCACCGCCCCCATCGAAGTGAGCTACCGGCAGAACTTCGCCGGCGAACCCACCGGCAAGGACAATCCCGAACTGCTCTACAACCTGAAGCCCAGCCACGGACACGACCAGTCCATCGTGAACGGCATCAGCCGCATCGGCTACATGAAGGGAGGCGGAAAGGCCCTGTGGAAGGACGAGAACATCGCCGACTCCATCACCACGCACGCCATCCGCTTCATGGAGCAGCACCGGGACGAACCCTTCTTCATGTACTTCGCCACCAACGACGTGCATGTGCCGCGCTTCCCGCACGACCGCTTCCGCGGGAAGAATCCCATGGGACTGCGCGGCGACGCCATCGTGCAGTTCGACTGGAGCGTGGGCCAAATCATGGACGCACTGGACCGGCTGGGACTGACGGAGAACACACTGGTCATCCTCTCCAGCGACAACGGACCGGTGGTGGACGACGGCTATGACGACCGCGCCGAGGAACTGCTGAACGGACACAGCCCCACAGGCCCGTGGAGAGGCAACAAATACAGCGCCTTCGAAGGCGGTACCATGGTGCCGGCCATCGTGCGCTGGCCTGCCAAGGTGGCCCAAGGCAAAGAATCCGACGTGCTGATTTCGCAGATAGACTGGATGGCCTCATTGGGCTCGCTCATCGGAGCACGCCTGCCCAAAGGAGCCGCCCCGGACAGCCGCGACCACCTGGGCAGCCTGCTCGGAACGGACACGACAGACCGCCCGTGGGTCATCGAACTGGCCTCGAACCACGTGCTTTCCGTCCGCACCAAAGACTGGAAGTACATCGAGCCCAACGACGGACCGGCCATGATTACCTGGGGACCGAAGGTGGAAACGGGCAACTGTGCCATCCCGCAACTGTACGACATGCGCACGAAGGGCGACGAGCGGGAAAACCTCTCCTCCCAGTTCCCCGGACAACTGTTTGAACTGCAGACCATCCTGAGGAAGGTCCGCGCACACTATGAAACGGAACTGCCGTAATTTAAGGAAACCGATTCGTTTTCAGGAACGCTGAGAGGCTGTGCCCAGATGATAGGATTCTGTCTTCTGCACAGCCTCTCTTTTTTTAGGAGTTAAGGAGTTATCACTCCGAACCCCCTCCGGCTCCCCCGTTCTCGGGGGAGAGCAACGCTCCGTTAGGAGTTAAGCCGATAGTAAGTCAATGAGAACCGTATACACAGAAGGTATTGGCTTAACTCCTTAACTTCTTAACTCCTTACTATTCTTCCGCCCCCAAACATACAAGATAACCGAAAAAGACCTATCTTTGCCCACTCAAACTCAAACACATAATCAATCATGTACCAAAGAAACTACCTGCTATTACTGCTTTTGCTGGCCGTCTGCCACGGACTGTGCGCCCAGCAAGTCATCCCCGTATCCCGCTACGGCATCCGTCCGGACACCCGTGCAGACATGTCCCCACGCATACAGAAGATGCTGAAAGACCTCCGGAAAAGGACGGCACAAGGAGAAGAAGTCGTCCTGCAGTTTGCCCCCGGACGCTATGACTTCCACCCGGACCGCGCCGCCGAACGCACCTACTACATCTCCAACCACGACCAGGACAACCCCAAACGCGTAGGCATCCCCCTCGAAGGCCTGAAGGACGTGACCCTGGACGGCGGCGGCGCCTCCTTCGTGTTCCACGGACGGATGCTGCCCCTGTCGCTGCTGGAGTCGGAAGGATGCACGCTGAAGAACTTCAGCATCGACTTCGAGAACCCGCACATCGCGCAGGTCCGCATCCTGTCCGCCGACACGCTGAACGGAGTCGTTTTCCGTCCGGAGCCGTGGGTGCAATGGCGGCTTACGCCGGACTCCGTCTTCGAAGCCTACGGCGAGGGATGGACCGTGCGCCACAGCTGGGGCGTGGTGTTCGAGGACAGCACCAAGCGGCTGGTCTACAACTCCGGCGACCGGGCCTGCCCCACACAGGGAGCCCGCCTGACGGACGGGGGCGACATTCGTGCCCCCCGCTGGAAAGACGCGGTCCTGAAGCCCGGCATGCGCTTCGTCATGCGCGGCTGGGGACGCCCCACGCCCGGCATATTCCTCTATAAAGACAAAGACACCCGCCTGGAGAACATCCGCATCCACTACGCCGAAGGCATGGGCGTACTGGCCCAGGTGTGCGAGGACATCACGCTGGACCGCCTCAGCGTATGCCTGAAGGGCGAGGACGACCCGCGCTGCTTCACCACCCAGGCCGACGCCACGCACTTCTCCGGCTGCAAGGGCGTCATCAGCTCGTGCGGCGGCCTGTACGAGGGCATGATGGACGACGCCATCAACGTCCACGGCACCTACCTGAAAGTGGTACAACGGATAGACGACCACACGCTGGTGGGCCGCTACATGCACGACCAGTCCTGGGGCTTCCATTGGGGCGACCCGGGCGACTCCGTCCAGTTCATCCGGGCCCACACCATGGAACTGGCCGGCACAGCCAACCGCATCGTCTCCATCCGTCCCCACGACCGGGAGACGGAAGACGGGGCCCGTGAATTCCGCATCACGTTCCGCGACGCGATAGCCCCCGAAATCGGCACGCAGGACGCCTACGGCATCGAGAACCTGACGTGGACGCCCCAAGTGCGCTTCGCCGGAAACACCGTCCGCAACAACCGCGCCCGCGGCGCCCTCTTCAGCACGCCCCGCCGCACGGTAGCGGAGGACAACCTCTTCGACCACACCTCGGGCACGGCCATCCTGCTCTGCGGCGACTGCAACGGCTGGTACGAGACGGGCGCGTGCCGCGACGTGCTCATCCGCCGCAACCGCTTTGTCAACGCGCTCACCAGCCTCTACCAGTTCACCAACGCCGTCATCTCCATCTACCCGGAGATACCGGAATTGGACAAACAGCAACAGTACTTCCACGGCGGGAATGGCAAGGGCATCGTCATCGAAGACAACGTGTTCGAGACGTTCGACGCGCCGCTGCTCTACGCCAAGTCGGTGGACGGGCTGTGGTTCCGTCGAAACGTCATCCGCCGCAACACGGACTATCCGCCCTTCCACTTCAACCGCGACACGTTCCGGCTGGAGCGGGTGACGAATGCGCACTTGTCGGAATAGGCCTCACTCCAGCCGCCCCGTCACACGCAGGTATTCCGTCTCGTTGATTTTGTACTGCGTCTGCGCCTCTATGCGGTTGCTGCGCGCCTGCTGCCACTGCGACTGGGCATCCAGCAGGTCGGTCAGGGTACACATGCCGGCGGCATAGCGGTCGCGCATCACGCGCAGGTTCTCCGTGGCCTGACCCTCGCCGCGCAGGGCGGTCTCCACCAGCGTGCGGCTGTCGGTGAGGTTCTGCACGGCCCGGCGCACCTCGATGCGGAGCAGGCGGCTGTTCTTCTGCAAGTCCAGGCGGGCGTCTTGAAGCTCCAGCCTGGACTTTTTCACTTTCCGCAGGCCCTCGCCCCAATGGAAGACGGGGATGCTGACGGAGGCCATCACAATCCAGTTGCCGCCCTTGAAGTCCTGGGCATAGGGGATATAATTCCCCTGCCCGTCGTCGGCCACGCCTTTCAGCTTGAAGTTGCCGTAATGGTAGTAACCGGCCGAGAGTCCCAGCTGGGGCAGGAGGTCGGCACGGACGGACTTCACCTGCTGTTCGGACGCCTCCACCTGCTTCTGCAACAGCTTCAGTTCGGGACGGAGGGCGATGCTCTCGTCCAGCGGCGTGGCGGCGGGCAGGGCGATGACGGTGTCCGTGGGCATGATTTCCGTGTCCAGGTCCGCGCCCAGCACGTTGCACAGGGAGAGGCGGCAGAGGTTGGCGCCGTTTTCCGCTTTCTGCAGCTGGTAGTCTATCTCGCTCCGCTTGGCCTCGATGCGCAGCAGGTCGTTGGCCGTGGCCATGCCCGCCGACACGCCGACTTGCGCCTGGTCGTGGAGGGCGTCCATCTGCCGGCGGTAGGCCTCCAGCATCCGCACTTTCCAGCAGACGGCGATGTAGGTCCAATAGGCATTGTCGGCATCGGCCAGCACCTGCATCCGCGCCTTGCGCCGGTTCTCGGCCGCACAATCCCGGCCGATGGCGGCCAGGCGGTTGCCCGCCCGGATCTTGCCGCCGGTGTAGAGGGGTTGCGTCAGGGCGATGCCCGCCATGTACGCGCCGTGCATCTGGAACGTCATCCCACTCATCATGTCCATGTCGGGCCACATATAGACCCCCGTCGCAGTGGCATCGGCCTTGGGCAGGTAGGCGGAGAAGGCGATGGCCTTGTCCAGTTCGGCCCGGCGCACGTCGTTGTCCGCCTTTTGCAAGTCCTCGTTGTGGGCCAGGGCCATTTGGCGACACTCGGCCAGGGAAAGCGTCAGGAGGGAATCCTGCGCCCCGGCAGGCGTGCAAGAAACAGAAAGCAACGCGCCCGCCAAGAAGATGGTTTTCAAGATAGGTGTATTCATAAATGATAATTTATCGGTGTTTTTAGGCGCGGATTACGCGGATTTCACGGATAATCTTTTCACTGTAAAAACGCTGGATTCCATTGATTATACAAATAATAAATCCGCGTCCATCCGCGTAATCCGCGCCTAAACTAAATTCCTATTTACCAGTTTCCGGCTGTTTCACATGGAACAAGGCCGTGTAGAACAGCGGCAGCAGCACCAGCGTGATGAGCGTGCCCACGGTCAGGCCGCCCATGATGGTGATGGCCATCGACCCGTACATGGGGTCGCCCAAGAGCGGAATCATGCCCACGATGGTGGTGAGCGACGCCATCAGCACGGGCCGCACGCGCGACACGGTGGCCTCCAGCACGGCATGGTACGGATGCCGGTGTTCCTCGCGGCAGAGGCGGTTGATTTCGTCCACCAGCACGATGGCGTTCTTCACCATCATGCCCACCAGCCCCTGCATGCCCACGATGGCCATGAACGTCAGCGGCTGGCGGAAGGCCAGCAAAGCGGGCACGATGCCACAGAAGACAAACGGGAAGCACACCAGGATCAGGATGACCTCGCGCCAGTCGTTGAACAGCAGCAACAGGATGCTGAGCACGATGAGCATCGTCAGCGGGATGAACTTCAGCAGCCCGCCGATGGCCTCGCCCTGCAACTCCTGCTCGCCGACCCACCGCCGGTGATAGCCGGGCGGCAGGGGGATGGCTTCTATTTCGTCCCGGATGGCAGCCAGCACCTTGGCGGGCGTGCCTTCGTACAGCTCCGTGTTGGGGTCGCATTCGGCCTCGATAGCCCGCTGCCCGTTGACGCGGAGCACGGTATGCTCGTCCCAGCCCAGGCGGATGCCTTCGGCCACGCTGCCCAGGGGCAGGCTCTTGTAGAGGTCGTCCTGCACCTCATCGGCGGTCTTGCTGCCCGTGGCCAGGCCTTGCAGGTCCTCGTCCGTGACGCGCAGGTTGAGGGTGCTCCATACGGGCGCCTCGCCCAGGTCGGCGATGCGGCTCCCGTCGGCATTGCGCACTTGCAGGTTGAGCAGCAGCCTGCGGTCGCCCTCATGCAACGCACCCACCGTCATGCCGTCCGTGGCGGCCAGCAGGGCATTGGCCACGTCGCCCCGCTCGATGCCCGCACGGAGGGCATCCGGACGGACATAATCCACCAGCAGGGTCTTGACGCGGGGCTTCCAGTTGTTCTCCACGGAATAGGGGTTCACGTAGGGACAGCGGCGCATGACGTCCTCCGCCTGCCGGCTCAGGTCGCGCAAGACGGCGGGGTCAGGCCCGGTGAACTCTACCTCCACGGTGTGCGAGGTGGAGATGGAGAAGTTGTACTTGCGGATGCGGATGTAGGCATCGGGATATTTCTCGCGCAGGAGCCGGCGGATGCCGGGAATCTGCTCCATCACCGCATCGTAGTCCTTGCAGTCAATCATCAGCTCGCCATAACAATCGCCGCCGGAGGTCATCGGGCGCACCAGGCAATAATGGGCAGGCGCACTGCCCATGCTGGCCGCCACACGCTCCACGGCAGGATTCCGGCGCAGCAAGTCGCTCATTTCCAACAGGTCGTGGCGCACGCGGTCGGGACTGCTCTGAGGCGGCAGGTAGTATTCCACCACGAACTGCTTGTAGTCGAAGTCGGGGAAGAACACGTTTTTCACCCGCGTCATCCCCCAAATGCAGAGCGCCAGCACACAGACGGCCACGCCGATGGTCAGCCGCTTGTGCCCGATGAGCAGGGCGATGGTGCGGCGGACAAAGCGGTGCACGGGCGAGTTGAGCACGCCGTTGTCCTTCTTCCCCGCCACCGGACGTTCGCGCAGGGGCAGCCACGCCTTGGCACAGGCAGGCACCTGCACCAACGCCAGCACCCAGCTGGCCAGCAGGCTGACGCAGAGCACCAGGAAGAGGTCGCCCGCATATTCGCCCGTGGACCCCGGAGAAAGGTAGATGCACAGGAAGGTGGATGCCGCAATGACCGTGGCGCCCAGCAACGGCAGGGCAGTGTTGCGCCCGATGCGAAAGAGGTAGGTCTTCGGCCCGTAGCCCCGCTTCTTGTCTATCAGGATGCCGTCCATGATGACGATGGCATTGTCCACCAGCATCCCCATCGCCACGATGAAGGCACCCAGCGAGATGCGTTGCAGTGTGGTGCCGCACAGCAGCAGGATGGGGAACGACACGGCGATGGTCAGCACCAGCCCGAAACCGATGATGGCCCCGCTGCGGAAGCCCATCGTGAAGACCAGCACCAGAATGACGATGGCCACGGACTCCACCAGGTTCCACATGAAGGAGTTGATGGCCTGGTCCACCTTCTCGGGCTGGTAGAATATCGGCTCTATCTCTATCCCAGCAGGCATTTGCCGCATCACCTCCTCCAGGCGGGCGGAGACCAGCCTGCCCACGTCGGGCACGATGGCATCACTCTCCATGGCCAGGCAGATGGCCAGGGCGGGCTGCCCGTCCACGAAGAAGCCGTTGCGCTGCGGCTCGGCGTAGGTGCGCTCCACGCGGGCGATGTCGCCCAGGCGCAGTTGCTGGCCGTCGAGGGTGCGGATGAGGAGGTTGCGCACGTCGTCCTCGTCCTGCATCATGCCGGAGACGCGCACCTGCAGGCGGTCGCCATCCGTCCCGTAGGCCCCGGCATTGACCGTCTTGCCGGCCTGCTGCAGGGCCATCATGACCTGCGTGGGCAGCATACCGTTGCGGGCAATGTCTTCCTTGTTCAATATAATGTTGATGACCTCGTCGCGCCCTCCGGCGATGTTGACGCGCTTCACGCCCTTGATGGCCAACAGCTCGCGGCGTATCAGCTTGGCATAGCGGTCCAGTTCGGGATAGGTGTAGCCGTCGCCCGTCAGGGCATAGAAGATGCCGTACACGTCCATCATGTCATCGATGACCACCGGGGCATAACAGCCTTGCGGCAGGCTGGAGGCCACATCGCCCGCCTTGCGGCGCAGCAGGTCGAAGTGCTGCTCCAGGTCGGCCATCGACACGCTCATCTCGAACTCCACGGTGAACAGGGCCGTACCGTCGTGGCACTCGGTCTTGATTTTCTTCACGTCGGGCAGGGTGCGCAGGGCGTCCTCCACGGGTTGCGCCACTTGCAACTCCACCTGATGGGCATCGGCGCCCGGCCAGACCACGGCCACCATGGCCTGCTTCACGGCCACGGCGGGGTCTTCCAGCTTGGGCATCTGGATGTAGGCAAAGACGCCAGCCAGCAGGATGAACACCATGAACGACCAGAACAGCGTGGGCCGTCGCAGGAAAAATTCAGGCAGATGCTTCATCACAACAGCCCTCCCACATTGGTTTCAGACGCCGGGGCAAGGATGTTCACCTTCTCCCCTTCCTGCAAGGCGTGGACACCGGCGCGGACCACCTGCTCGCCGCCCTGCAAGCCCGAAGCAATGACTGCCCGGCCCTCGCCGTCCAAGCCCTGCAAGGCGACCGCCGTCTTGTGGACAGTGGAATCGGCCGCCAACACCCACACGTATGCCTGGCCTTCGGACTGGAAAACGCTGTGTTGCGGCAAGGTGAAGCGTCCGGCCAGGGAATCACCTGCCAGGGACAACTCCACCTCGACATTCGTGCCCGCCTCCAACTGATGGGGCAGGCTGTTGCGGAAGGCCAGGCGCATCCGGTAGAGCTGGTTGCCGTCGGCCTTGGGCGCGATGCCCAACAGTTGCATGGGGATGGCTTCATCTCCCTTGGCCGGGAAGCGGCAAAGAATATCCCCGATTTGCCCGCGCTGCCGGTAGACCTCGGCGGGCAGGCTGACCGTCACCTCCATGCGGCGCACGTCCAGCAGGTCCACCACGGGCGTGCCGGCATCCACCATCTCGGCCTGCGAGAAGTTGACGCACTGCACATAGCCGTCCATCGGGGCGTACAGGCGCGTATAGTCCAGCTTGTTGCGGTTGACCTGCAACTGCACGCCCACCTGCCTCAGGCCCGCCACGGCTTTCTCGTAGTCGTTGGGCGAGAGGCTCTTGCCTTCGTAGAGCTTCGTCATGCGGGCCACTTCCTGTTCCAGCTGCCCGTATTGTATCTCCAGGGCCTCCACGCCCAGGCGGTAGTCGGCATCGTCCAGCGTGGCGATGAGTTGTCCTTGGCGCACCCGGTCGCCTTCCTGCACCATCACCCGCTCAATCTGTCCGGGGGTCTTGAAACCGAGGCTGACGGCGTGGGCCTCGCGCACCGTCCCGGGGAATGTCCGCAGGACGCCGCCCCCCGCCTGCACGGGTTCCGTCAGCATCACGCTGCGCCGGAAGGGGGCCGCCTGCCGGTCGCCGCATCCGGCCCCCAACAGGCAGAGGGCCAGCGGCACGATGAATCGTAGTCTTCTCATATCCTTCATGCTTAAATACTGCTTTTGCTGCAAAGTTCCCCCTTTTCCGGCGCATCCTTGTCGCCCAAGCGGAGAAAGAAATGGCCAAAAGGATGACAAGCCGGGAAACAAGAAGCGAATTTCCGCCCAATTATAGGCCAAAAGGACTATATTTGCCCCCAAAAACATGGATATGGACAGAAAAGAATCTCCCGCCTTGCAGCCCCTGGACATGCTGATGGTGCCCGCCACAGACCGTACCCTGGTCTTTGAAGACGAGTTCATGCTCTGCGACAACCTCAACCGCCCGGCAGACGCAGGCATCGGCCGGCAGTTCATCGCCCCGGACCGCCCGTTCAAGATGGATTTCACGCTGCTGATGTTCTGCACCCAGGGCGAGATGCGGCTCCGGCTGAACCTGCAGGAATACAGGCTGCAGGGCGGGATGATCCTCGTGGTGCTGCCGGGCGACATCGGCGAGTGCCTGGCCTTCGGCCCGGACTGCCAGGTGGCGCTCATCGCCTTCTCCGACGATGCCTACACGGACGGCGCCCGCTCCGTCCAGTCGATGCGTTTCCTGAAATACCTGACGAAGCAACGGCTGGTGCCCCTCGCCGCCGACGAGATGCAGGAGGTGCTGTCCGTCTACCAATGGATGCGGCGGAAAATAGCGCAGCCGGACTTCGGCTTCACGCGCGAGATAGTACGCTGCTACATGCAGGTGCTGGTGCACAACGGCTACCAATGGCTGGCCCGCCACCACCGGGAGCAGCCGGACGCGGAACGCCCCCAGAACCGCCCGCAGGAGCTGTTCGAGCGTTTCCTGGCGCTGGTGCAGAAGCACTATGCCGAGGAGCGCAGCATCCGCTTCTACGCGGACCGTCTGTGCCTGACGCCCAAATACCTGTCCAACGCGGTGCACCGCGTCAGCGGCCGCCACGCGGGCGAGTGGATCAAGGATTATGTGCTGCTGGAGGCCAAGGCCCTGCTGAAGAGCCGCCAATACACGGTGCAGCAGGTGAGCGAGATGCTGAACTTCCCCAACACGTCGTTCTTCGGGAAGTTCTTCAAGAAGGCGGTGGGGTGCACGCCGCGGACGTACATGCTGGGGTAAAGTCCCCCCTGCCTCACTCCCCGAACAACCACCGGTTCAGCCACTTGTTGATGTACACGTTCGCCACCGCGAACCCCGCGCCGAGGGCCGCGCCCGCCAGCACGTCCGACGGATAGTGCACGCCCTCGTTCATCCGCGAGATGCCCACCGAGCAGGCCCACAGGGCCGTGGGGGCGATGACATACCACTTGGGATAACGGATGCTGAGCGACGTGGCCAGGGCAAAGGCCGTGGCCGTGTGGCCGGAGGGAAACGAAGGGCTGTCCTCCAGGCTGTAGGGATGCACGCGGTCGGGGTAACGCTCATAGGGGCGGTCGCGGCCCACGATGTACTTCAGCCCGTAGGTCACGGCAAAGGCGCCCGCCACGCTGGTGCCCACATAGACGGCATCCTTCAGCAGGTCGCGGTCGTCCTTTATCCAGGCGGCCAGGGCCATCGCCACGGGGACGCCCACGGCCACGTAAGGCTCGGACCTTGATATCACCTTATTATAATTACGAATGAACTTGCCGTCCCAGCTGTTGATGCGGTGCACGGTGTTGATGTCCCAGTTCTGCGCCGAGAGGGGCAGCAGGGCGGGCAGCAGGAGCAGGATAAGAAGCCACAGTCTTTTCATAAACAACAAGGTTGAGGGCGCAAAGATACGGAAAGTTATCCAAAAGCCCATGCACACACCTCGTTTAAAGGACTCATTTTCCCCTTTGCCGAAGCATTATGCCCCGCCCTCGTCCCGCGGTACCGCCGCCCGTGCCCGGGCGTGCCTCCGTCCGTGTCCGGGCGTACCTGCGCCCGCGCCTGGCGGCACCGCGAAGCAAAGGCCCCCGGAAAGTGCCCCGGAGCACGCGTTTCCGCAAAGGGAAGCGAATTATTTCCTTAATCGCTTGTTTCATAAAGGTTTTTCGTTTACATTTGCAAGAAATTAGCAGAACCAGCCCCCGGCTTGACATTTACTAACAATTTAAATAACTTTAATTCAATCATTTATGTGGTTAAGTAATTCATCTGTAGGAAGGAAAGTGGTGATGAGCGTTACCGGCATCGCCCTGATCCTGTTTCTGACGTTTCACATGGCGATGAACCTGGTGGCACTTGTTTCCGCCAGCGGGTACAACGCCGTCTGTGAGTTCTTGGGAGCAAACTGGTATGCACTGGTCGCCACCATCGGCCTGGCTGCCCTGTTCGTCATTCACATCATCTACGCCTTCTGGCTGACGATGCAGAACCGCCGCGCACGCGGTGCCGAGCATTATGCCGTGACCGAACGCCGCAAGGAAGTGGAATGGGCTTCCCAAAACATGCTGGTGCTGGGCCTGATTGTCATCCTGGGCCTGATTCTGCACTTGGTTAATTTCTGGTCGAAGATGCAGCTCCCCGAGCTGATGCACCAGCTGGGCATGCATGCCGACACCATGACGCTGGCATACGCAGCCGACGGCGTGCACCACATTGCCAACACCTTCGCCAACCCCGTGTTCGCCATCCTCTACCTCGTTTGGCTGGCCGCCCTGTGGTTCCACCTGACCCACGGTTTCTGGAGCGCCATGCAGACGCTGGGCTGGAACAACAAGGTATGGATCAACCGCTGGCAGTGCATCTCCAACATCTATTCTACCATCGTTGTGGCTTGCTTCGCCCTGGTAGTCGTTGTGTTCTACATCAAATCCCTCATCTAATCAGTTAAAGAATACATTATTATGACCAAGATAGATTCAAGAATACCGGAAGGTCCGGTAGCTGAGAAATGGACCAACTATAAAGCTCATCAGAAACTGGTTAACCCCGCCAACAAGCGCCGCTTGGACATCATCGTGGTGGGCACGGGCCTGGCAGGCGCCAGCGCAGCCGCTTCACTGGGTGAAATGGGTTTCAAAGTATTCAACTTCTGCATTCAGGACTCCCCGCGCCGCGCACACTCCATCGCCGCACAGGGTGGTATCAACGCCGCCAAGAACTACCAGAACGACGGTGACTCGGTGTACCGCCTGTTCTACGATACAGTGAAGGGTGGTGACTACCGCGCCCGCGAAGCGAATGTATATCGTCTGGCCGAAGTCAGCAACAACATCATCGACCAGTGCGTGGCACAAGGCGTGCCCTTCGCCCGCGAATACGGCGGCACGCTGGCCAACCGTTCTTTCGGTGGCGCACAGGTGTCCCGCACGTTCTACGCCAAGGGACAGACGGGCCAGCAGCTGTTGCTGGGCGCCTACTCCGCGCTGAGCCGCCAGGTGGCTGCCGGCACGGTGAAGCTCTTCACCCGCTATGAGATGCAGGACGTGGTCATCATCGACGGGCGCGCCCGCGGCATCATCGCCAAGAACCTGGTGACGGGCAAGCTGGAGCGTTTCGCTGCACACGCTGTGGTTATCGCTACGGGCGGATACGGCAACACCTACTTCCTGTCCACCAACGCCATGGCCTGCAACTGCTCGGCTGCCATGGCTTGCTACCGCAAGGGTGCCTGGTTCGCCAACCCCGCCTACGTGCAGATTCACCCGACTTGCATCCCCGTGCACGGCGACAAGCAGTCCAAGCTGACGCTGATGTCCGAGTCCCTGCGTAACGACGGCCGCATCTGGGTGCCCAAGAAGCTGGAAGACGCCAAGAAGCTGCAAGAAGGCACGCTGCAAGGCAAGGACATCCCCGAAGAAGACCGCGACTACTACTTGGAGCGCCGCTACCCGGCCTTCGGTAACCTGGTGCCGCGCGACGTGGCCAGCCGTGCCGCCAAGGAGCGTTGCGACAAGGGTTATGGTGTGAACAATACTGGTTTGGCTGTGTTCCTGGACTTCTCCGAGGCTATCAACCGCCTGGGCAAGGACGTGGTGGCACAACGCTACGGCAACCTGTTCGACATGTACGAGGAAATCACCGACGTATCTCCTTATGAGAACCCGATGATGATTTACCCCGCCATCCACTACACCATGGGCGGCATCTGGGTAGACTACGAACTGATGACCAGCATCAAGGGTCTGTTCGCCATCGGCGAGTGCAACTTCTCCGACCACGGCGCCAACCGTCTGGGTGCTTCCGCACTGATGCAGGGCTTGGCCGACGGCTACTTCGTGCTGCCCTACACCATCCAGAACTACCTGGCCGACCAAATCACTGTTCCCCGCTTCTCCACCGACCTGCCTGAGTTTGCAGCAGCCGAGAAGGCCGTACAGGACAAGATTGACCACCTGATGAACATCAAGGGCAAGAAGTCCGTTGACTCCATCCACAAGGAGCTGGGCCACGTGATGTGGGAATACGTGGGCATGGGCCGCACGGAAGCCGGCTTGAAGGAAGGCCTGAAGCGCTTGAAGGAAATCCGCAAGGAGTTTGAGACCGAGCTGTTCATCCCGGGCGAGAAGGAAGGCATGAACGTTGAGCTGGACAAGGCCATCCGCCTGAACGACTTCATCACCATGGGCGAGCTTATCGCTTACGATGCACTGAACCGCAACGAATCGTGCGGCGGCCACTTCCGCGAAGAATACCAGACGGAGGAAGGCGAAGCCAAGCGCGACGACGAGAACTACTTCTACGTAGCTTGCTGGGAATATCAGGGCAGCGACGACAAGGCACCCGTATTGCTGAAGGAGCCGCTGGTTTATGAGGCAATTAAAGTTCAAACGCGTAACTACAAATCATAAATTAGTTAACCAGGTAACAAGTTAACAAGGTTACAAGGAGATAGTGAATGAGCATACATAAAGAATTAATCGTGTGGCAGAAAAGCATGCAACTGGTTAAGGACTTATACCAAGCAACGAAATTCTTTCCTAAGGAAGAATTGTATGGCATCACTTCACAGATGAGAAGAGCTGCCGTATCCATACCATCCAATATTGCCGAAGGGTATGGGCGCGAACATAACAAAGAGCTACTTCACTTCTTGTACATTTCATTAGGTTCTGCTTCAGAATTAGAGACACAGCTTATCATCTGCAAGGATATAAACTATTTGTCAGAAGACAAGTTCAACACTCTAAACGAGCAAAATAATGAAATCATCAGAATGTTGTCATCGTTAATCAAGACTCGCAAGTATTCTCCTTGTTAACTGAAAACCTTGTCAACTTGTTACCTTAAAAAATAAAGAACATGGATAAAAATATATCATTTACTCTGAAAATATGGCGTCAGAAAGGCCCGAAGGCCAAAGGCGCATTCGAGACCTATCAGATGAAAGATATTCCCGGCGATACTTCTTTCCTGGAAATGCTGGATATCTTGAACGAGCAACTTATCAGCGAAGGCAAGGAGCCCGTAGTATTCGACCACGACTGCCGTGAAGGTATTTGCGGCATGTGCTCGCTCTACATCAACGGACATCCGCACGGACCGGCAACAGGTGCTACTACCTGCCAGATTTACATGCGCCGCTTCCACGATGGCGACACCATCACTGTTGAGCCTTGGCGTTCGGCCGGCTTCCCGGTCATCAAGGACTTGATGGTAGACCGTACGGCCTATGACAAGATTATGCAGGCCGGTGGTTATGTAAGCGTTCCCACGGGTGCCCCGCAGGATGCCAACGCCATCCTTATCCCGAAACCCATTGCCGACGAGGCCATGGATGCAGCCAGCTGCATCGGTTGCGGCGCCTGCGTGGCTGCCTGCAAGAACGGTTCGGCCATGCTGTTCGTTTCGGCCAAGGTCAGCCAGCTCAACCTGCTGCCACAAGGCAAGCCGGAAGCTCTGCGCCGCGCCAAGGCCATGCTTGCCAAAATGGATGAACTGGGCTTCGGCAACTGCACCAACACCCGCGCCTGCGAGGCAGAGTGCCCGAAGAACGTGTCCATCAGCAATATCGCACGCTTGAACCGAGACTTCATCCGTGCTAAACTGAAAGACTAAATTCTGCCTTTCTACATTTGATTAATATC
>DWZE01000084.1 GCA_019118325.1 Candidatus Bacteroides intestinavium
ATTAAATGATAATTTATCGGTGTGATTCTTTAGACGCAGATGACGCGGATGACGCAGATTCATTTTCTTTATTGACTGATTATTCCTTATTAAAGATTATAGATCAGCGTCATCTGCGTTGTCTGCGTCTAAAGAATTAAATTCCTATTTATCGTATAAACTAAATATCAACATCTACTTAATCCAAGGATAAGCACGCTCCTCCTCAAGGCACCAACTGCAACTCCGGTCCTACATATTCGCCCGCTCCACGCCGGCCCGGAAACTCACGCCGATGACGCATGACGATATAAACCGCCGCCGCCACGGATGCCACGCTGCTCACCAGGCCCACGTAGCCGGACAATTGGTTATAGAACGCCAGCCAGTCAATGTCCGACGAGAGGAATTCCTTGCAGGCCAGCACCACCACCGTACCCGTATAGCCGATAAAGTCGAGGGTCACGATGAAGAAGCCCACATTGCCCTTGATACGGAAGCAGGCAATGAACCGCTCGAAGAAGAGCGTCTGGAAACTGAGGTAGACCACGTAGAGGAAAAGTCCTTGCAGGAAGAGCCATGTGACCGTGGGCAGTTGCAGGGAGTCGTAGTTGAAAGCCAGGGTGCTCAATCCCACCGCCCCGCCGGTCATCAACACCAGCAGGATGCAAAGCACCCGCAGGTTGTCACGCACCAGTGTCATCAGGCCGAAGAGACAAAGGATGATGAGCGTCACCAGGCCATCTATCTTGGCAAAAGCCCAGGAAGAAAGTCCGGCGGCCTCCACGTCGATGATGTTCACGATAAAGTCCTCTTTCACATCGCACAGGATGGTGATAAACAGGTTGGCCACAAAGAGCAAGAGTAACACCGGGAAGAAATCCTTCAAAATGCGCAGACGCCCTTGCCGGTCCAACGTCACCCGCTCCGTGCGCTGGGCTTTGTCGGCCTCGGTGGGAGCCGGCAAACGGTTCAGCAACCAGCCCAGCAACAGCAGCAACGGCAAGGCCACTCCGCCGATAAGGGCCGGCATCCAGAACTCGCTGACCTGCCAGGCATCCATCACAAACAACCCGGCCGACTTGGCGGCACCCGAACTGACCGCAATGCTCATGCCCATCAGGGCAGCCAGAAGGTCTGTGGTGCGGCGTCCCTCCAGAAAGCTGAAAATAACGCCCCACATGCAACCCAACGAAAGCCCGTTGAAGAACAGCACAAACACATTGAACGGACAAGGCAGGAATCCGAATGCCACCAGAGAAAGCTCCGCTCCAAGTACAGCCCAGACAATGAAGCGCAGGCGGTTTTCCTTCTTCAGCTCGGAAATGAGCTTGATGCCCGCCAGCTTGGAAAGGAAATAGCCGGAAATCTGCACCATGCTGCTGGGACAAGTGAACAACGTATCAAAGAAACGCCTGCTGGGCAACCTGCAGGAATTGAAGGAACGCCTCTTCGAACTGGAACCAGCCCCGGCCGCCGCCGGACTGAAAGACAATCCGCTCTTGAATATGCTGAACGAGGACATGCCCCGCTCGGCGCAGGAAGCCTACAACTATAGCGGCATTTACATCAGCTACAGCCTGTCCTCCTCGTCCAACACGCTCAAGATAGAGCCGTATCTCATCACGGCCTCTGAGAAGAATGACTATGTCCGCGTTGTCCACATGAGCGCTTACAACACCACCCACACCGGCGTGGCCCTCTTCAACAACCACCAGACAGCCTACCTGCTGTTCAACGAACGGGAGATGCCACAAATAGCCCTCTTCACCATCTACCTGCAACTACCCATGTATGACTTTCCCCACCA
Source organism: Candidatus Bacteroides intestinavium (assembly GCA_019118325.1). GTDB lineage: Bacteria > Bacteroidota > Bacteroidia > Bacteroidales > Bacteroidaceae > Bacteroides > Bacteroides intestinavium. The sequence goes on from DWZE01000084.1 coordinate 1,790, forward strand.
GCTGAAGGGCCTCTACCTCAGCCTGGACTATAACCGGAATCCCATCGCCCGGCGCATTGTCTTCGTCAAACACTCGGACAGCACCGCATTGGAGGACTTCCTGGAACTGAAAGGCCGTCTTGTTCCGCGCGAGGAACTAACGGACGAGTTGTTGCCTTACTATAATTATACCTGCCAACCGGGCGACTGCATCAAGACCTGCACCGTGCCCTCTCCCCGTTTGGATGCCAATGACTTGGAACGGGAGAAGAAGTTGCTGGAGATTTAGAATACCCTTTCCCCTCTTCTTCTTATTATTATAGAAAAGGCGCGGATTACGAGGAGTGACGGATTTTTTCATTGACCAACCCGTGAAACCTGCGTAATCCGCGCCTGTTTTTAAGCAAACCAGGAAACGTCCGGCCCTATTATAACCCGATGACGGTTTTCTCCAGCCAATAAATCGCAATACCGGCCACGTAGCCCAGGAAGGCTATCCACGAGATACGCTTCATATACCAGCCGAAGGTAATCTTCTCCAGCCCCATGACCACGACGCCTGCTGCCGAACCGATGATAAGCATCGAGCCACCCACGCCGGCACAATAGGCCAGCAATTGCCAGAAGATGCCGTCCTGCGCCATGTCACCGACTTCGGCTATGGGATACATACCCATGCAACCGGCCACGAGGGGCACATTGTCCACGATGCTGGACAGGACACCGATGATACCCGTGACAAGGTAATGATTGCCCTCGAAGGTCGTATCAAGCCCCCGGCCTACAGAGGCAAGAACACCAATCTGTTGCAGACAGCCAACGGCCATCAGAATGCCCAGGAAGAAAAGAATGGTGCTCATGTCGATGCGCGAGATGATGCCCACGATGCGCTTCTGCGTCTCACCGGCACCTTCGTGCTCGGACTGGTGACGGTAGAAAAGCTCGGTGGCCAGCCACAATGCGCCCAGCACCAACAGAATGCCAACGAACGGAGGCACGTGTGTGATACTCTTGAAGATGGGCACGAAAATCAAGCCGCCCACACCCAGCCAGAACACCGTCTTGCGCTGCCGCTCGGACAAGCCGTGATGCACCGTTCCTGCATCGGCACCGGTCACAGAGGCTACCACGTCGCCCTTGAGGTAACGGGACAAAATGTAAGCAGGAAGAATCACCGACACGATGGAGGGGATGAACAGTTCCTTAATGACACCCGCCGCCGTGATGAGCCCCTTGTTCCACAGCATGATGGTAGTGACATCTCCGATAGGCGAAAACGCGCCACCGGAGTTGGCCGCAATGATGATGAGCGAGGCATAGATGATGCGGTCCTTATGGTCGTCTATCAACTTGCGCAGAATCATCACCATGACAATGGACGTAGTCATATTATCCAAGATGGCAGAGAGGAAGAAAGTCAGAATCGTGATGCGCCACAGCAGGGAGCGTTTGCTTTTGGTCTTCAGCAGATTGCGTACGAAGTTGAAACCACCGTACTGGTCCACCGTCTCTACAATAATCATCGCGCCCATCAGAAAGAACAGTGTAGTGGCAGTACTGCCCAGGTGTCCTTCGATGACGGAACCGGCCGCAGCGGCTATGCCACCGGGCGCGACGCCGACAAAATTGCCGGGATCAAACATATAAAGAGTCCACGTGGCGACGAGCATCAGCAGGGCCACAGCTGCCTTGTTGACCTTGGTCACAGTTTCCAAGGCAATACACAAGTATCCGAAAACGAATACAATGACAATAGCAAGTGTGATGGTTGACATGGATAAAGATTGATTGAAGATTAAATGATAAGTTACTTTGAGGAATGATGCGGAGTTATCAGGAGTCAGAGCGAGTCAGAAGCCAATAGTTAGTCCGGCAATACAGACACAGCTATTGGCTTTTTATCTCCCGAGCGGAGCGATAACTCCTTCTAACTCCTTTAATTCCTACGAGGCAAAGCCCCTCTAAATTCTTATAGCCCCCCTTACAAGCTCTCCAACAGTCGCTTCAGCACGACGGTAGCCGAGATTTCACGGTTGGCCGCTTCGGGGATGACTATAGACTGCGGGCTTTCGATGACATCGTCCGTCACAATCATGTTACGTCGCACAGGCAGGCAGTGCATGAAGTAAGCATGGTTGGTCACAGCCATCTGACGGTCACTCACCGTCCATGCGCGGTCCTTGCTGAGAACTTGGCCGTAATTATCGCCTGTATAAGCCGCCCAGCTCTTGGCATAGATAAAGTCGGCGCCTTCAAAAGCCTTCATCTGGTCATATTCCACGCGGGCGTGCCCTACAAACTGTGGATCCAGCTCGTAACCTTCAGGATGAGTGATGACGAAATCGTAGTCCGTGGCATTCATCCACTCGGCAAAGGAGTTAGGAACAGCCTGTGGCAAAGGACGGGGATGGGGCGCCCACGTCATAACCACCTTGGGACGAGCCGTTTTCTTATATTCCTCGATAGTGATAAGGTCGGCAAAACTCTGCAACGGATGCCGTGTGGCAGCCTCCATGGAGAAGACCGGTCGGCCGGAGTGTTGGATGAACTGATTCAGGATCACCTCGTTATAGTCATAGTCCCGGCTTTCAAAACGAGCAAAGGAACGCACGCCGATAAGGTCGCAATAACACCCCATCACGGGAATGGCCTCCAGCAGATGCTCGGGTTTGTCACCGTCCATGATGACGCCACGCTCGGTTTCCAGTTTCCAGGCGCCTTGGTTGACGTCCAGCACAATGACGTTCATACCCAGATTGAGGGCTGCCTTCTGGGTGCTGAGACGGGTACGCAGGCTGGAGTTAAAGAAAATCATCAGGAGCGTTTTATTACGCCCAAGTTCTACGTATTTAAAACGGTCCTTTTTGATTTCGAAGGCTTCGTTCAGTGCAGAGGTCAGATTTCCGATGTCCTGCACACAAGTAAATTTCTTCATATATAAATAAGTATAATTGATTCGCAGCCCAAAGATACAAGTATTCGGCGAATAATCCCCATTTAATGGGAACAAAATAAAAAGAAAGTGCGAAGAAGCATTAAGACGCCTCCTCGCACTTCTCTATCCCTCGGGAATCAATCTATTCAATTAACGCGCTCAAACGTGTTTTTTTCGTAATAATCACCACCTTCATAGGATTCCCTGTATTCCAAAACAAGGGTATTTTCGTTCAAAGTCGTAATAGTATAATTTTCACCTTCTATATTGAGTAAATTACCCGATACTTCCCAATGGGTTGGATAACCATTTATTTCTACAGTACCATCATCATTAAACGTGTAATAGAAACCTTTGCTCGCGATAGATTCGTTCCACTCTTTTTTTCCGTCAACGTAAATATCATAACCTTCACTCCAGATACCTAACCAACGTCCTATCAGCAATTCCTCCGCATTACCAGAGATACCACCTTCATCGTCATCACTACAACCAGTGAAACCCACCACTGCAAACAGCAGCATTGCCATCAGTACTACATAATTCCTTTTCATATTTCTAAGTTTTAATTTATTAGTTTACGTATCCACTCTGCCAAGCATGCTACAACGATACATCTATAAAACTCAATGGACAACGATAATGTATATCCAAATAGTTCACAGGCCTCCTAAAGATCTCCCTCCGACTTACTTCTCGTCAATCAACTGAGGATTTTTCTGATAAATACTGGACAATTCGGAGAAAAAATTATAGTCCAACACCTGCGAGATGCGCCATAGCAACTCGACATCAATATTCGCCTTACGGAAGATTTTATAAACATTGGAACGAGTACAACATAATTGCGTTGCGAACCAAGTGACTGTATGTCCCTGCTTCCTCAATATCTCTCTAATAAGCCAACCTGTGTGTATCATTGGTATATAATTTGCATATTACCTCACAAAGGTATGCATTTAATCCGAAAGGAAAGCAGCCCTTCAGAAAAATTTTTCCTTTACATACTCCCACCAAAGACAGGAAACGCAGCCAACTGACCATCTGAGTGCCTAAGACGCAAATGAGACGAACTAAACGGAATATCTGCAAGAAATATCCGTATAATTCGCCTCTCCGTTTTTACCACGCTGGTGCAATCATCTTTCATATCATTTCCGTATCTGTCCGTCCCCCTCTATCAGCCACTTGTAGGTCGTGATTTCCTCCAACGCCATCGGGCCGCGGGCGTGCAGCTTCTGTGTACTGATGCCTATCTCTGCTCCCAGACCGAACTGGGCCCCATCGGTGAAGGAGGTCGGCGCATTGTGGTAGACGCAAGCGGCATCTACTTCGCGCAAAAAGCGGTCGGCCGATGTCCTGTCTTCTGTCACGATGGACTCGCTATGCCCGGAACCATATTGACGGATATGCGCCAAGGCCTCGTCCAGGGAGCCAACCGTCTTGACAGCCATCTTATAGTCCAGGAATTCCGTACCGTAACTTTCCGCCGTGGCAGGAGCCAGCAGGCGGGCGGGATAGCTTTCCGACAGGACGGCCAGCGCCGGCCGGTCCGCATAGATGAACACATTGCTCCGCAACAGAGGGGCACAGAGGGCAGGCAGGTCGGCCAGGCGGTCGGCATGCACCAGCAGGCAATCCAAGGCATTGCACACACTGACGCGGCGCGTCTTGGCATTGTTGACGATAGCTGCCCCCATCTGCACGTCGCCGGCACGGTCGAAGTAGGTGTGACAAATACCCGCTCCCGTTTCAATGACAGGAATGGCGGCATGCTGCTTGACGAACTGAATAAGGCGGCTTCCACCGCGGGGAATGACCAGATCCACATAACGGTCGGCACGCAGCAAACGGGCCGTGGTCTCGTGGTCGGAGGGTAGCAGCTCCACGACATGAGAATCCACGCCATAGCGCTGCAGCACTTCGTGTATGACGCCGACGATGGCCCGGTTGGAACAGTCGGCATCGCTCCCGCCCTTCAGCACACAGGCACTGCCCGCCTTCAGGCAGAGCGAGAATACATCGAAACTGACGTTGGGCCGGGCCTCGTAGATGATGGCTATGACCCCGAAGGGCACACTGACACGCCTGATGTGCAGCCCATTAGGAAGGATATTCTCCCGTAGTACCCGTCCCAAAGGGGAAGGCAGGGCAGCCACATGGCGCAATCCGTCGGCAATCTCCTGCAAGCGGGCTTCTGTCAACTTCAGACGGTCGTACTTGGGATTGGCAGTGTCCATCCGCTCCAGATCCTTACGGTTCTCCTCCAGGATAAACGAAGATTTTGCCACAGCCGCATCGGCCACGGCACACAATATCTCATTGATTTTCGCACCGTCCACAGCCAACAGATGCCGGCTTGCCTCCCGGACGGCAGAAAGGGTTTGTTCTAAGTCCATGCTATCTCATTCTATATATAGGTAATCATAATGCACCACCGGCTTCCTGCCGTGCTGCCCGATGGCTCCGCGGGCTTCCGCCGCACTACAGTTAGCCTTGCCCACCCCGATGGGTTTCCCGTCCGGATCCACGATGCGCACGATGTCATCCTTCTCAAAATCACCCTCTACAGCCGTAATGCCCACCGGAAGGATGCTGGCGACCTTGTCGGACAGCAGGAGGTCTGCCGCCTCCCGGTTCAGACAAAGCCGTCCCTTGGCAAAACCTTCGCTATGTGCAATCCACTTCCTCACAGTGGAGACGGGTTGGGCAGAAGGAACGAAACGGGTGTAGGAGAAGGAAGGTGATTCATTCCCCAGTATCTCCACCAGGACATTATCCCGCTTACCGTTAGCAATGATTACCGTGATGCCCTCCTCGGCCACTTTCCTTGCAATGCTTGTTTTGGTAAGCATGCCTCCCCGCCCAAAGCTGGACTTGGTGGCCTGTATGCAGGCGGAGAGGTCCTCCCCCGGCTTTATTTCGGGGATGACCTTGGAAGCCGGATCCGACGGCGGACCGTCATAGATGCCGTCCACGTTGCTCAGGATAATCAGTGCCTGCGCCCCCATCATGGAGGCTATCAGGCCGGACAGTTCGTCATTGTCTGTAAACATCAGTTCGCTGACGGACACGGTATCGTTCTCATTGACAATGGGAATGATACCATTTTCCAGCATGACGGTCATGCAATTCTTCTGATTCAGGTAATGGCGGCGTGTGCCGAAACTTTCTTTCATCGTCAGCACCTGCCCCACGGCGATGCCGTGTTCGCGGAACAATTCATAATACCGGTTGATCAGTTTGGCTTGCCCCACCGCAGAGAAGAGCTGGCGCTGGTCCACGCTGTCCAACTTACGGACCGGGCGCACTTCGCTACGGCCGGCAGCCACGGCACCGGAAGAAACCAGAATGACTTCCACACCCGCCTTGCGCAAGTCGACCACCTGGTCCACCAAGGCCGACATGCGCGTCACGTCCAGGGTGCCGTCCTTCCGGGTCAGCACGTTACTGCCCACCTTGACGGTGATTCTTGAGAAAGGCCGTTTCATGCTCACTCGTCCAAGGTCTGTTTGCCACGCTCGCGGATAACCTCCATGGCCGGCTCAAAATCCGCCTCGTTGACCAGCACCTTCACGCTGATGGCCGTGGCGGGCAAGGCTAAATTCACCACTAGCCCGTCCTTGACAGTTGCCTCGATACCCCGGTCGTTCAACAGGCCTTTCACCAGTTCGCACTCCCAAAGCGAACCCTTGAATACTTCTACGAGCTTGCTCTTGTCCTCTGCTTCTTTCATATCCGTAGTCTTTATGGGTTAATGTTCTACAAATATAGGGATTTGTTCTGAAGAGAAACACATGATTGACCGAAAAAATAATAGAATGCAGTGTCCGGACACCAAGATATCTCCGCCCGAGCAGCAAGATATCTTCGCCCGGACACCAAGATATCTCCGTCCGCGGACCGGGATATCTCCGCCCCTCACAGAAAAACTCAGAAACGGCAGCGCAGTTCGACACCTGCCTGGAGAGGCCGTCCGCGCTGCATGAAGCGGTTGCCCATGCTCTCGAAATAGAACGAAGCGTAGTCCTTGTCCAAGGCATTGCGCACCCACAAGGCCACGGCGCCTTGCCCTTTCTCCAGACTGAGGCGTCCGTTGAGCGTGCCATAGAAAGGTTGGCTGAAGGTGTTCTCCTCCGTCCAGTAGATGCGTCCGGCTGCGTTATAATCGGCATTGAGACGGATACGGTCGAACCACTTGCGGGGCGCGAGCGTAAAGACATATTCTCCTCCGATGTTCAGCGTATGGCGGGGAATGAAGGGTACCACCCGTCCGCGATAGTCCACCGCTTCTCCTGCGTCATTCACTGTCTGATAGTCGCGGAAGGTGGCATAGGTGTAACCATAGCTGGCATTCAGGGTGAAGGCATCGGTCAGACGGGCCGCCACAGCCACCTCGGCCCCCACACTGCGGCTGCGTCCGGCATTGCGGGTGACACGCCCCATGCCGTTCTCCGAAAATTGGGAAACCTGCTGGTCGCGCGTGTTCATCAGGAAGGCAGCCAGGTCGGCCGTCAGACGGTCCTGCCACAAGGAAAGATGTGTGCCGGCCTCGTAGCTCCAGGTGTATTCGGGACGATAAAGAGCGGTGCCCTCCACGTCCACTTCGGCTTCGGGCATCATGGCGGAAACCATCTCGGCAATGGGCGCCAAGGATTCGCTCTGCTCCATCGACTGTTTCATCACATTGATAAATTGAGACTGCACCAGGTCACTGAACATCTGGATGTTATATCCACCGGAACGATACCCCTTGGCCACAGTGACATAGACGTTGTTGTTCCGCCGCCACTCATATTCCACAGAGAATCTGGGAAGCAACTGCAGATAGTCGTGCCTCATCTTCCCCATCAGGGCGGAAACGGCCTGCATATCGTTATCCTCCAGCCGCATGGGCCCCATGGCGAAAGAAAAGCCGAAATTCATGGGGTCGCTGGCCGAATGGTAATCCAGCCACATCTGCTCGTAGTCCAGACGCAGGCCGGCACTGACGGACAGGCCGGGAAGCAAAAAGTCATTCCATGTGCTCTGGTGATATACGGCCGCGCTCATCTGCGGCGTGGAGAAGTCTCCGCCTATCAGCAGGTTCTCGTTGTGGACGCTCAAGGCCATCTGCGGGGCTTGGGGCGAATCCGGGAAAGCGGCATTGGCGTTGCCCTCTATCAATTCCTCAATGCCCTGCCGCTTGAAGAGTACGGGCGCGGAGGTCTTGAGCCACTGGTAGAAGCCGAAAGCACCCGTAGTCCACTGCCACCGCTTACTGGGTTTGGACTTGAGGACAATCTCTTCGCTAAGGGTATTGGAACGCTGCTTCTGTATCAACGTAAAGATGTCGCGGGGTGTGAAGTCCTGGTCCATGGCCATGCGGTCGTTCAGGTGCTGATAACCGGTGATGAAACTCACGGTGAAGGCCGGAGTCTGCCACTCGATGTTCAATCCGCTGTTCAGCAGGCCGCGCCGGTAGCCGCTCGGGTCATTGTAGGCAATGCGGCCCACGTAGTCCGACAGACCAGCCTGTTCGTCCTCCGGAGATACAGCCCCCATGTAATAATACGGATAACCGCCCTGGTCACTGTATTCGTAGTTGACGTTCAAGTCCAGCTTCAAGTTGTCCATGGGCAAGAACAAGGCATGCAGACGTCCCCCGCCGGCATCGCTGCGGTCCATGCGCTCGCCCCCCTTGTAACTGTTCCTGAAAAAGCCGCCCCCATGCTCATAGAAGCCGCCGGCAGAGAAGGCAAAACGGCTGGAAATGCGGTGGTAGTGGGTCAGCGAAGCGTTGTAATCGCCATACGTGGCCGCTCCGAGGCGGATATCCGTGCCTTGGTAGGTGAAGGGAGACTTGGTCTGTACCTTGATAAGCCCGCCCATGGTATTACGCCCGTAGAGCAGGCTCTGGGGGCCACGAAGCACCTCAATCTGCTCGATATCCGAATAATTGAAGTCGAAAGCAGACTTATCTATATAAGGTATATTGTCCACATACAGCCCCACGGCCGGCGTATTGATGCGCGAACCGATGCCGCGGATATAGACTGCGGTAGTCAGGCGCGAACCATAATCGGGAATGAACAGATTGGGGACCAAAGAGGTGAGACTCTTGATGCCTGTCACCTGCTTGGATCGCATCTGCGACTGGGTCAGACGGGTGGAGGCAATGGGGAGTTCGCGCAAGGCACGGGTTTCCTTGGGAGTAGCCACGATGACCACTTCGTCCATCTGCACCGTACGCAGACTGTCTGTTTCTTCCGCTCTCAGGAAGGGGGAGGCCATCAACAGGGCCGAAAGCAATAAGATTCGTATCTTCATATACAGGGTTACCTAAAAACACCTGCAAAGGAAAGGCATTTCCGGCAGACATGCAACCCTCATTTATGAGGATTCTCACACCTGGTCGGCTTCCACATAGCCGTGCATGACGGCGTAAATGGTCAGGCCCGGCACGGACTTGATGCCCAGTTTCTCGGTAATATTCCTGCGATGGCTGATGACGGTGGTCAGGCTGATATGGAGGCGGTCGGCAATCTCCTTGTTGATGAAGCCGAGGGCCACGAGACGCAATACCTCGACCTCACGGGCAGACAGGTCATGCGCGTCGGGAAAGGCGGTGACCACCGGACGAGGCTTCTCTTCCGTCTCCGGATGGCCGTTCCGGTGCCCGAAGCGGTGTAGTTGCAGGATGCTCCGGACCAGGCCTTTCTCGTCCTGCCAGATGTTCAGCGTGTTCATGCCCGACAGTTGCGGAAGATTGTCACTGCCGGCCAGCACGATGGTCTTGGTGGCACGTTGCAGAAAGAAAGCCGTGTGTTCAAAGAAAATCTGGGCCGAGACGAAATAATGCACATACATATCCGGCGTATCGTCCGTCAGTTCGGCAAAGGAACGGAACGAACGGATGACGGCTTGGGGGATGATTTCCTCCAAGAGATTCTGCAGCCCTATACAACTCAGGGTGTTATGATCTACGATCGCTATCTCGGGAATAGGCATGGATTTCGTCGGTTTCTCGGGTTCAGGATGGATTCGGCACTGCCACGCCGCAATACCGTGCCGCAGCCTCGGCACAACGTTCGCCGTCAATGGCCGCAGAGACGATACCTCCAGCATAGCCCGCCCCTTCTCCACAGGGGAAAAGGCCGTGCAGACGGATATGATGCAGGGTCTCCCGGTCGCGCAGGATACGCACCGGCGCCGACGTGCGGGTCTCCACGCCTATCATCACCGCCTCGTTGGTCAGGAAGCCGCGGGCCTGACGGCCGAAGAGACGGAAACCGTCGGCCAGGCGACCGGCAATGAAAGGCGGCATCCAGAAGTGCAAGGGCGAAGCCACCAAACCGGGTGCGTACGAACTGCGAGGCAGGTCGGCACTCAGCTTCCGGCGACAGAAGTCGTCCATACGCTGGGCGGGAGCTGTCTGACGGCGGTTGCCCTGCTGCCAGCAGAGATACTCCAGACGTTCCTGAAAATGCATCATAGAAAGAGAGGGATGGGAATCAGCCACTCCCTCCGAGGCTTCGGCCTCCACCCGGAGGGCGGGATCGGCCAGGTCCTCGGGACGGAGTTCCACCACCATGCCGCTGTTGCTCCATTGCGAACCGCGACTGGCCGGGCTCATGCCGTTCACCACGATTTGTTCCGGCCCGCTGGCGGCAGGTACCACGAAACCGCCCGGACACATGCAGAAGCTATACACGCCCCGGCCTTCCACCTGAGTGACAAAACTATACTCGGCGGCAGGCAGATAGCGGCCCCGTCCGTTGCGGCTGTGGTATTGGATCTGGTCTATCAACTGCGAAGGATGCTCCAGGCGGACGCCCACGGCGATGCCTTTAGCCTCCATCTCCACACCGTCGGCCGCCAAGCGGCGGTACACGTCACGGGCAGAATGGCCAGTAGCCAGGATGACGGGGCCCAAGAATGTCTCGCCCGTATGGGTCTCGATGCCCACAACCTTGTCATCCTTCATCAGAAGGGCATCCATCCGGGTCTGGAAATGGACCTCGCCCCCACATTGCAGAATGGTGTGACGGATGTTCTCGATGACGCGGGGCAACTTGTCCGTCCCGATATGGGGATGCACATCCACCAGAATGGAAGTCGACGCGCCGTGCTGACAGAAGACGGAGAGTATCTTGTCCACATTGCCGCGCTTCTTGCTGCGTGTATAGAGCTTTCCGTCGGAATAGGCTCCTGCCCCGCCCTCGCCGAAACTATAGTTGGACTCAGGATCCACCGCCTGCACACGGCCTATCTGCGCCAAGTCTTTTTTCCGCTCGCGCACATCCTTGCCGCGCTCTACGACGATGGGACGCAACCCCAGTTCAATCAGGCGCAGGGCAGCGAACAATCCGCCGGGACCGGCCCCCACGACAATGACTTGCGGACGGCCATCCACAATGGGATAGTCTACCGACTGAAAGTCCTCCTCCACCGGCTGTTCATGAAGGTAGACACGTACCGAGAGATTGACAAAGACAGTACGGTGGCGGGCATCAATGCCCCGCTTCAAGACACGGATAGCCGTAATGTCCGAGGGTGCAAGGCCTTTCTCGCGAACCAGAAAAGCACGCACGCTCTGCTCATCAGCCGCCTCCTGCGGCAAAAGGCGCAGACTAAATTCTTGGGTCATACACGCAACCGGTTAGAACGCATAACCAAAGCCCACGTTCAGGTAGACAGGATACATGGCAAAGGTGATGGTATCGAAGTCCTTCTGGAAGATATCGTTCAAGCCCCATTGCAGATCTGCATGGACATTCAGATGCTTGAAGGCACGCCAGGTGACACCTGCCTGCACCCCCCACTGGAAGTTGCGCAGGTCGTCGGAGAAGTCATAGGGGGCAATACTCTCGCCCTCGAATACGACCTTGTTGCCTGTCGGGTCTCCCTCACGCAGATAACCGTCGAACACGTGGCCGGAGAAGTCGCCGCTGGTCTTGAACGACACATAAGGACCTGCACTGAGACGCACGCGGTCGCTCAGCTTCAGAGCCGCCAGCACGGGAATGCTGAAGTAGGAGGCCCGGTACTTGGTCTTCACCATACCGGTCCAGTTGCCGGCCATGCGTTCCCCCCCGTTGCCAATGATTTCCATGCTGTAGTTCTTGGTGCGGGCCTCAGCTTCCATGCCTTTGGTTTCCAGACGCAGGCCGATGATGAAGCCCCACTTCTCCTCCTTGCCCAGCCATTTGATAATGTTGCCCTCAAGCGCCAGGTTGATATTGGGAGAATAGCCCGTCAGGGCACGGATTTCCTGGGGCAAGGGCAAGGGGGTAGCACCACCGATGTTAAAACCGGCCCGGACTTCGTATTCCAAGCCACGCAGGGCCGACTGAATGATACCGCGATTGCGGTCTTCCTGCGCTTGCAGGGTATGGGCCGTACCTGCCATGAGCAGCAGAAAGGCCAGGATGATATGCTTAGTTTTCATTGTCTTGAAGCACAGGTTATTCATTAGTCACGGTTTCCTCATAAGTCAGTTCCACCTCATCGATGCAGAGCGTGCTGCCGGGAGCTCCCTCGAAATAGTCACCACGGATACTGGAGGCAAAGACTATGGCCAGACAGTAGCGACCGGCGGCCAGCTTGTCGGGATCTACGGATTTGCCATCGCGGGTGACGAAAGGAATCTCGAAGTAAGTCCATTCGTCCGTTTCCTGTACATCGTTCTGGTCGACAATTGCCGTAGAGATGACCTGCTCGTTATCTTCGGACAAGGCATCGGTGGCATCCAGAATAGGCCGTTCGTCGGTGCTCTCGTAGAAGATGCCGTAAATGTTGCACTGGTCTTTCCGGCCGGGAACGGGCTGCAACTTGTCTTCGGCCGTCTTGTCCAACTCATAGTATGTCTCGCCGGCCTTGAACTTATAATAGCCGCTCAGACGGACGGGCACATACTCGAACTGCGTGCCAAAGAGGGTGGCTGTCAACGGGTCGTTCAACGCGTTGAGCACATCGAACGTGCCGATAAACAAATTGCCCGAAGCGATGGGCATATTGACCAATTCACCCAAGGAACCCGTCCGCCGCGTGACGAGCATCAGACATTTGCCATCATAGCCGTTGTCTCCCTGGTAAGTAGGGAAGTTCAGCGGGTTGTCCTCGTTGGCATCGGTCAGGGCAAATCCGGGATTGCCGCTGGCCCACGCCCACGACTCCGCTCCATATTGGTCGGTCTCATAGAATACGTGGTACTTGCCGCCCCCACCCAGCCGGACGTTCTCAAAACTGTAGTGCGTATTCTGAGCACTGATGCCGCTCGTGGTCACCGATATACGATAATGACGCTGCCACTGCCCATCCTGCGAGGTGACCAGATAATCCTTCGGCATAGTAAAATCCAGCACTGTGCTGCTGGCCGGGGTCACCGTAGCTCCTTCAGTCAGAGTCAGCACGGGACCCAAACGTGTAATATCCGTTCCTTCCTTTACATACAGAGTGATAGGATACACCTTGGTACCATCGTTCTCCGTAATGGCATCACCGAAAACTGCCGAACGATTCATCACATCCCCCGGCAACGTGACACTTTCAATGTCTGCCTCCGTGTTCAATGCCTCCTCCTGAATGCACGACGCAAACAGGCCGAGAAGCACGCACAGACAGGCTGTCAGGTCTTTCAATTTCATACTATAAAGTCTTAATGTTCTGTCTTTATTTCTATTATCGAGGCAAAGGTAATACAAAAATGCGAGATTCCGCGCAATCCGACAGACAAACGACATCGTATAAAGACAAATTCATTTCTCCCGCTCTATCAGCACCGTAGCGTAGGCCGAAATTCCTTCTTGACGACCGGTAAATCCCAGTTTCTCCGTGGTGGTGGCCTTGATGGACACGTCATCCTCCTCTACCCCCATCACAGCGGCCAGCGTCTGCTTCATTTGCGGAATGTGAGGATTCAGTTTGGGACGCTCCGCACAAACGGTGGCATCTATATTGCCTACCCGGTATCCCTTGGTTGCGATGAGCTGCACGGTTTTCTTCAAAAGAATCTTGCTGTCAATGTTCTCGAACTCGCCCGCAGTATCAGGAAAATGATAACCGATATCGCGCATATTGGCCGCTCCCAACAAGGCATCGCAGATGGCATGAATAAGCACATCGGCATCCGAATGCCCTAACAGTCCCTTATCATACTCCAGGCGTATGCCACCCAACCATAATTCACGGCCTTCCACCAAGCGATGGACATCATAACCGAATCCCACCCGTATTTTTGTCATAATCTTATCTTATATAAAAATCCAACACCTTCTCCTCGCCCAGATATCCCTGCAAATGCTGCCCGACAGCGACGGGTCCCACACCGGCAGGTGTGCCCGTAAAGAGCAAATCTCCCATCTTCAGTGTCATGAAACGGCTGACGTGTGCGATGAGGTCATCCACCCGGTGCAGCATGTCAGCCGTATGTCCCTGCTGCACGGTGCGGCCGTCAATGTCCAGATGAAAATCCAACTGCTGCACATCACCGCCAACCTGCTCCAAGGGCACAAAACTTCCAACAGCCGCCGAACCATCGAAACATTTGGAGAGTTCCCACGGCAAGCCTCCGGCACGGAAACGGCTTTGCAGGTCACGGGCCGTGAAGTCGATACCCACCGTCACCGCGTCATAATAGCGGTGGGCGAAGCGAGGAGCAATGCACTTGCCCAAACGGCAGATATGCACCACGACCTCTGCCTCATACTGCATGTCCGACGAAAAATCGGGCAAAAAGAAGGGTTTTCCCTCCCGCAACAAGGCCGAATCTGGTTTCATAAAGATAACCGGCTCTTTGTTTGTCTCCTTATGCCCCAACTCCAGATTGTGTTGGGCATAGTTCATTCCTACCGCTATAATTTTCATTTTCTGAGTTCTTATCGTTTAATATCATTGTAGAGGAAGGCAAAGATACACCTTTTTCACTTTCTCTTTGCAGAGTCACTTCAAAAAACATACCTTTGCAACCATTCTTAGTTCATCTTCTCTATTTAACCCATTAATTGTTCCTATAAACTATGGCTAAAAGCAATAAAAATAACGATTGGAAAGACCGCCTAAACATAGTCTACTCTACCAACCCCGACTTCCATTATGAAACCGAAGCAGAAAGGGAGACACCTACTCTCCCACCGGCCCAGCAACGTCTGCGCGTACAACTGGACCGTAAGAACCGTGGCGGTAAGACCGTCACTCTCGTCACCGGTTTTATCGGCACCGAAGACGACTTGAAGGAACTGGGAAAACAACTGAAAAGCAAATGCGGTGTTGGCGGCTCGGCCAAAGACGGTGAAATCATCATCCAGGGCGATTTTAAGCAAAGAGTAACCGAACTATTGCAAAAGGCGGGATATACGCAGATAAAGACCATTAGTTAACGCCCACTAATCATCATACATACAGCTAATTAAGTACGCAGCTGACGGCTATCCAAGTGTTCAACTGACGGCTATCCAAGTGCGCAACTGACGGCCGGAGTAGTGTTCAGTAGAACGCTCAGTCAGTATCCAACTAATGGTTTGAACAGGCCTCTGCAGCCCATAAAAAAAGCCGGAAACAAATTGCTTCGCTCCGGCTTTCGTTATGAAAAAAAGTACCAATTTTATTCAGCACGCAAGGTGTAACGCTTGAAGTCCAACACCGTCAGATCCTTGTCTTGCGACTTCAGATAGTCGGCAACTGTCATCTTGGCATCCTGGATGTACTCCTGGTTCAGCAAGCAGTTCTCCTTGAAGAATTTGGCCATACGGCCCTTGGCGATGTTCTCAATCATCTGGGCGGGCAAGTTGGCAGCCTTCTCGGCAGCAACTTTCTCTTTCAGGTCACGGATTTCCTGAGCCTGAGCCTCGGTGATATTGCCCTTCATGACACCCTCGTTCAGGTGTTCTTCGTTCTCTGCAATATAGAGGTTGAAACCAGCTTTCTTCAAAGCAGCTTCCACAGCCTTCTGCACCTGCTCCATCTTCGTCTTCTCGATAGCCACCTGCATTTCGTTGGCTTTCACCTCTTCGGGAACACCGGCTTCGTTGACCGCAATGGGGTTCATGGCAGCAATCTGCATAGCCACTTCCTTGCCCACCTGGGCATCGGCTTCCTTGTTCAGCACAACCATCGTGCAGAGGAAGTTCTTGTTCTGGTGATTATACGTAGAGATGGCGGGACCTTCCACCGTCAGGTAGCCGTCCAGCTCCATCTTCTCGCCCGTGATACCACTGCGATCCGTCACAGCCTCGGCTACGGTCATGTCGCCCAGCTTCAGCGCCTTCACCTCATCCAGCGTCTTGCACTTGTTGGCAACGGCGGCATCCAGGATATCTTGGGCCAGCTTCACGAAATCAGCATTCTGAGCCACAAAGTCCGTTTCGCACTTCAAGGCAATCATAGCGCCGAAACCATCCACAGCCTTCACCAACACACAACCTTCGGAAGCTTCACGGTCCGAACGCTTGGCGGCCACAGCCTGTCCTTTCTCACGGATAATCTTGATAGCCTTGTCGAAATCGCCTTCAGCTTGGGTCAAGGCATTCTTGCAATCCATCATACCAGCACCCGTCATCTTGCGGAGCTTGGTTATATCAGCCATTGTTACAGCCATATTTCTATTCTTTTTAATTAGAGATTATTCGTATAAAAAATAAAAAGTAGTTAGCAGCAAGCAGGACATGTAGTAAGTAGAGATATGACCTGCAAGATGCACGCCTTTCTACCGGCTACCGACTACTGACTACTAACTACTTCCGTATATTTAAGCTTCCTCGTCTTCCTGGATGAAAGCAGCTGCCTTGGAAGCATTGATAGCCTCTTCGTCAGACTTGTCCAGGCGGGCCTTGGAAGCACGTCTCTTGCCCTTGTTGGCATTGCCTTCGCCGGCAGCTTCCATATCTACCTTCTCGGCTTTCCGCTCTTCCAGTCCTTCCTGCATAGCGGCACAACAAGCATCAAGGATTACCTCAACAGACTTCGTAGCGTCATCGTTGGCAGGAATTACGAAGTCCACGTTCGACGGGTCAGAATTCGTATCTACGATACCGAATACGGGAATACCCAGGCGATTGGCTTCGCGTACGGCAATATTCTCCTTCATGACGTCCACAACAAACAGGGCAGACGGCAGACGGGTCAAATCAGCGATGGAACCAAGGTTCTTCTCCAGTTTGGCACGCTGACGGGAAATCTGCAGGATTTCGCGCTTTGACAGATTGGCATACGTACCATCGTTCGTCAATTTGTCAATGGTGGCCATCTTCTTGACGGCCTTGCGGATAGTCGGGAAGTTGGTCAACATACCACCCGGCCAGCGCTCGATTACATAAGGCATATTCACAGAGGCAGCCTTGTCAGCCACCACCTGCTTGGCTTGTTTCTTAGTAGCAACAAACAGGACTTTCTTTCCTGATTTAGCGATTTGCTTCAAAGCTTCTGCAGCTTCGTCTATCTTGGCAACCGTTTTGTTGAGGTCGATGATATGAATGCCGTTACGCTCCATGAAGATGTAGGGAGCCATGGCAGGATTCCATTTTCTCTTCAGGTGACCGAAGTGGCATCCTGCTTCCAACAATGTATCGAAATTTGTTCTAGACATATTATGTTCTTTTCTTTAATTCGTTTACTTTCTTTTTTGTTTTCTTCTAAACCAACTGCCGGGTAGCCTTCTTGTCCGGAAAGAGTCCCGGTAGTTTAGATACTAAACGTAATTCAGTTCTTCGGAGTTATCAGTTGACCGGCCAACAAAGGAAACCTCGTCAACCTGTTAACCTGTCCACGTATTAACTTGAGCAACTGATTAACGCTTACTGAACTGGAATCTGCGACGTGCTTTCGGACGGCCCGGCTTCTTACGTTCAACAGCACGGGGGTCACGCGTCATGAAGCCTTCGGCACGGAGTGCAGCCTTGTCTTCCGGATTAATCTTCACCAATGCGCGGGCAATGGCCAAGCGGAGAGCCTGAGACTGTCCGGTGAAACCGCCGCCACAGAGGTTGACCTTAATGTCATACTTCTCGGCTACGCCCAACTTGTTCAACGGCTGCTTTACTACATACTGAAGGATGCTCGAAGGAAAGTATTCTGCCAGATCTCTCTTATTGATCGTAATCTTGCCTGTACCTTCGGTCACGAAAATACGCGCAATAGCACTCTTGCGTCTGCCTAATGCATTTACTACTTCCATTATCTCTTATTTAAGTGCGTTAATATCTATCATTTTGGGGTTCTGAGCGGCATGTTTGTGCTCGCTTCCGGCATATACATACAAGTTGCCCAGCAACTTGGCACCCAGCTTATTCTTGGGCAGCATGCCTTTCACCACTTTTCTCAGCAATTTGTCTTCCCCATTGGGCTTTGCCATCAG
Organism: Candidatus Bacteroides intestinavium; assembly: GCA_019118325.1. GTDB lineage: Bacteria > Bacteroidota > Bacteroidia > Bacteroidales > Bacteroidaceae > Bacteroides > Bacteroides intestinavium. The sequence continues at coordinate 20,035 of DWZE01000084.1, forward strand.
GCGGGCGGGCGTCATCTCACGCTGGCCACCGGGATAGCCCGTATAGGACAGATAAACCTTGTCCGTCCACTTGTTCCCGGTCATTTTCACCTTGTCGGCATTGATAATGATAACATTATCGCCGCAATCCACGTGAGGGGTAAAGCTGGGTTTATACTTTCCTCTCAACAGTTTCGCAACTTTTGCGCCCAGACGACCCAGTACCTGGTCCGTAGCGTCCACGATGACCCATTCTTTCGTCACCGTCGCCTTGTTTGCAGAAATGGTCTTGTAACTTAAAGTATCCACTCTAAAAAAGTTTTTAAATTGTTACTACTAAATTTCTCACCGCCAGCAACGGGGTTGGACACCCTCCCGTTAACTCGCTATGAATTAATCGCTTATCCTTATTTGATAATAATCGGCTTGCAAAGGTACGGATTTTCTGACAAACAGCAAATGTTTTTTATTGTTTTTTAGGGAGACAAAAAACTTCTTGTCTAAAAGACATCATGTCTAAAATGAAATAGCTATCACCGAACAACGAAAGTACTTTCATTGACAAGCAATAGAGCTATTGACAAATCACGATAGAGCTATTGCAAGATAACATTCATGCCGTCATGTCCCACGGCGACATCATAGGAAGCAGACTAACTACCCACGCTACTTAATTAACTTATATTAAGCAAGTCGCAAGAATTAAATGATGTTGCATTTGAGGAGTTAAAGAATTAAGAAGTTAAGCCAATACCTCTGCGTATACGGCTCTTTGACTTACTATCAGCTTAACTCCTGACAGAGCGATGCTCTCCCCCGAAAACGGGGAGCCGGAGGAGGTCGGAAGTGATAACTCCTTAACTTCTTAACTCCTAAATACAAACTAAATATACCCGTTGGCGGAATTATAACCAATATGCACTTTATCTGTCGGTCCATTATACGGCTTTGCGGGTGGATATCTCCGCTTTTGTCCAGAGATATCTCCGTCCTTGTCCGAAGATATCTCTGTCTTGGCGCGAAGATATCTCCGCCCGTGAGTTTCATGTCCCAATTAATTCCGCCAACGGGTTAAATATCAACATCTACTTATTATTAAGGAAATAGGTGTTAAAATTTAGTTTGCCATAAATAAGTTACAAGAATTATACTTCACACGGAATGAATTTGTACATTTTTACATCAGATGCAAAGCAGGTAATTCAATTCTCCTCCTTTGGGGAGGAGAATCAAATTGCCACGACTAAAATGCACAAATTCATCCCGCGCAAAATATAACTGGATAGAAAAGTCTGTGATCATCTACCCCCATCATCTGCGTTTTTAGCGTAGTATGCTCATCCGTTAGAAATCAGCATTACGCGGCGTGCGGGGGAAGGGAATGACGTCGCGGATGTTGGCCATGCCGGTGACAAAGAGCAGGAGACGCTCGAAGCCCAGGCCGAAGCCGGCGTGGGGACAGGTGCCGTAACGGCGTGTGTCGAGGTACCACCACATGTCCTTCATCGGGATGTGCAACTCCTGGATGCGGGCCATCAGCTTGTCGTAACTCTCCTCGCGGACACTGCCGCCGATGATTTCGCCAATCTGCGGGAAGAGCACATCGGTGCCCTGCACGGTCTTGCCATCAGCATTCTGCTTCATATAAAAAGCTTTGATTTCCTTCGGATAGTCTATCATGATGACAGGCTTGCGGAAATGTTCTTCCACCAGGAAACGTTCGTGCTCGCTCGCCAAGTCGCAACCCCAATAAACGGGGAATTCAAACTTATGTCCGTTGGAAACGGCTTCTTCCAAGATCTTGATACCCTCCGTATAGGGCAGACGGACAAACTCGGTGTTCACCACACCCTGCAAGCGCTCTATCAGCCCTTTATCCACCATCTTGTTGAGAAACTCCAGGTCGTCACGGCAATTGTCCAACGCCCATTGCACGCAATACTTGATGAACTCTTCCTCCAGGTCCATCAACTCGTGCAGGTCAGCAAAGGCTACTTCCGGCTCGACCATCCAGAACTCGGCCAAGTGGCGGGGCGTATTGGAATTTTCGGCACGGAACGTAGGGCCGAAAGTATAGATGGCACCGAGAGCCGTGGCAGCCAACTCACCTTCCAGCTGTCCGGACACGGTCAGGCTGGCCTGCTTGCCGAAAAAGTCGTCGTCGTAGATGATGGAACCGTTCTCGTCCTTCTTCAGGTCGTAGAGGTTCATCGTGGTCACCTGGAACATCTGACCGGCTCCCTCGCAATCGGAAGCGGTGATGATGGGTGTATGGAAGTAGAAGAAGCCCTTCTCGTGGAAGAATTTGTGAATGGCAATGGCCATGTTGTGGCGGATGCGGAATACGGCACCGAACGTATTGGTGCGGGGACGCAGGTGGGCCACCTCGCGCAGGAACTCCATGGAGTGTCCCTTCTTCTGCAGGGGATAAGTGTTGTCACACGCACCAAGGATTTCAATCTCACGTGCCTGTAACTCGACCTTCTGGCCGGAACCCACAGATTCGGCCAATACGCCGTTCACGCTGAGACAGGCACCGGTGGTGATGTCCTTCAACAAAGCCTCCTCAAAATTGGCCACGTCCACCACGATCTGCACATTGTGGATGGTGGAGCCATCATTCAGGGCAATGAAACTGACTTGCTTGCTCCCGCGACGGGTACGCACCCAGCCTTTCACATTGACCAAGGTACCGAAGTCTTCCCGCTTCAGGAGATCTATGACTTTTGTTCTGCTTAGTTTTTCCATAATAACATATATTTTTAAGGAGTTAAGGAGTTAAGAAGTTAAGGAGTTAAGCCAATACATTATTATATATAAGTAATCATTCCTATTTAGTTTATACTATCGACGTATCTGTCATTCTGAGCGAAGCCCGTAGGGCGTAGTCGAAGAATCTCACTACATGCACTGCCCAAGGGAATCGTGTCTTTC
>DWZE01000085.1 GCA_019118325.1 Candidatus Bacteroides intestinavium
GCCGGATTGTCCAACACCGCTTTCGCCGGGAATGCCGCCCAACAACGCTTTGCCTACAACACGGAAGAAACCGGGAATGCCGAAATCCAATATGTATATAAGGTGTCGGCAGACGGCCAATATCTCAGCCATCACCTGAAGTACCGCTGCACCTACGACGGTCACCGCAGACTTTTGATGAAGGAAATCCTTCGCTGGGACGATGCCTCCGCCAAGTATTGTCCGGCATATGCCTTGCGTTACGCTTACGAGGGCGGTGCCGTCACCGTGGAGTGCGCCCGCTGGCGTGCGGAAGACCAAGCTTATACGGATGTCCGCGAGAAGGCGGTCTATGCGCCCGATGCCTACGGCTTGACCTACCAGGCTTACGAGTATGATGCCGAGAGCGGCGCCTGGCTGCTGACCGGTGAGCACGAGGTGGATGCCGCGTTGCTGGCGGGACGTTGATTCGCTCTGATTCTCTCTTAAAAAAGGCGGGGGATTCTTTGGCGCGAGCCGGGGAATCCCTTATTTTTGCGCCGTTGTAAATCGGATGGAATAGGATGAAGATAAAGACCACTGTCTGGCTTTCGGTATGCGCGTTGATAGTTCTCTTTCAAGGGGCCGGGGCCTGGTATGCCTATCGTGCGTTGGCCGAGAAGACCGACAAGGCGTTGAAAACCGCTTTCCGCAAGGCTTTCGACCTGACAGTCGATGAGCAGCTCAATGCCCTTCCTTTTCCCGACGGCACGGTCACGCACACGCTCTTGGCTGATCCTGCCTATCTGCAAGATGAAGAGTTTTATAGTTTCTATACTTCGCAGCAGACCTCCGCCATCTTGCAGGATGCTTACGGACAGCCGGAAATCTCGCTCGACTCCTTGCGCCTGAAGCTGGAAAACGAATTGCGTTATGACGGTGTGGAGGGGGAAGTTGTTATCCGTAAATTCGATGTGCACACGGGCGAGACCTTACAGCGGTCGCCCGCCCGGCCTGAGAGGCATGTGCCGGGCCTGTATGCGGTTTCCGAGAAAGCTTATTTGCACGAAGCGAGGGGCATTGCCGTAGAGGCGCAGTTCTGTCTGCCTTTTTACCAGGGCTATATGGGGCGGATGCTCCTGTTCTATATGGCCACGTTGGGGCTGGCCTTGGCGGTCATTATTCCTTTTGTCATCCGCACCCGCAGGTTGCAGCAGGAGCAGAAGGCCATCGACGGGCAACGGCTGGAGTTCTATCGGCAGGCCAAGGAGATGGAAAGGCCTGTCAGTCAGTTGAAGGCTGACCTGGAAGCCGCCCGTTGGGGGCAGGCTCATGAAGTGGCCGGAGAGATGCTGGCTGCTACGGAAACGACTTTAACGCATGCCAAACAGAAAGACGACCGGGCGCATCGGGGCCATCGGCGCTTTTCTCTTTATTGGCTGTTGTCGGCTTGTGTCAGTTCTTTGCTGCTTACCTCTCTTTGGAGTTACTACATTGGGCGGGAGCAGCGTGTGTCCTTGGCGCACGAGGTGCAGGTCTGCTTCGAAGGGGCGTTTGTGGCAGAAAGCGCGGTGCGTTATCAGCATTTGATAGATTCACTTCCGTCCCATCCGCGGATGAAGTCGGCTGCACCTTTCCTCTTTTCCCAGTGGGATTCTTTAGTCAGGCTTGGGAAGGGAAATGACTGGTTTTCTTCTGCCTTTGTCCGTCGGGGCGGCATGAACATGGGCGAAAATGCCCGCGTTCGCCGTGCCTACAACAACCAAGAGATTTTCCTGGATGCTCATTGCCCGTATGTTCCGTTGGACAGTCTCCGGATGGATTCGCTTTTCAATGCCCGTTTGCTGGCGGAAGGTTTGCCGGGCGGGTATATCCGTTTTTTCGAGGGAGTTTCCGATAGCCTTGTGGGGCAGGCATCGGGGATGATTCGTTTAGGAATGGATCTGGTCACCCGTCCAGTTTCCGTCACCAATGACCGGACGCGCTGGATGGAGGGGGTTGTGGCTTTCCCGGAGTCTTACATTTTCCGTTCGGTATGGTATCTGTTCGTTTCTTTGCGGCTGATTACGCTCTTTACGCTGGCCGGCCTCGTCGGTTTATGGTATGTAGGGCGTCGTCTGCGCAAGTTGGGGCAGTTCCGTGAAGATTTTACCTATTCCATGATACATGATATGAAGTCGCCTCTGCAGTCTGTCCTTATGGGGACTCAGGTCATGGCGAGCGGACGTCTGGCGGATAAGCCCGAACGTGCCCGGGGAATGCTGCGGGCCATGACCGACGAGTGCGACCACCTGCTGACCCTCTCCAACCGCGTCGTGACGCTGACGCAGATGGAGCGTGGCGAACTGGAGTTGCACAAGACCGCTGTCGTGCTCCGTCCCTTGCTGGACGACCTGTCCGGGAAATTCCGTCTGAAAGCCCCGAAACCCGTGGTCTTCGAGGTGGATTGCCCGTCGGACTTCCGGGTTACGGCGGATGCCTTCTGCCTGCGCGAGGTGCTCTCCAACCTGATAGACAATGCCATCAAATACTCCCGCGAGGAGGTGTCCATCCGGCTTTCTGCGGAATCGGGAGCGGACGGTGGCGTGGTTATCCGGGTGCGGGACAATGGCATCGGCATTCCTCCGCGTGAACAGCAGCGCATCTTCGGCAAGTTCGAGCGTGTGGCTTCGGGCAGCCGTGCCACGGGAGCTTCGGGCTTCGGCTTGGGATTGAACTTCGTGTGGCAGGTGGTGCGGGCGCACGGCGGCAGGGTAGAGGTGCGGAGCGACGGGATGAGTTACAGCGAGTTCGCGGTGGTATTGCCCGGCTGATTTTAGGGAGGTTTATCCGAACAAGTCGCTATGCGTACCGGTATCGATGAAAGTCAATATTAGTTCCTCTTCACGGGGCAACCATACCGACAGCCAGTCAGGTTGCAAATGGCATACCCGATAACCTGTATATTTGCCTGATAGTTTGTGAGGCCTGTATTCGGGAGGGAGGGTGCCTGTCTGGCGCAGGATTTCAACGGCAGTGGCAAAGACTTCCACGTTTAAGCCACGTTTAATGCAACGCTTGAACGAGCGTTTGAAACGGTTGGTGTATTCGATTTCCCACATGGTTTCATTCCATCAGTTGTTTCATCAAGTCCGCCGTATCCTTGGCGCGGTGCACATGGCCTTCCTGATAATCCTCAATGGCAAGATCCAGGCCGTTCTTTTCTGCTCTTGCTTTGGCGCGTGTTTCCTGTTTTAGTTTCTTCAGGAAGCGTTGCAGGGTCAACATGGCGCTGTCATCGTTCATCAGGGTGGCGATGTCACGCAATACAGATGCTCTCAAATCAATGGCTGTCATAATATATATCCTTTCTGTCTGAAACATGTATCCGATGGCAAAGGTACTAAAGAATATCGTATAAACCTAACCTTGGCCGACATTCCTTTCGGGGCCGGAAATCAAAGCCATGCTTAAACGACGGAGGGATATGAGGGATTAGTCCGCTCCGATGACACCTAGTGTCAATCGCATGGTTGAAGAATATGGAAGAGGAAGAGGTATTGGTATATCGTTTTTTTATGCTATCTTTGCCGCCATATAAACCGAATGCATTGATTATCGAATTATGACGATAAAGGATTTCTTCTCTTTCCGCGCCAACCGCTTCTTCTGGCTGAACATCCTGGCCATGCCCGTGGTGCTGATTATCGGGGTGTTCGCCACGCTGCGGTGGCTGGACGCCTATACACGCCACGGCGAGGGCGTCATCGTGCCCGACGTGAAGCATAAATCCCTGCCCGAAGCCCTGCGCACGCTGGAGGCCGAGGGCCTGCAGGGACAGGTTACAGACTCCACCTACGTCAAGACCCTGCCGCCGGGCTGTGTGCTGGACTATAATCCGCCGGTGAACCAGAAAGTGAAGAAAGGACGCATCGTCTACCTGACCGTCAACACGCTGAACGTCCCCCTGATGGAACTGCCCGACGTGGCGGACAACAGCTCCCTGCGCGAGGCCGAGGCCCGCCTGCTGGCCGCCGGGTTCAAGCTGATGCCCAACGACACCGTGCCCGGCGAGAAAGACTGGGTCTACGGCGTGAAACTGGCGGGCCGTGTCCTGGGCCAGCGGGAGCGGGTGCCACAGGGGGCTTACCTCACGATTGTGGTGGGCGACGGACGCTCGCATACCGAGATACAGGTGGACACGACGACGATTTCCATCCAAGACCCGGCCTCCGAAGTGGAAGAGACGGGCGCGGCAGACGAATCATGGTTCTGACTTATCCATTTAAATGAAGGACGAAGTATGAAGGACGAAGAATGGGCAGACGACCTGCAGGACGGACTGACGGACGAGGAACTGGACGAACTGGAACCTACCGCCGCTGGCGACGGGGCACAACTCTACGAACACTTCCGCGTGGTGGTGGACAAGGGGCAGGACATGGTGCGCGTGGACAAGTACCTCTTTGACCGCATCCAGAACGCCTCGCGCAACCGCATCCAGAAGGCCGCCGATGCCGGCTTCGTACAGGCCAACGGACGCCCCGTGAAGTGCAGCTACCGCGTGAAGCCCCTGGACGTCATCACCCTCTCGATGGACCGCCCGCCCTACGAGAACGACATCACCCCGGAGGACATCCCCCTGGACATCGTCTATGAGGACGACGACGTGCTGGTGGTCAACAAGCCTGCGGGCCTCGTGGTGCATCCCGGCCACGGCAACTGGCACGGCACGCTGGTCAACGCCATCGCCTGGCACCTGAAGGACAATCCCCGCTACGATGCCAACGACCCGCACGTGGGCCTCGTCCACCGCATCGACAAGGACACGTCCGGCCTGCTGGTCGTGGCCAAAACGCCCGATGCCAAGACCGCCCTGGGCAACCAGTTCCTGCTGAAGACCACCCGTCGCCGCTACCGTGCCCTGGTGTGGGGCATCGTGGAGAAGGACGAGGGCACCGTCACCGCCAACATCGGCCGCGACCCGCGGGACCGCATGCTGATGACCGTCCTGCCCGAAGGCGAGGGACGCCACGCCGTCACCCACTACCGCGTGCTGGAGCGGCTGGGCTACGTCACCCTCGTGGAGTGCGTACTCGAGACCGGGCGCACCCACCAGATACGTGTTCACATGAAACACATCGGACACACCCTTTTCAACGACCAACGCTACGGGGGCCACGAAATCCTGCGCGGCACCCGTTTCGCCAAATACAAACAATTCGTTAACAACTGCTTCGACATCTGTCCGCGGCAGGCCTTGCACGCCATGACGCTGGGTTTCAAGCATCCCGTCACGGGACAGGAGATGGACTTCACCTGCCCCATTCCCCCCGACATGACCGCGCTGATAGACAAATGGCGGAGCTACATCAGTAACAGAGACATCGAATGAAACGTACAATCGCCATCGTGGCTGGAGGCGACACCTCCGAGTATGAAGTTTCCCTGCGCAGTGCGCAAGGCATTTATTCCTTCCTGGACAAGGACAGGTACAACCCCTATATCGTCGTGCTGCACGGCAAGGACTGGCACGTGCAACTGCCGGACGGCACCACGGCCCCCATCGACCGCAACGACTTCAGCTTCGCGCAGGACGGAAGGAAGACCACCTTCGACTACGCCTACATCATCATCCACGGCACGCCCGGCGAGGACGGACGCCTGCAAGGCTACTTCGACATGTTGCATTTGCCCTACTCCGGATGCGGCGTGCTGGCCTCGGCCCTGACCTACGACAAGTTTGTGTGCAATCAGTACCTTAAAGGCTTCGGCGTGCGCGTGGCCGACTCGCTCCTCCTGCGTCGCGGGCAAAGCATCACGGACGAGGACGTTGTCCTGAAGATAGGCCTGCCCTGCTTCATCAAGCCCAACCTGGGCGGTTCCAGCTTCGGCGTGACCAAGGTGAAGACTTCGGAGCAGATACAGCCCGCCATCGCCAAGGCGTTTGCCGAAGCACCCGAGGTCATGGTGGAAGCCTTCATGGACGGCATGGAAATTACCTGCGGCTGCTATATGACGGCCCGGGGCAGTATGGTCCTGCCCGTCACCGAGGTAGTGTCCCACCATGAGTACTTCGATTACGACGCCAAGTACAAAGGCGATTCGGACGAAATCACCCCCGCCCGCATCCCCGACGAACTGCGCGACCGCGTGCAGAAACTGACGGCCGCCATCTACCATTTCGTGGGTGCCCGGGGCATCATCCGCGTGGACTACATCATCACCGAAGGCACCAAAATCAACCTGCTGGAGGTGAACACCACACCCGGCATGACTGCCACCAGCTTCATTCCCCAGCAGGTGCGCGCCGCCGGGCTGGATATCAAGGATGTCATGACAGAAATCATTGAGAATGATTAGTGTTTAGGGATTAGTGATTAGTAGCTGTCAAACTCTACCCCCTAAATACTAATCACTAATCCTTAAACACTAATCCCTAAACGTAATCACTAACCCCTAAAAATGCTCCCTCATGAACCAGGAATTCGACGAAATCCGTCCTTATTATGATGAAGAGCTTCCCGCCGTCTACGAGGAACTGATAGCCGACCCCGCCTTTCGTCAAGTAGCCGGGGCCGCCATGCCCGACTTGCCCTTTGACCGCCTGGCTGCCCTGATGCGCAGCTGCAAGACCAAACAGGACTTCCAGGTGAACATCTGCTATAACATCCTGAAGCGCATTATCCGCGAGGCCACGCAGGGCGTCACCTTTGATAACTCCGCCCAACCGGACCGCGGGAGTGCCTATACCTATGTGTCCAACCACCGTGACATTGTGCTCGACTCCGGCTTCCTCTCGCTGATGCTCGTGGAGCAAGGACAGGACACGGTGGAAATCGCCATCGGCGACAACCTCCTTATCTATCCGTGGATCAAGAAGCTGGTGCGCATCAACAAGTCCTTCATCGTGCAGCGCGCTCTCACCATGCGCCAGATGTTGGAAGCCTCCGCACGCATGTCAAGGTATATGCACCACACCATCCGCGACAAACACCAGTCCATCTGGATAGCCCAGCGCGAAGGCCGCGCCAAGGACTCCAGCGACCGCACGCAGGAGAGCATCCTCAAGATGATGGCCATGGCCGGCGAGGGCGACATCATCAGCCGCCTGCAGGAGATGAACATCGTCCCCTTGGCCATCTCCTACGAATACGACCCCTGCGATTACCTCAAGGCCCGCGAATTCCAACAGAAGCGCGACAACCCCGACTACAAGAAAACCACCGCCGACGACCTGCTGAACATGCAGACCGGCCTGCTGGGCTACAAAGGCCGCGTACACCTCTGCACCGCTCCCTGCATCAACGACCAGTTGGAGGCTCTGGACCGCTCGCTGCCCAAACAGGAACTCTTTCTCCGTGCCGCCGGGCTGGTGGACCGCGGCATCTTCGCCAACTACCGCCTCTATCCCAACAACTATGCGGCTGCCGACCTGCTGGAGGGAGGCAATCGCTTCGCCTCACACTACACTGCGGAGGACAAGCGGCACTTCACGGACTACGTGGCGCGCCAGCTGGCCCGCATCGACCTGCCCGGCAAGGACGAGGTTTTCCTGCGCGAGAAGCTTCTGCTGATGTATGCCAACCCCCTGCGTAACCAACTGAACACCGACAACCGATGAAGAAGCCTGCCCACAACCTGCTCACCGCGTTCCTCCTGCTGTGGCTGACGGGGCTGATGACCGCCTGCGGCGGGGATGATTATCATTATCCTGACATCTTCCAGGAGTACCTGACTGCCCACAGCGGTGCAGACGGCCGCCTGCAGACGGTCCTGACGGACGACGGTACGTTGTACGACGTGCTGAACGCCGTCACCGCTCCCGACGAGACGCCGGACACCACCCTGCGCATCGTGGCTAACTACGCTTGTGAGGCGGACGGGGTCGGCGGACAGGGCGTTCGGCTCTATGCGGCACAGACCACAGTGTCTCCCCTGCCTCTTCCGGCTGACCGTTTCGAGGACGGCATCAAGACCGATCCCGCTTCCGTGCTGAGCATCTGGATGGGCCTGGACTATTTGAACATCGTGTTGGAGGTCAAGACCGGCGGCGGCGACCATACCTTCCACTTCGTGGAGGACGAGGTTCGGTGGGATGAAACCGCCGCCCGCCGCGAAGTCTGCCTCTCCCTCTACCATGATGCCGGCGACGACCCGCAATACTACACGCGCCGCGCCTATCTCTCCATACCCCTCGCCCAGTACGCCATGGACGATGCGGCAAGCCTGTCCGTCCGCTTCAGCCTGCTCAACTACGAGGGAGAGGAAGAGAGTTATGTCTTCGAGTACATAGAGCCATAGTCAATCTTTGTCGGGCAATGGCGAATCATTGTAATGACGCTTGTCTTCGGAGAATATTTTCCTTATTTTCGTGGAACATTAAGAGAACGTAACTATATATGGAACGTACATTGAAAGATTACCTGCTGCTCTCGCTGAAAGGCATCTGCATGGGGGCAGCGGACGTGGTGCCCGGCGTGTCGGGCGGGACCATTGCCTTCATCGTGGGCATTTATGACGAACTGATAGACTCCATCAAGAGCATCAACGCGCAGAGTCTGAAGAAACTGTTCACCGGACATCCGGCTGTCTTCTGGCGGATGATCAACGGCAATTTTTTGTTCTTCCTGCTGCTGGGCATCGGTATCAGCGTGTTTTCGCTGGCCAAGCTCATCACCTGGCTGTTGGTGGCCTATCCCGTACTGGTATGGGCCTTCTTCTTCGGGTTGGTGCTGGCATCCACGTGGTTTGTGGGCAAAGACATCAAGGGATGGAACTGGCGGACAGTGCTGTCTTTCCTTATTGGGGCGGCGGTGGCCTATTACATCACCGTGGCCACGCCCATGGAGACCTCCACGCACCCGCTTTTCATTTTCCTGTGCGGGGCCATCGCCATTTGCGCCATGATCCTGCCGGGCATCTCGGGTAGTTTTATCCTGGTGCTGCTGGGCAAATACTTTTATGTGATGGAAGCGGTGAAGACGCTGGACCTGTTGACGCTGGGCATTTTTGCTGCGGGCGCCCTGCTGGGCATCACGTCCTTCTCCCGCGTCTTATCCTACGCCCTGAAACATGTGCGCAATCTCACGCTGGCCCTGTTGACGGGCTTCATGCTGGGCTCGCTCAACAAAGTGTGGCCTTGGAAGGAGGTGGGAGAGAACCTGCACGGCATGGTGGTGGAAACCAATGTCCTGCCCAATGAACACGTTGTGGCGGCAGTGGCCTTGATGTTGGTGGGTTTCTTCCTGGTCTACGTGCTGGAGAAGATTTCGGGCCGGAAGGCGGAGAAATAAGCTTTCCGGACCTTTACTGAGCAAAAAAATCCGGGTCGGGCAGGTTTATTGCCCGATAATCCCTATATTTGTCGTTGACAAACCGTATGTTTCAGCAAAACAAGAGGATGGAATATGGATAATAAATTCGTAGTAAACATTGGCCGTCAGCTGGGCAGCGGCGGCCGTGAGATTGGTGAGAAGCTGGCAGCTCGCCTGTGCATTTCGTTTTATGACAAGGAACTGATTACGCTGGCCTCGGAAGAGAGCGGCTTGTGCAGCGAGTTTTTCGAGCGGGCCGACGAGCGTCCGGCCAAGAATCTGATGGGAGGATGGTTCGGGATGCGTTTCCCCTTCATCACCGACGGGGCTATTCCGGCCACGAACTGCCTGAGCAATGATGCGCTGTTCAAGGTACAGAGCGATGTCATCCGGCGCTTGGCGGCCGAGAAATCCTGCCTGTTCGTGGGTCGTTGCGCGGATTACATTCTGCGCGAGCATCCCCGCTGTGCCAATATCTTCATCTCCTCCACCCGCGAGGACCGCATCGCCCGCCTGCGCCACATCCATGGCATCGGCGAGGAGGAGGCCGAGAACATGATGGCCAAGGCGGACAAGAAACGCTCGGAGTACTATAACTATTACAGCTACAAGACGTGGGGTGCCGCGGCGTCCTATCACTTGTGCGTCGACTCGTCCGTGTTGGGCATCGACGGGACGGTGGACTTCGTGGAGGAATTCGTGCGCAAGAAGCTGTCGCTCTGATGGTGCTCAAGGCGGGCCTGTGATAAAACAAGAACGGCTGCGTGGGTGGTTTCCCAGGCAGCCGTTCTGTTTTTAGGGGATGCAGGCGGCGTGCCTTACATCATGGTCAGCAAAATCATCTGTCCCGCCAGGATGCGGAGGAACATGGTGAGCGGGTAGACGGTGGAGTAACCTACGGACGGAGCCGGATTGCCGGCCACCTGGTTAGAATAGGCCAATGCGGGGGGATCGGTCGTGGCACCGCCGATGACACCCATCAGGATGAAGTAGTTCACCTTGAAGTAAGCCCGGGCAAAGATGCCTACGGCCAGCAGCGGGATGATCGTGATGAGGAAGCCCCAAAGCACATACAACAGGCCGTCGCCTTGCAGCACCGTCTGGACGAACTGGGCGCCCGCGTCGATGCCTACGCTGGCCAGGAAGAGCACGAGGCCTATCTCGCGCAGCATCAAGTTGGCGCTCGTGGTGGTGTAGGTCACCAGTTTCATCTTATAGCCGAAGCGTCCGATGAGGATGGCCACTACCAGCGGTCCGCCGGCCAGACCCAGTTTGACGGGGGTCGGCATACCGGGGAAGGAGATGGGCAGGCTGCCCACCAGGATGCCGAGGAACAGGCCGACGAAGATGGTGACGATGTTCGGCGTGTTCAGGCTCTTCATCTGATTGCCCAGGACGAGAGCCACACTGTTCACAGCGTCCTCGCGGCCCACCACCATCAGGCGGTCGCCCACCTGGAGGGTCAGGTTGGGAGAAGCAAACAGCTCCATGCCCGAACGGGTGATGCGGGTGACGGTCACGCCGTAGGAACTGCGGAAGTGCATGTCGCCCAGTTTCTTGCCATTGATGTTGGACTTGGTGATGATGACGCGGCGCGAAACCACGGGCAGGTCCTGATGTTCCCAATCCACCTCAACCTGCTTGCCGATGAAGGCGATGATGGCTTCGGCGTCTTCCTCGGAGCACACCATGAAGAGTTGGTCGCCGATGCAGAACTTGGTGTCCTGGTCGGGGATGATGACATGGCCTTCGTGGCGCAGGCGCGAGCAGACGAACGGACGTCCCAGGAATTGCTTCACCTGAAGCAGGCGCTTGCCGTCGATGGCCTCGTTGCGTACTTCCAGGGTCATCATGTGAGGTTTCTGCTTCTCCTCATCTTCATTGCGGGCCAGGTCAGCCTCTTCCTTCGCGAAGTCCACGCGGAAGATGTAGCGGATGGCAATGATGGAGCCGATGATGCCCAAAACACCCAGCGGGTAGGCGCAGGCATAACCCAGGGCGATGGGGTCGCCCGTGTAGTGCAGCTGGTTCAATGCCTCCTGGGCGGCACCCAGACCGGGGGTGTTGGTGACGGCACCATAGAGGATACCTACCATCATGGGCAGGTCCACACGCCCGTTGGCCACGAAATAAATGGTGAGGGCCACGGCGATGTTGAGCACGATGATCAGCACTGCCAGCAGGTTCAGCGTCATGCCTCCCTTCTTGAAGGACGAGAAGAACGACGGGCCTACCTGCAAACCGATGCAGAACACGAACAGCGTCAGACCAAACTCACGCAAGAAATGCAGAATGGGCGTGGACACCGTGAAGCCGAAGTGCCCCACCAGGATGCCCATGAAGAGGACAAACGTCACGCCCAGCGAGATGCCGGCAATCTTGATCTTGCCGAGCAACACGCCCACCGCTATCACAAACGAGTAGAGCAACACGATGTGAGCCACGGAGGACGGGTCCCATAATAAACTGTTTAACCAATCCATAAGTTTTTGTTATTGTTAAATGATTTTAAGTGCCGCTTTCGTGCCGCAAAAGTACGCAATCGTGCGGAAGATGCCAAGACTTTAAGGCAGGAAAAAAGATTTTTACCGCAAAAAGAGAAATCCGCCGGCAAAAACTTGTCGGTCTCAAGAATTTTGCTAATTTTGCAGGTGAGGAAAAAAGGCATGCCAGCCCTACAAGATGTGGCCGGCTCCGGGTGGGCCGGATTGCGTCGACGCTTCGTTTATAATGCAGAAGCGGGGGGCGTGTCCGAGGCTCAGGCGGGGGACGCGCCCCTTTTTTTGCACAGACCCGAAAAAAACGTGCAACGGGAGGCTTGGCAATCGACTTATTGTCTATATTTGCAAAGTGAAGTGCAATGACACTTATTCAAACTACATTATCATAAATAAATAAACTATGGCAGAAAACAAAGAAAAGCTCTTCTCTGACTTTCCGTCCGTCAGCACCGATGCGTGGATGGAGAAAGTCACGGCCGACCTGAAAGGCGCCGACTTCGAGAAGAAACTCGTTTGGAGAACAAACGAAGGATTCAACGTAAGACCCTTCTACCGCCGTGAAGACCTGGAGGGTTTGCGCCAGATGGACGCCCTGCCCGGCGAGTTCCCCTATCTGCGCGGCAACCGGAAAAACGACAACTCCTGGCTCATCCGTCAGGATATTCGCGTGGAGGAACCTGCCGAGGCCAATGCCAAGGCACTGGACATCCTGAACCGGGGTGTCGACGCACTGGGATTCAGCATCAAGGCCAAGCAACTGGATGAGGCTTATCTGGAGACGCTTCTGAAGGACATCAAGGCCGATTGCGTGGAGCTGAACTTCTCCACGTGCCAGGGACATGTGGTGGAACTGGTGCAGTTGCTGGTAGCCTACTTCAAGAAACATGGCTACGACCTCTCCAAGCTCCGTGGCTCCATTGCCTACGACCCGCTGGGCAAGATGCTCTCCAAAGGCAAGGAGCGCACCGTCATCGCCGAGACGGGCAAGAAGTTGATTGAAGCCTCCGCAGAACTTTGCGGCTACCAAGTCCTCGGCGTGGACGCGTCAATCCTTTGCGATGCCGGAGCCTATATTTATCAGGAATTGGGCTATGCCTTGGCGTGGGGCAATGAATATATGCACGCATTGACCGAAGCCGGTGTCCCCGCTCCGCAGGTGGCCAAGAATATCAAGTTCAATTTCGGCGTGTCATCCAACTACTTCATGGAGATAGCCAAGTTCCGCGCCGCCCGTATGCTTTGGGCGGACATCGTGGAGCAATATCTCGGCCCGGACGATTGCAAGTGTGCCGCCCGGATGCACATCCACGCCATCACTTCCCGCTTCAACCTCACGCTCTTCGATTCCTACGTCAATCTGCTCCGCACGCAGACGGAGGCCATGAGTGCCGCTCTGGCCGGTGTGGAATCCATGACTGTACTTCCCTTTGATGCCGTGTATGCCGAGCCCAATGAATTCTCCGAGCGCCTGGCCCGCAACCAGCAACTCCTGCTCCGCGAGGAATCCCACTTCGACAAGGTGGTAGACCCTGCCGGCGGTTCCTATTATATAGAGAATCTGACCGCCTCCATCGCCGCCCAGGCTTGGAAACTCTTCCTGGCCGTGGAGGACGAAGGCGGATTCTATGCAGCCGTCAAGGCCGGCAAGGTGCAGGAAGCAGTCAATGCCAGCAACCGGGCCCGCCACGAGGCCGTGGCCCGTCGTAAGGAAATCCTGCTGGGCACCAACCAATATCCCAACTTCATCGAGCGTGCCGAGGGCAAGCAACCCTTGTCCGGCCATTGCTGTTGCGGAGGAGGCCATGAACACACTTGCGAGAAGGATTGTCCGTCGCTCGACGCCTCCCGTGCCGCCAGCGAGTTCGAGGCGCTCCGTCTGGAGACCGAGGCCAGCGGCAAGCGTCCGAAAGCCTTCATGCTGACCATCGGCAACCTGGCCATGCGTCAGGCACGCGCCCAGTTCTCGTGCAACTTCCTGGCTTGTGCCGGATACGAGGTCATCGACAACCTGGGATTCGCCTCCGTTCAGGAAGGCATTGATGCCGCTCTGGCCGCCCAGGCCGACATCGTGGTGCTCTGCTCCAGCGACGACGAGTATGCCCAGTATGCCATCCCCGCCTATCAGGCTCTGGCCGGACGCGCCATGTTCATCGTGGCCGGTGCTCCCGCCTGCATGGACGAGCTGAAGGCCGCCGGCATCGAGAACTTCATCCATGTCCGCGTCAATGTGTTGCAGACATTAAAGGAATACAACGCTAAATTATTGAAGTAATCATGAGAAAAGATTTCAAGAACATAGACATATATGCCGACTTCAAGCCCGTCAACGGGGCTGAGTGGCAAAAGGCCAACGGCATCCATGCTGACTGGAAGACGCCGGAGCACATTGAAGTGAAGCCTGTTTATACCAAGGAGGACCTGGAAGGGATGGAGCATCTGGACTATGCGGCCGGTGTGCCCCCTTACCTGCGTGGCCCGTACTCCACGATGTACGTGATGCGCCCGTGGACCATCCGCCAATATGCCGGATTCTCCACCGCCGAGGAATCCAACGCTTTCTACCGCCGCAACCTGGCCAGTGGTCAGAAGGGCCTTTCCGTGGCCTTCGACCTGCCCACACACCGTGGCTACGACCCCGACAACGAGCGCGTGGTAGGCGATGTCGGCAAGGCAGGTGTGTCCATCTGCTCGCTGGAGAACATGAAGGTGCTGTTCGACGGCATACCCCTGAACAAGATGTCCGTATCCATGACGATGAACGGAGCGGTACTGCCCGTCATGGCCTTCTACATCAACGCCGGCCTGGAGCAGGGCGCCAAGCTGGAAGAGATGGCCGGCACCATCCAGAACGACATCCTGAAGGAATTCATGGTGCGCAACACCTATATCTACCCGCCTGCATTCTCCATGAAGATTATCTCCGACATCTTCGAATACACCTCGCAGAAGATGCCGAAGTTCAACTCCATCTCCATCTCCGGCTACCACATGCAGGAAGCCGGCGCCACGGCTGACATCGAGTTGGCTTACACCTTGGCCGACGGTTTGGAATACCTGCGTGCCGGTGTCAACGCCGGATTGGACATTGATGCCTTCGCGCCGCGCCTGTCCTTCTTCTGGGCCATCGGTACCAATCACTTCATGGAGATTGCCAAGATGCGCGCCGCCCGTATGCTGTGGGCCAAGATTGTGAAGCAGTTCAACCCGAAGAATCCCAAGTCGCTGGCCTTGCGCACGCACTCGCAGACCTCCGGCTGGTCGCTGACGGAGCAAGACCCCTTCAACAACGTGGGGCGCACCTGCATCGAGGCCATGGCCGCAGCCTTGGGCCACACGCAGTCCCTGCACACCAATGCCTTGGACGAGGCCATTGCCCTGCCCACGGACTTCTCCGCCCGCATCGCGCGCAACACGCAGATTTACATTCAGGAAGAGACTTACATTTGTAAGAACGTAGACCCCTGGGCAGGTTCCTATTACGTGGAGGCATTGACGGACGAAATTGCCCACAAGGCTTGGGAGCATATCCAGGAAATCGAGAAGCTGGGCGGCATGGCCAAGGCCATCGAGACCGGCATCCCCAAGATGCGCATCGAAGAGGCTGCCGCACGCACGCAGGCCCGCATCGACAGCGGCGTGCAGACCATTGTCGGTGTCAACAAGTATCGCCTGGACAAGGAAGCGCCCATCGACATTCTCGAAATCGACAACACGGCCGTGCGCAACGAGCAGCTGGAGAACCTGAAGAAACTCAAGGCCAGCCGCAACCAGGCCGACGTGGACAAGGCGCTGGATGCCATTACCGAGTGTGTCCGCACGGGCGAAGGCAACCTGCTGGAGCTGGCCGTCGAGGCCGCCCGTGTGCGTGCCACCTTGGGCGAAATATCCTATGCGTGCGAGAAGGTAGTTGGACGTTATAAAGCAATGATTAGAACCATATCAGGCGTGTATTCATCAGAAAGCAAAAACGATGCAGACTTCGCCAAGGCTTGTGAGCTGTGCGAGAAGTTTGCCAAGAAGGAAGGTCGTCAGCCGCGTATCATGATTGCCAAGATGGGGCAGGACGGGCACGACCGTGGTGCAAAGGTCGTAGCTACGGGCTATGCCGACTGTGGTTTCGACGTGGACATGGGGCCGTTGTTCCAGACACCGGCCGAAGCAGCCCGCGAAGCTGTGGAGAACGACGTGCATGCAGTGGGCGTATCCTCGCTTGCGGCAGGCCACAAGACCTTGATTCCGCAGTTGATGGACGAGTTGAAGAAGCTGGGCCGCGAGGACATCGTGGTATTCGCCGGCGGTGTCATTCCTCCGCAGGACTATGACTTCCTCTACAAGGCCGGTGTGGCTGCCATCTTCGGCCCGGGTACTCCGGTGGCCAAGGCTGCCTGTCAGATTCTGGACATCCTGATGGACGAAGAATGATTTCTCAGCCTGCTTCATGGCAGGTCGCGGAGAGGCTGTATCGTTTTGAGGCGGTACAGCCTCTTTCTTTTTCTTTCCTCTTTGTACGGTTCAAGTGTTTTTTTTACTTTTGCAGCCATATTATAGACCTGTTTTAAAGCTAAAGGATGAAAAAACTTTTTTTACTGCTTTGTGCCGTCATTTTGTCTGGCGGCCTGTTTGCGCAGGACAGTCTGCGTGTCAGTTCCCGGCAACCCCGGCTGGAGGATGTGCTTCAGGTTCTTGAAATGAATGACGTCTTTATCCACCGTTTCGACTTGCGTTCGTTGTTGAAGGCGCACTATGATGTATTCTTCTACGTGGACGAATACCGCCATGCCGAAAAGCAGGGACGGGTGCGCCGGTTTATGTTCGGGCCCAATGTAGAGTCCGTGGAGAGTTATCCCGAAGAAGATAGGGAAGCCGTGCGGAAAATGTTCAACCTCGCACCGGACGAAGACGAGTTTGAAGTTATTAAGGACGTTACGCTGACATTTCGTGTGGTGGACGATTCGCTGGCCTACATCAGTGCCAGTAGTTCCGGCCTCGGCATGATGGCCGGCGAGGTCCGTTTGTATCCCGTGGTGCCCGACCAGGGCGACGCTTTCTATATGTATTCGACCCGTCCGTTTCGCTTGGATGCCGTGGCCGATGCCGATGCGGTGGAAATTCCGCTGGTGTTCTATGGCTCCGCCTGGTATGACAAGCAGGCCCATATAACCCGTTTCTGCGGAGAGGATGAAATAGACCCGCAGTTGCAGGCGCAGATTGTGAAAGACGTGCCTCACTTCTACGTGGTAGGCATGGGACTGGAAAAATTGCCGGAAGAAGAACAGTAGTCCGGGGGCGGAAGACGTGGACTTAAGGGCGAGAGAAGTGTTAGCGAGAGGTGAAAAAGGCTTGATTGCTGTCCTATCGGCTTAAAAAGTGTTATAAAACATACTTTTCTGCTTGGAAAGTTTGCAGGTTTCGCAAAAGTCCGTACCTTTGCACTGTGTTTTTCATGGTATTAGATTTAAGGTTAACAAAGGTTGGGCTCAGCGGAGCCCTTTTTTTTATGCCCGTACGTCTGGAGGAGGGGGCGTTGCCTCCTCCGTACTTCCTTCCTTTATGAATGGATTTCTGCCCTTTCTCAAAGATTTTCCAACCGCCGCAAGACAGAATCACACAGCACGGTGAACGCCGCCCGGTTCTGCGCGCTGATGGGTTTCTTGGGTTGCGACTTGATGGTGAGCGGGTTGATGGGTTTGCCGTGTTCGTACACGCGGAAATCCAGATGCGGCCCCGTAGACAAGCCCGTGGAGCCGACGTAGCCGATGACTTGCTTCTGTTTCACCTCCGTCCCCACCTGGATGCCCTTGGCGAAGCGCGAGAGGTGCATATAGGTGGTGGTGTAGACACTGTTGTGCTTGATTTTCAGGTAATTGCCTGCTCCGCCGCGCTGGTAGGCCTTGGCGATGACCTTGCCGTTGCCCACGGCATAGACGGGCGTGCCCGCCGGGGCGGCATAGTCCACGCCGTGGTGGGCGCGGTAGCGTTTCAGGACGGGGTGGAAGCGGGCGTTGGAGAAGCGCGACGAGATGCGGTAGAAGTCCAGCGGCGCCTTCAGGAAAGCACCTTCCAGGCTGTTGCCTTTTTCATTGTAGTAGAGTTCTTCGTTGTCCTGCGTGAAGGGGATGGCGTAGTAAGTGCTGTCCGAATGGCGGAAGGCGGCGGCCAACACATGGAAGTTGTCCAGGCTCTTGCCGTCCACGTACTCCTGTTCGTAGATGACGCGGAACTCGTCGGCCTTCTTCAGGTCGAAGAAGTCGATGGACCAGCCGTAGATGTTGGACAGGACCATGGCCAGCAGCGGCGAGGTCTCTTCGTTCTGCATGGCCACCCAGAGCGAGGATTCCACCCGGCCTTTCACCTCTTTCTGCCGCCACTCCGAGGGATTCTCGCCCCGGCGCACGGCACAGTCGCCGCGCAGGTCGAAGACCACATAGGCCTTGGGGTCTTCCTCATAGACCAGAAAGGCGGTCTGCGGCACGCTGTCGCGGGTGGTGAAGACGGCGTAGGCCTGGCCGGCACGGATTTTGCGCACGTCGAAGACGCCGGCCGCCTTCTCATTGACGCGGTGCACCTGCTGGTGCGACAGGCCGTGGTCGGCCAGGATGTAGGACAGGTTCTGTCCTTGTTTCACGATGCCGTAATCCACTTCATAGTCATCCGTCGGGATGCCATATTTGTACACGATTTCCTCCACTTCCGTAGAGTCCGTCAGTTGAACTTCGTCCAGCATGTCGCCTGCTGTCCGTTTGGGCAGGAACACCAGTGCCAGGGCGGCTACGGCCAGGAGTAGGCCGATGGTGATGGGGTATCTCTTGTCAATCTTGCGCATAGTCTATGGGTTATTAACGGGGTTTTGTTCCGTGACGTTCCGGCGCTCGGGCGCAGATGTCGCTGCCCGTGCTCCGCGATATCTGCGCCCGTGCTCCGCGATATCTCCGGACAACCGTCCGCGAACGTGCCACAAAAGTAGGGAAAAATAGGGAAAAAAAGCGAACGATGCACCACCTAATTTTGCGGTTAGCCGCTTTATTGTTAATATTGCGCCCGCAAATCAAGACTATCAAGACGAATATGTGGTTCATTCTTATTGCATTGGTCATCTACCTGGGCGCCAACGGGTGGGTGTATTATAATGGGCATGTGGCCCTGCAGGGCTGTCCGATGGCTGTGCGCATGGCTTTCGGCGTTGTGTTCTGGGCAGTGGCGCTTTCCTTTATCGGCTTCATGGCTTTGCGGGGTCGGCATCTGACGCCGCTCATGGGACATTGGGTTTACTTCGTCAGCAACGGCTGGCTCGTCGCCCTGCTCTACCTGACGCTGCTGCTGGCGGTTGGGCAGTTGCCCCGCCTCTTTGGCGTGCACGTTCCCCATCTCTTCGGCGTTTGCGTGGGGCTGACGGCCTTGCTGCTGGCTTACGGTTATTGGCATTACCGTCATCCTGCCGTGCGTACGTTGCAGGTGGATATAGACAAGCCCGTGGACGGCCCGAAGCAGCTGCGCGCGGTAGCCATCAGCGACGTGCACCTGGGCTACGGCAACAACCGCCGTGTGCTGGAGGACTATGTGCGGATGATCAACGAGGCCCGTCCGGACGTGGTGCTCATTGCGGGCGACCTGATAGACATGTCCCTCAAGCCCTTGTGGCAGGAGCGGATGCAGGATGTCCTGCGGGAGGTGCAGGCTCCGTTGGGGATATACATGGTGCCGGGCAATCACGAGTTCATCAGCGGCATCCGCGCGACCGAAGAGTTTATCGGGCGGACTCCCATCCGGCTGTTGCGCGACAGCATCGTCACGTTGCCTGGCGGGGTGCAGGTGGTCGGCCGTGATGACCGCAGCAACCGCCGGCGCCTGCGGGCGGACGACCTTATCGGCCGGGCCGATGCCTCGCGCCCCATCCTGGTGTTGGATCACCAGCCCTATGACGACCAGTTGGAACAGATTGCCGCCGGTGGCGCCGATTTCACCCTGTGCGGGCATACGCATGCCGGTCAGGTGTGGCCGCTGAGCCTGGTCACCGGCGCCATTTACAGGCAGGACCACGGCTACGGCCGATGGGGGCGGACGCAGGTCTATGTCTCGTCCGGGCTTGGGTTGTGGGGGCCGCCCTTCCGCATCGGGACGGACAGCGAGATGGTGGTCATTGATTTCCGCTTCCGATGAGGGCTTGGATGTCGTCGCCCGAGGGCGCCTGGAAGATGCGCAGGCCAAACTCAGGGACGATGGCCAGCACGTAGTCGAAGACGTCGGACTGCACGCCTTCGTAGGGCACCCAGTCCTTGATGCGCGAGAAGAAGTACAGCTCCAGCGGGATGCCGTGCTCCGTGGGTTGCAGTTGCCGCACCATGCAGTGCAGGTCCGTGTTGACCACGGGCAGCGAGCGCAGGTAGGCCACGATGTAGGCGCGCAGCACGCCCAGGTTGGTCAGCGGGTCGGGGTGGGCGCCCTCGAAGAAGTCCTTCAGCAGAGGCATTTTCCGGTATTTTTCCAGCATCTCCGGCGTGCAGAAGCGCACGCTGTGCAGGTCGATGTTGATGCTCCGCTTCACGCGGCGGCCTCCGCTCTCGCGCATGGCGTTCCAGTTTTCGAAGGAGTCGCTCACGAGGAGGTAGGGTGGCAGGGTGGCCACGGTGTTGTCCCAGTTGCGCACCTTCACCGTGTTGAGCGTCACCTCCGTTACCGTGCCGTCCACTCCGTATTTGGCCATTTTGATCCAGTCGCCCACCTTCAGCATATTGTTGGCAGAGAGTTGTATGCCGCTGACGAAGCCCATGATGGTGTCCTTGAACACCAGCATCAGCACGGCGGACATGGCGCCCAGGCTGGCCAGCAGGTTCATGGGATTCTGGTCCGTCAGTTCGCCGATGATGACGATGGCGCCCACCAGCCACAGCAGCACCTGCACCGTCTGCACCATGCCCTTGAGCGGGCGGTTGCGGTAGCGGCCCGTCTCGCTGTACACCGTGTAGACGGCTCCCATGAAGGCATGTCCGAAGAACAGGAGCGAGAGAATGATGAACACCATGCAGATGCGCTGGACGAGGCTGACGGTTGCCGGTGCCGTGTCGGCAAAGGCGATGGGCGTGAACAGGTAGATGATGAGGGGCACGACAATGTGGCTGAGGCGCACCATCACCTTGTGGTCGAACACGATGTCGTCCCACGTGGCTTTGGTCTTTTTCACCAGTTGTGCCACGGCCCTCAATACCACGCGGCGGCAAATCTGGTCGGTCGCCAGGGCGATGAGCACCAGCAGGACGAAGGCGATGAAGTGGTCCAGCGTGTCGGCGGTGTCCGGGGCGATGCCCCAGGAGATGAGCAGTTGTTTGATGGCGTTCAGTATTTTCATGAGCAGTCTTACTTTCGTGGGTTAGTCTTCGGTTTCCTCCAGGAAGCGGAGGAGGTCCTCCCGGATCCATTGGTAGAGGTAGAGGTCTTTGTAGTTGCTGTTCTTCTTCAGCATCAGCTGGACGGCGACCTGGCTGTTCTCGTAGCCCGTCAGCTCGTTGCGGAACTGGGCGCTGTGTTCGGCCAGGCGCTTGATTTCCTGTTCGCGCTCGCGGCGCAGCTGGGTGCAGATGGGGGTGAGCAGGTGCAGGACGACGCCGTCCATCAGGTGGTGTCCCTGGATGTAGAGGTAGGTGGTGTCCGGCGTCAGGCCCAGGCGGGTCAGCTCTTCGCCCAGGGCTTTCACTCCGGGGATGTCTTCGGGATAGAGTTCGCGCAGTTCGGCCAGTTTGGCGTTTACGGTCTCGCGCATCTCGTCCAGGCAACGGTAGGGTTGCTTCAGGCTGAAGTCCTCCAGGCGGATACAGGCGTTGAAGTCGTACATGGGGAAGGTCTCCGTGTCCCGCCGGCGGTAAAACCAGATATTCCACAGGAAGAGCGGGTAGGCTATCTGCGAATACCTTTGCAGGAAGGCGGGCAGGTCCACGATGATGCGGTCGTTCAGCGTGGCCTGGACGCAGACTTCGTGCAGGCTTTCGGCGTAGCACTGGAAGCTCTCGATGGCATAGCCGTAGGTCTGGAAGATGTAGGGATTGTCGTTGACCTTGCGCGAGGTGTGCGTGGCTCCCTGCAGCAGGAAGTCGTAGTCGCTATCCACGCAGGCGATGAGGCTATGGCCCAGTTCCTCGGTGTTCAGTGTGTTCATCAGCACCATTTTCTTGCCTTTGGCCAGGCTGGTGGACGAGGGGAGCATCACCTGGAAGTAGCGCGTGTCGTCCTCGAACTCGCTGAGCAGCGTGCGCCAGAAGGCCACGTCGTCGTAGCTTTCCACGTAGGCCACGATGCGACGCCGCCGTTTGCGCGGTGCCAGTTTGCGGGCGGCATCGAGATAGGCCGAGGTGAGGTTGTGACGTAAAGTAGTAGGCATAAGCGTGCGATTTGTCAGTCATCACGCAAATGTAGCACATTGTCCACAAACCTGCAAACGGGAGAATTGGATTATTATGAATTTTCTGTTTCTCCCCTTTCAGGCGTAACTTTTGCAAGGGGTATTTTGTACATGCTGATTTCCATGTCATCCTCGGTGAATGTCGCCCTGAACAGATACAGGTTCCCTTCCTGCAATTTGGCCAATGTGCCATGTTCCGGGTATTCCAGTTGGCAGGTATGCAAGGGGTGCCCGCTGGCCAGGTCTATCTGGTATATTTTCAGCTTCCTGCTGCCGCTTTGCCATGTCCCGTCTGCGTCCAAGGCATATTTCCCTGTTTCAGCCAACAAGTAAAGGGCGTTGTCCCATACATCCACTTGTGTGACAAGGCTGTTGGAGAACACATAGTCAATTGCGAATTTCCTGTCTGTATTGATGATTTCGTAGGCACTCCCTTCTATGGGGGTTACCTTGAAATCATCGTCTGCATAGGCCCATTCCTTCACCTCGTCTTGTGGATTATTTAAGTCGATAGCATATACCCCTAATTGGGAAGGCCTGCATCCGTAGATTTTGTCATCTGTAGTGCATAATCCACCGGCTCGTATTTTCAAGTAGAGGAGCATATCCTCTTCTTTATTTTGGCGAATGGTTGCCAATGATTTCAGGGAGGATAGGTCGAAAACCTCGATGGTCTTATCATCTTCCGTCCCGTCATACAGGCAAGCTATCAGGCTGTCGCGGCAGACTGCAATTTCGTCCACATTCTGGCAAGGCAGGTCGTAGTCCCGGACGGGTACGCCCATCTTGTCATACACGAACAATTTCCGTTGGAACCTGCTGAATACATACACGTATTTGTCAGACACATATATCGCGTCAGGGTATGAATATTGAAAAGGGCCGTTACCCACGGAACCTATCTTGCCTATTTGCTTGCCTGCGGATGAATAGATGATTAGTTTGCGGTCTCCTGCTACCAGAAAAGAAGAATCGGTCAATACGGCAAAGTTATTCACACTCTTCCCCAAGAAATCCATGTTTTCTTGTAGCGTCAACGAACTTTCCACAGAAAGTTCTTCTTTGCTTGCCTCTGGCATTTCCCAAAGCGGGAGTTTTTCTTGTGCATGCTTGCAGCTGACTAATGATAGTAATGCACCACAAACTGTTATTAGCAGTTTTTTTCTCATAATCATTTTATGAAAATATATGCCCACTCGTATTCTGTCCTATACAAGTAGGCATACTCGCACAAATTAAATTACTTTCCGTGGGGACAAGTTCCTTCATTACATTTATAACTTCCTCCTGTTATACATTCAGAACCAAAAGTATTCCAAGCGAACGAAATCCTGATATTCCAAATGGGACATGTAGTATAAGCGATTCCGTCTGAGCCGCAAGAAGAAGACCCCTCTCCTTGTGCTAATGCTTCAATATTGGCCAACATAATGTCTGACATTTTCGTTGTTTCTTTAGGAGTGCTCAAGTAAATAGAAACTCCTGCAACTGCAGCAATGAAGACCGTAAGTAAACCAATAGAAATTTTCTTCATAATGTTATTTGTTTTTAATGGATATGTTTGAATTACGGGTTTAAATCACCTTATATGATTGCATTCATATAGGTTAAATGAGGATACAACTATATTATATGTTATTAGAGTTACGTTGCAAACGTACTGCTAATCCTGATGTTTACCAAATAAAGCTCTGTTTTTTTTTTGAGTAAATTAACAAAATCCTATGCAACCTCACCAAAGGCAAAGTCTGCAGCTTGCTGAAGAACATCGCCGCGCAGCTGACGGAGGACAGCAATCCCGTCTTGGTAGTGGTCCGCCTCAAGGGTTGCCCGTCGGAGTAAGTTCCGTGGCTATCTCGCTCACCTCGGTCACGGCGTCCAGCCAGCCCTCCATGATGACGGCGGGCGAGTGGGTGGTGAGGATGAGCTGCAGGTTGGGGTTCAGTTGGCGTATCATGCCGATGAGCTTCTGCTGCCAGTCCACGTGGAGCGAGGCTTCCGGTTCGTCCATGAAGAGGACGCAGTGGCTGCCGTCGCGCACCAGCACCGTCAGCAGGATGACCAGCATCTGCTTCTCGCCGGACGAGAGTTTGTAGGGCGAGAGGCGTTCGCCCCCTTGCAGGAAGACGATGTCGTTGCTCCTGCGGTCAATCTTCTTGCCCGTATAGGCAAAGAGTCCGTCTATCAGGTCCTGGAACTTGCGCTTCGGTTCGGAGAGGGCGGGGGCCTGGGCGCGTTGTTCGTCCGTGCCGCTCAGGAGTTCGATCATCCGGTTGCCCACGTTGACCTGGTAGTCCAGGTAGCGGCGTTGCAGCAGGTAGAGTTGCCAGTCCAGTTCGGAGCGGACCTCGGGGTCGGCCATGCGGGCGGTGAAGTCGCCCGTCACCAGGGGGCGGTCGTAGCTGCGGATGACGTCGTAGGGGATGAAGGTGGCGTCGGGGCGGTCGAAGAAGACGCGCACGCCGTTTTTCTCTTCGTTCTTCACCTGGCCCGTGGTCTGCTCCAGGTAGCCTACGGAGCGGTTCAGGATGGTGGTCTTGCCCACGCCGTTGATGCCCGCCAGGATGTTGACGTCCGGGCGGAGGTCCCAGGCGATGTCGTAGCGGTGCCACAGGCCGTGTATCTCGATGCGCCGGATATAGTTTGCGGGGATTTCCATGCTTGTCATTTTCTCAGTTCCTCAAAATACGTGTCCAGCAGCTGCTTGGCGGCGGTGAACGAGGTGAGGTCTCCTTGCAGGACGCGCGCCTCCTGCCGGCCCAGCAGGGCTTCGATGCGCGGGTGGTGGTAGAAGCTGTCGCGCAGGTGCTCGTTGATGGCTTCGTACATCCAGTATTTGCTCTGTTCGTTGCGCCGGTAGTCGAAGTAGCCGTTGGCCTTCACAAAGTCGATGTATTCGTATATCATGTCCCATATCTCCTTGACGCCCAGGTTGTAGAAGCCCGAGTAGGTCAGCACGCGGGGCGTCCATCCGCTCTCCGGGGCGGGGAAGAGGTGCAGGGCGTTGCGGAACTGGTTGGCGGCTAATTTCGCGCGCTCCAGGTTGTCCCCGTCGGCCTTGTTGATGACGATGCCGTCGGCCATCTCCATGATGCCGCGCTTGATGCCCTGCAGTTCGTCGCCCGTGCCCGCCAGCTGGATGAGCAGGAAGAAGTCCACCATACTGTGCACGGCCGTCTCGCTCTGTCCCACGCCCACGGTCTCCACGAAAATCTTGTCGAAGCCCGCGGCCTCGCACAGGACGATGGTTTCGCGCGTCTTGCGTGCCACGCCGCCCAGCGAGCCGGCCGAAGGGCTGGGGCGTATGAACGACCGTGGGTGTACGGCCAGCCGCTCCATGCGGGTCTTGTCGCCCAGGATGCTGCCCTTGCTGCGCTCGCTGCTGGGGTCGATGGCCAGGACGGCCAACTTGCCTCCATGCTGCTCCAGCACGTGCAGGCCGAAGGCGTCGATGCTGGTGCTTTTGCCCGCGCCGGGCACACCGCTGATGCCCACGCGGATGGAGGCGCCGGCGTAGGGCAGGCATTTTTCTATCACTTCCTGGGCCACGGCCTGGTGTTCGGGGCGGATGCTCTCCACCAGCGTGACGGCCCGGCTGAGGATGGTGACGTCGCCCCGCACGATGCCGTCCACGTAGTCGGCCACGGAGAGTTCGCGTTTCTTGTGCCGGTGCTTCAGGTAAGGGTTGACGGAAGCCGGTTGTTCGATGCCGGCGTTGACGCTCAGGCCTTTGTAGGTGTCGTTGTTTTCGGGATGCTCCATGGGTCAGTTGCGTGAGGATGAGGTATTTGTGTGATTAGTGTGGTTGGCCTTCCCGGCGGTGATGTTGATTTCCACCTTCGGGTGTGCCGGGTCGTTGGTGATCATCAGCACGCGCAGGTGGCGCCGGTGCCGGCCGATGCCCCGGCGGGTGATGGTGATGCGCAGGCGGGTCGATTCGCCGGGTTGCAGGACGCTCTTTTTCAGGCGGACGCCCACGGCGGGGTGGAACACCTGCAACTGGCTGATGTGCAGGGGCGACCGTCCCGTGTTCGTCAGGGTCACGTCGGCCTTGGCCTTGCGTTTGTGGGCCAGAGCCTCGCTCAGGTCAATCCGATCCGTGGAGAGGCTGACGGAGGGTGCGTTGGCCCGCTCCGTGTCCGTCAGGCCGGAGAAGTCGGGCAGGATGATGGCGGAGAGGGGCAGTTCGTTCTCCTCGCCCACCTTGTCGCCCGTGAATCGCGAGAGGTAGACCGAGGTCTGCGTCAGGCCCAGGTCGGTCAGGCGCTCCGTGTCCAGCGTCAGGCGGATGACGCCTTTCTCGCCGGGCTGCAGGACGGCCGGTTGGGCCTGGGCGGAGAGGTAGGGGGGCAGGTGCATCAGCACCGGTTCGTAGGCCTGGGCGGAGAGGTTGGCCACGCCCAGTTGCAGGGTGGGGTGCTCGCCGTGGTGCGCGTCGGGAAAGTCCAGGGCGTCGCGGTCCAGGCGGATGTCTCCGATGAGGTAGGGGTGCGTCCGGCTGAAGTCCTTGATTTCGCGCACCACCTCGCCGCTCAGGCTGAGGTAGACCACGTGGGGCTCGGCGTTGGTGAGGACGGCCACCGACTTGTGGAAGTGTCCCAGTGCCTCGGCGTCGAACGTCACGCTGATGGTCCCCTTCCCGCCCGGTGCGATGGGGCTTTGCGTCCATTGGGCCACGGCGCAGGCGCAGTCCGGCTCCACCTCGCTCAGCACCAGCGGCCGGTCGCCCGTGTTGGTGATGGCGAACGATGCCGTGACGGGTTGCTTCCACTCTATCTGGCCGAAGCGGTGTTCCTCGGTGTTCGAGGTGAAGCGGGCTTGGGCGGCGATGTCCATCGCCCAGCAAGCTATTGCGTATAGGAGGATTACAAGTCTTTTCATCATTCTGTGTGGGATTAGGGTGCACAAAGATAGTTTTTTTGGGCGAGACCGCCTAATTTATGCCCCGGTTAATGCGTCGTTCTTTTTTACTTTTGAGGGGAATTTGATTAGGGGGTGTGAGTATCAGTGCTTTGCGTGGTGCGTTTTTTATTCTTGCTGCTGATTTGCCAGACGAGGGTAGGTGGAAATCCGTTTTTCTAAATGCTCACAGAAAAACGTCCCCTTATCGCCCTTGTTTTTTGGCTGCGCCGAACATTTCCTTTACCTTTGTTGCGCCAAGGGCAAGACTGTGCGAAATATAGTGAGGATAGTGGCTTAAAAAAAGAGGGCGTAAAATTAGTTTAGGCGCGGATTACGCGGATTTCACGTATTCTATATAATACCCGTTGGCGGAATTAATTGGGGCATGAAAGCCTACGAGCGGGGATATCTCTGGGCCAGGGCGGAGATATCTGCGGACAAGGACGGAGATATCTGCGGACAAAAGCGGAGATATCTACCCACAAAGCCGCCCAAGGGACTGACAGATAAAGTGCATATTGTGGTCATACAACGGGTTATATAATCAATGAAATCAGGTTTTATAATGAAAGACAATCCGTGAAATCCGCGTAATCCGCGCCTAAAGACCCGGCATGTCGGATGCCCGTCCCGCAAAAATCCGCCCCGCCCCTTGCACCATTCGCCGAAAAGCCTTACCTTTGCCGCGTTTTGTTCCGCATCGGTCCGTCCGGGCCGTCGGATGAAAAGGGAATCGGGTGAAAATCCCGGACAGTCCCGCTGCTGTGAGTTCCTGCCAAAGGGTGTGTCAAGAACACCTGCATGCCACTGTCCTGCCGCGAGCGGAGGATGGGAAGGCGACATACCTTGGGAGCGAGTCAGAAGACCTGCAAAACAAAGTCGAAAAACCATCCGTTCGAGGAAAGCGGCTGGCAACACATTTTTTATATTATATCTAAGAAAACCGTCTTGGATTGGCTTATGAAGAAAAGAACGTGGATGCGCCTGCCCGGCGTCGCCGCTCTCTTTTGCCTGGCAGCCGTTCCGTCCGTGGCCCAGGTGGTGGCGGGGGATTCGCTGGGGCAGGAAAGGGTGCACCGCCTGGACGAAGTCGTGGTCAGCGCGCCTTATGTGACCCGTCAGACGACGGCCACCTCGCCCTTCCTGCAATTGTCCCGCGCGCAGTTCGAGCAGCAGGGGGTGACGGACATCGCCGATGCCCTGCGCCGCTTCTCGGGCGTGAACGTCAAGGACTATGGGGGAGCCGGGGGCATGAAAACCGTGTCGGTGCGCAGCCTGGGCGCCCAGCATACGGCCGTGGCCTACGACGGTATTACGCTGGCCGACTGCCAGAGCGGGCAGATTGACTTCTCGCGCTTCTCGCTGGACAACGTGGCCGTCCTGTCGCTCGCGGTGGGCGACAACGACGACATCTTCCTGCCGGCACGCACCGTGGCCTCGGCGGCCTCCATCCGCCTGCAGACGCTCCGACCCGACTTCGCAGACCGGCCCTGGCACGTCCGGGCGGGGGTGCGCACGGGCTCCTTCGGGCTGGCCAACCCCTTTGCGCGCTACGACGGGCGGCTGGGCGACAAGGCGTCCGTGTCCCTCTCCGGCGACTTCATGCGGGCGGACAACCTCTATCCCTTCACGCTGGTCAACGGGAAATACCGGACGGAGGAGCGCCGCCGGAACAACCGTATCGGGACCTGGCGCGGCGAGGGGAACCTCTATGCCCGCCCCACGGCGCACTCCGAGCTCATCGGCAAGGTCTATTACTACGATTCCTTCCGCGAGCTGCCCGGCCCGGTGATTCTCTACAACAGCACGAGCGACGAGGAACTGACGGAACGGAACTTCTTCACGCAGCTGCATTTCCGCACGCACTGGGCGGAGCATTGGTCCCTGCAACTGAACGGCAAATTCAACTGGGCCTATTCGCACTATCACGACCTGGGCGACGAATATCCCGGCGGGGCCCTGGACAACCGCTATTACCAGCGCGAATACTACGCCTCGGCCGCTGTGCTCTATACGCCGTGGGAGCATTGGGCTTTCGCCTATGCGGCCGACTATGCGTTCAATAACCTCACGTCGGACGCCACGTCGGGGGTCAAGCCTCGCCGGCACACCCTGCTACAGACCCTCTCGGCCCGTTACCGCACGCCGCGCCTGACGCTGACCGCCCTGCTCCTGGGCTCCATTTACCAGAATAATGTCCGCGGGGAGGGAGAGGCCGCCCGCGATGCCCGTCGCCTGTCGCCCTCCGTGTCCGCGTCGTGGAAGCCCTGGGAGGCGGCCGATTTCCGCCTGCGGGCTTCGTACAAGGACATCTTCCGCGTGGCCACGTTCACCGAAAACTATTTCGACCGCTGGGGGAGCCGCGACGTGCGACCCGAGGTGGCCCGCCAGTTCAACGTGGGGCTGACCTACGGACGGGCCGGAGCCGGTTCCCTGGAGTCGCTCGCCCTCGCCCTGGACGGATATTACAATTACATTACAGATAAAATCGTGGCCATCCCCTACAACATGTTCTTCTGGACCACGGTCAACCTGGGCCATGTGGACATCTGGGGGGCTGACCTGCACGCGGAGGCCGTCCTCCGCTTGGCGGAGCGGCACCGCCTGCCCCTCTCGCTGAACTACACTTGGCAGCGGGCGGTGGACATGACCGACCCCACGTCGGTGTATTACAAAGACCAGATTCCCTATACGCCCGAACATTCCGGCGCCTGCTCCGTGGCGTGGGAGAACCCCTGGCTGAACGTCTCCTTCCACGTCACGGGCGTCAGCGAGCGGTATGCCTCGGTGCAGAACATCGCCTCCAACCGCCTGGACGGCTATGCGGAGTGCGGCCTGGCCCTGTATCGGACGTTCCGGTGGAAAGGGGTGGGATTCTCTGTACGCGGCGATGTACAGAACCTGGGCAACAAGCAATATAGCATTGTGAAGAGCTACCCCATGCCGGGCCGCTCGTACAGGCTGACTATTAGTATGAACCTTTAGCATAGAGAATTATGAATTGGAAGAAACATCTGAAGTCCTTAGTCTGGGCATTCGCCATGCCCCTGTTTTTCATGGCTTGTGATGACAATGACAACAACGGTGGAAACAATGGCGAACAGCCGTTCCGCGCCGAGAGCGGCATTTATGTGTTTAATTCGGGCAATCAGGGCTCCGGCATCGAGGGGTCGTTGTCCTTTCTGGATCCTTCCGGGCGCGCGTTTAAGAATGAAGTGTTCAAGGAGGTCAACGGGCGCAGCCTGGGCTCTACGGTGCAGGACGGCGTCGTGCTGGGAGGCAGCCTGTACATAGCCGTTTCCGAATCGAACACCATCGAGGTGGTGGACAAGAACACGGTGGAGAGCCAGACGCAGATTTTGCCGGCCACCGGACAGGGTGAACAACCGCGCGACATCGTGACGGACGGAGAGTACGTGTACGTCTCCATGTACGACGGCCATGTGTCGCGCATCGACCCGGCCACGAACACCATCGACCGCACCGTCGAGGTGGGGCCCAATCCCGAAGAAATGGCCGTGCTGGACGCTTACCTCTACGTGGTCAACTCAGACGGCATGAACTATTCCAACGGCTACGTCAACGGCCGTAGCGTCTCCAAAATCCGCCTGGACGACTTCACGGAAGAAGAGCGGATAGCCGTGGGCGTGAACCCCACCAAGATTGTGGCGCATACGGCCTCCGCCAAGCTGTTCGTCATCTGCATGGGCGACTATACGGCGGCCAATCCCAACTCGCTTTGGACGATTGATGCCCATACGGGCGAAGCGACGGACCTGCAAGCATCGGCTTCCCTGATGTGCCTCTCCGGCCATACGCTCTACACGATATACAACCAGTATGGAAGCCCCGAGGACAATCGCTACGTCTCCTACAACGCCACGGACAACAGCGTCCTGGACGAGGCCTTCATTCCTGTCATGACGAGCGTCAACGGCTTTACATATAACGTGGTGGACAATCCCGCCGGCATCGTGGTCAATCCGGCCGACGGGCATATCTTCATCGTCTCCTATACCTCCGACCCCGTCAATGCCTATGCCCTGCCCAGCTATGTCTATGAATACGATGCGCAGGGCGAGCTGCAATGCCGCTATGATGTCGGCGTGGGAGCCGTCAATATGCTGGTCTTGGAATAAACACAGAGAATGCGACATAGTTATTATTTATTTGTAATGGTAGTTTGGGCTTTGTTCTTCGTCGCTTGTGGCGGCAGGGGCAAGGCCTTTTTGCCTCCCGCCGGGGGCGACACCCTGGCGTTGCGCCGTGCCGGGAACCTGGTGATAGTGGATTATCCGGAGGGCTACTCCGTGGTCACGCTCCGCAATCCGTGGGACACGTTGCGGACGCTGCACACCTATGTGCTGGTGCCCAAGGACCGCCCCTTGCCGGACAGCCTGCCCGCGGGGACGCTGGTGCGGACACCCCTGGCCCGGTCGCTGGTCTATTCGTCCGTACATTGCGGGTTGCTGGCCGACCTGGGCGTGGCCGATGCCATCGGGGGCGTGTGCGACCTGCGCTACATCCGCTTGCCCCAGGTCGTCGACCGCCATGCGCGGGGCGAACTCGTGGATTGCGGCGTGGGAATGAACCCCGACATCGAGCGCGTCATCCAGTTGCATCCCGATGCCATCCTGCTCTCGCCCTTCCAGGACAACAACGGCTACGGGCGCATCGGCCGTCTGGGCATCCCCCTGGTGGAATGTGCCGATTATCTGGAGACTTCCGCCCTGGGCCGTGCCGAGTGGATGCGCTTCTACGGCCGCCTCTACGGGGTGGGCGAACGGGCGGACAGCCTCTTTGCCGAGGTGGAGGAGCGTTATGAGCGCCTGAAGTCGCGGGCGGCGCTTTCGTCCGTGTCCTTGTCCGTGTTCGGGGATATGATGTACGGGTCGGTGTGGTACGTGCCCGGAGGGCGCAGTCCCATGGGGCGGCTCTATGCCGATGCGTGCGGGCGCTATGTCTTTGCCGGCGATGCGACCAGCGGTTCCCGGCCGTTGAGCTTCGAGGCCGTGTTCGACCGGGCGCACGAGGCCGACGTCTGGCTCATCAAGTACAACCGCGAGCGCGACCTGACCTACGCCGACCTGCGAGCCGACCATGCCGGTTATGCGGAGTTCAAGGCGTTCAGGGAGCGTTGCATCTACGGATGTAACACGGCCCGCGTGGATTTCTACGAAGAAACGCCCTTCCATCCCGATTACCTCCTGTCCGACCTGATACAGATTCTGCATCCGGAGTTGGGCGGTTTGGGCGGATTGCGTTACTTTTGCAAGCTGAAAGACGAATGAACATGACGAAGGCCGCCCGACATATCTCCCTGCTGCTCCTGCTGATTGTGCTGCTTCTGGCGGCCAATCTGTTGGTAGGCTCCGTGGCCATTCCAGCGGGGGAGGTCCTCCGCATCCTGATGGGCGAGGATGCCGGGCGCGAGAGTTGGCATTATATCGTGTGGGAGGCGCGTTTGCCCCAGGCGCTGACAGCCTTGCTGGCGGGCAGTGCGCTGGCGGTGTGCGGCTTACTTTTGCAGACGGCTTTCCGCAATCCTCTGGCCGGTGCTTCCGTGCTGGGCGTCAACTCCGGTGCCGGCCTGGGCGTGGCGGTGGTGATGCTGCTCTTGGGCGGCAGCATCACGGCGGCTGGCTTCAGTTTTTCCGGCTTCTTTTCCATATTGCTGGGCGCTTTTGCGGGCGCCATGGCGGTGATGGCGCTTATCCTGTTCTTCTCTACGTTGGTGCGGAGCCATGTGATGTTGCTCATCATCGGCCTGATGGTGGGCTATCTGGTTTCGTCCGTGGTTTCGTTGCTCAATTTCCTGGCCACGGCCGAGGGGGTGCAGTCCTATATGGTGTGGGGCATGGGCAATTTCGGGGGCGTTTCCCTGCGGCAGATGCCGGCTTTTGCTGCAGTGGTCCTCCTGGGATTGGCGGGCGCTTTGTTGCTGATAAAGCCTCTGAATGCTTTGCTCCTGGGCGAGCGCTATGCCGAGAACCTGGGCGTGCGTGTCCGCCGGGTGCGCCATGCGTTGCTGGCGGTGGTGGGCGTGCTGACGGCGGTGACTACGGCCTTTTGCGGGCCTGTCCTGTTCATCGACCTGGCCGTTCCGCACATCGCCCGTCTGCTGCTGGGGACGGCCAATCACCGGATACTGTTGCCGGCCACCCTGCTGGCGGGGGGAGCCGTGGCTCTCGCCTGCAACCTGGTTTGTCTCCTGCCGGGCGAGGCCGGGCTGATTCCCTTGAATGCCGTCACCCCGCTCATTGGTGCGCCCATCGTTATTTATGTGATTGTCAGCCAGCGCGGTATGAAGTGACTCCTGTCTTAATTGACATTTGTCAAGTCATCGTATCGCACAATTCCCTACTTTTGCACCGGTATTAGTTTTAATGGATTAAAAAGATTGATAATTATGAATTTGCCGGAAGAACCGATGATGCTCTACAGCTTCATCAACATGAAGTTGCGTGATTCCTATCCTTCGCTGGATGCTCTTTGTGAGGACCTGAATGTGGAAAAGGATGACATTGTGCGGAAACTCAAGACCGTAGGGTTCGAGTATAATCCCGTAAAGAACCGCTTCTGGTGATTGCCGGGGGGCAAATTGCCTGCCCGTCAGGAGAACAAGAAAAAGGGTGTGCCTGCTTGATGGGGCACACCCTTTTTTCTTGCCGGTTATCGCGTCTGGCCCGTTCCGGGACAATCTCCCCGGAGTGTCGTCCTCAACTCCTGCGGTCCAGGTATTCCTGAAACGTCTGCTTGTAGCTGTCGCTGATGGGGATGTAGGTTTTGCCGAAGACGATGCGTCCGCGGTCGATGATGCGGATCTTGTCTTTGCGGACGATGTAGGAGCGGTGGACGCGGATGAACTGCGAGGCGGGCAGGAGGTCTTCCATCGCTTTCATGCTCATCAGCGAGAGGACGGGCTTGGGACTGTCTTCCTCGTATATCTTGATGTAGTCCTTCAGCCCCTCCACGTAGAGGATGTTCCGTAATTCTATCTGCACCAGCTTGTATTCGCTCTTCACGAAGATGCTGTCTATTTCTTCCTCCCGGGGCCGGGCGGATTGCACCCGTTCGAACCAGTGCAGGGCCTTGTCGGCGGCGCGGAGGAAGTCCACGTAGGAGATGGGTTTCAACAGGTAGTCCAAGGCGTTGACCTTGTAGCCGTCCAGGGCATATTGGTCAAAGGCGGTGGTGAAGACGATGCGCGTGTCCGGCGGCAGTATCTTCGAGAATTCCAGCCCGTTCAGTTCAGGCATCTGTATGTCGAGGAAAATCAGGTCCACAGGCCGGCCGTTCAGTTCCTTCATGGCCTGCACGGCGCTGGAGTACTTCCCGGTCAGGTCCAGGAAGGGTGTTTTCCGGACGTAACTCTCCAATAAGTCCAGAGCCAGCGGCTCGTCGTCTACGATGACACATTTCATGTTTTCTCTCAGGTTTGTATGGTTAATACGGAACGATATTCTTTCTTGTCTTCACTGACGCCCTGCCGCCAGGTGTATCGGCCGGCGTAGGACAGTTCCAGCCGTTTCCGGACCTGCTCCAGGCCGATGCCGCTGCCGCTCTTGTCTGCCTGTGTCTTGGGGTGGTAGCTGTTGGTGATGTCGCAGCAGATCTGTCCGTCCTTCTCGCTGAACAGGATGCGGATGAAGCTGGGTTCGGTGGGCGAGATGCCATGCTTGAAGGCATTCTCTATCAGCGAGATGAAGATGAGGGGCGCGATGGGCGTGCGGCTGTCGGGCGGGATGTCGAAGCGCGTCTCCACGCTGACGTTCTTCGCCAGGCGGATGCGCATCAGTTCGATGTAGTTGCGGTTGAAGTCCATCTCCTTGTCCAGCGTGACCGTCTGCTGCTGGTTCTCGTAGAGGACGTGGCGGAGCAGGCAGCTCAGTTCCTGCACGGCGGCCTGCGCCTTGTCCGCGTCGAAGGCGATGAGGGCGTAGATGTTGTTCAGCGTGTTCAGCAGGAAGTGCGGGTTCAGCTGGCTGCGCAGGTTCTTCAGTTCGGCTTCGGTGCGGCTTTTCTCGGCTTCGCGGCGGGCGTCCTCGATTTGCGTCCATCGTCTGCTCAGCCGGATGGCGATGCTTAGGCCGACGGTGAGCACCATGGAGAACGCATCGCGCAGGAGGAAGAGCCATTTGGGCGGTCCGATGTGGAAGGGCTGGTCGGGCCTGCCCGGCGGCTGGTGGCGGAACGTATATTCCTGCCAGAGGTGCGAGCCGAAGGCCAGGCAGGCTATCAGCAGGATGTTTATCAGGATATACTCTTTCGTCCGCCCGCCGAAGAGATAGCGGGGGATGAGAAAGAGATAGTTGGCATAGAACACGATGAAGAACGTCAGCGGCACGATGCTGCCGTGGCGCAGGTATTCTCCCCACGTCAGGTTGACTCCGCTGCGGCTCATCATCATGTAGGGGAAACCGAAGACGATGCCCCAGCCGATGATGTGGATGGCGGCTTCGATGTAGCGCAGATGGGTGTCGGTCTGTTTCATACGGCAAATATAGTAATTATTTGGCTACGGGTTGTGAGTTTTTTCAATCCTGGCGGCAGATTGCGTGGTTTTTGGGCGGGGATATCCCCGCGCCTGGGCGGAGATATCTCCGTCCGTGTCCGCGGATATCCCCGCCCAAGCCTGCGGATATCTCCGTCCGTGGCTCATTGTTATTCATATCGTATGGCCTCGATGGGATCCAGCTGTGCGGCTTTCTTGGCCGGATACCAGCCGAAGAATACGCCCGTCACCGTGCAGACGGCAAAGGACAGGAACACGCTCCATGCCTGGATGTAGATGGGCCAGTGTGCCACGTTCTTCACCACGAACGACGCTCCGCAGCCTATCACCACGCCTATCAGTCCGCCCGTGATGCTGATGAGGATGGCCTCGATGAGGAACTGGGCGAGGATGTCGATGCCCCGCGCGCCGACCGACATGCGCAGGCCGATTTCGCGGGTGCGCTCGGTGACGGAGACGTACATGATGTTCATGATGCCGATGCCGCCCACCACGAGCGAGATGCCCGCGATGCAGGCCAGCAGCGTGGTCATCAGGTCGGTGGTGCTGTTCAGCATCGAGCTGAGTTCCTGTTGCGAGCGGATGGTGAAGTCGTCCTCGTCATCGGCCTGTAGCTTGTGGTTGCGCCGGAGGATGGTCGTTATTTCGTCCGTGGCATAGTCCGTCATGTCCTCGCTGAGGGCGGAGGCGAAGACGCCCTCCAGATAGGTCTGGGCCAGCAGGCGCTTCATCACCGTGGTGTAGGGGGCCAGGACGATGTCGTCCTGGTCCTGGCCCATGGAGTTGTAACCCTTGGACTTGAGGATGCCCACCACGCGGAAGGGCACCTGGTTGAAGCGGATGACCTTGCCCAACGGGTCTTGCCCGTCGGGGAAGAGGTTGTCGACGATGGTCTGTCCGATGACGCACACCTTGGCCGAGACCTGTATGTCGGCTTCGGTGAACATCTCGCCTTGCTCGACGGAGAGCTGGCGTATCTCCAGGTATTCCGTGCCCACGCCGCTGATGCTCGAGGGGTAGTTGTTGTTGCCGGCGATGAGCTGTCCGCTGCTGCTGACGTTGGGGCTGACGGCGGCCAGGAAGTTGGTCTCGTCGCGCAACGATTCATAGTCGGCCAGCTTGAGCGTCTGCATCTCGCTGGGGTCCATGCGTACGCCGCCCCGCCGCTCGCCGCCGGGGTGTATCATGATGATGTTCGAGCCCATCTCCGAAATCTGGGCCTGGATGCTCTTCTTCGAGCCTTGGCCGATGGCCAGCATGGTGATGACCGAGGCCACGCCGATGATGATGCCCAGCATCGTGAGGAAGGCGCGCAGTTTGTTGTTGGCCAGGGCGCGCAGGGCTATCTTGAATAAGTTGGTTCCGTTCATAAGATGTCAGTGATTAGTGATTAGTGGTGAGTGATTAGTGGCCGTGATTAGCGTTTTGTGATAAGTGATTGGCCAAGCGTTCATGCCGCAGGGTACTAATCACTAAACACTAATCACTAACCCCTAATCAGTCGTCAATGTTCCTGGGCAGGGCGGCCAGCGCCTCGGCGGCCGAGAGGATGCGGGGGTTCTCCCGGTCCTCGATGACGTGGCCGTCGCGCAGGCGGATGTTCCGGCTGCTGTATTGGGCGATGTCGGGGTTGTGGGTGACGAAGATGATGGTGCGTCCCTCGCGGTGCAGCTTCTGGAAGAGGACGAGAATCTCGAAGGACGTGCGCGTGTCCAGGTTGCCCGTGGCCTCGTCCGCCAGGATGACCGCCGGGTTGTTGACCAGGGCGCGGGCGATGGCCACGCGCTGCATCTGTCCGCCGGACATCTGGTTGGACTTGTGCTCCAGGCGGTCGCCCAGGCCGACGGCCACCAGCGCGTCCACGGCGCGGCGGCGGCGTTCGGCGGCGCTGACCGAGGGGTTGTACATCAGGGGCAGCTCGACGTTCTCGACGGCCGTGGTCTTCGGCAGCAGGTTGTAGTTCTGGAAGACGAAGCCGATCTTGCGGTTGCGCAGGATGGCGCGCTGGGGCTTCGACATGGTGCGCACGCTCGTGCCGTCCAGCAGGTATTCGCCGCTCGTGGGGGTGTCGAGGCAGCCCAGCGTGTTGAGCAGGGTCGATTTGCCCGAACCGGAGGTGCCCATGATGGTGACGAACTCGCCCTCGCGGATGGAGAACGACACGCCGCGCAGGGCGTGAACGGTTTCGTTGCCCACGATGAAGTTGCGCTTGATATCGTGTAGTTCGATGACGGTTTTGCTCATAAGTAAGTAATCAGAATGAAATGATAATTTATCGGTGTGATTCTTTAGACGCAGATGACGCGGATGACGCAGATTCATTTTCTTTATTGACTGATTATCCGTTATCAAAGATTATGGCTCAGCGGCATCAGCGTCATCTGCGTCTAAAGAATCAAATTCCTGTTTATCGTATAAACTAAATATCAACATCTACTTATTATATATAATAATGTAGGATGGAAAATGAAGCGTGGGGGACGGGGATTTGGCCCGTTTCCTCAATATTTATTACTCGAATGCAAACGCGCCGTATTGTCGTTGAAAATGCGCAGTATCGCCGTTAAAAATGCGCAGTATCGCGTTTTCAACGCCGCTATAGTGTCGTTGAAACTGCGTCAAGGCGCGTTTGTAACGACAATACGTCGCGTTTCCGGCCCGGACGCGGGGTCAGTCCTTCTGCTCCTTCTTGTCCTTGTCGCTTCCCGGAGGGCCGGGCATGAAGGGGCTGCGTTCGCCGCCCGCCGGGGCCTCGGCCTTGGGGGCGGCGCCTCCGAGCTCGGCGTCGGACACGACGGTCGTGCCCTCGCTGATGCCGCCGAGGATTTCCGTATAGGTGCCGTTCGAGATACCCGTCTCGACGGCGTGGGCGGTGAAGGTGTTGCCCTCCTTGGTCCAGAGCTTATGCTCGGCGTCGCAGTCGTTCACCACCGCGTCCGCTCCCACGATGGGGCCGGCGGGGGTGAAGCGCAGGGCCTTGGCGGGCACGGCCAGCACGCCGGGCTTGTCCAGGGTGTAGATGTTGATGTTGGCCGTCAGGCGCGGTTTCAGTTTCAGGTCGGGGTTGGGGGCGGAGATGACCACCTCGTAGGTGACCACCGTGCTGCTGGAGCTGGATGTGCTGCTGGCGTCGCTGGATTCGCCCAGGCGCACCTGCGTCACCTGTCCGGAGAAGGTCTGCCCGGGGTAGGCGTCGACGGTGAACTCCACGCGCTGTCCTTCCTCCACGCCGCCTATGTCGGCCTCGTCCACGTCGGCCACTACCTGCATCTGCGTCAGGTCGGCGGCAATGGTGAACAGCGTGGGCGTTTCAAAGCCCGAGGCTACGGTCTGTCCCTCTTCCACGTCCTTGCTGATGACGATGCCGTCGATGGGCGCGGTGATGGTGGCGTAGGAGAGGTCGCGCTCGGCACGCTGCAAGGCGGCCTTGCTGCTGTCGAAATTGCTCTTGGCGTTGAGGTAGTTGTAGCGGCTCTCTTCGAATTCGGTGTCGCTGATGAGCTTCTTCTCGTGCAGCGTCTGGTTGCGCTTGTACAGGCTCTCCTGGTATTCATAAGCCGCCTTGGCCCCGTCATACGTGGCCCGTGCCGAGGCCAGGTCGCTCTCCAGCGTCACCTTGTCCATTTCGGCGATGAGCTGTCCCTGCTTGACCACCGTGTTGTAGTCTACGTAGATTTTGTCGATGATGCCGCTGACCTGCGTGCCCACCTCGACCTCGGTGACGGGTTCGATGCTGCCCGTGGCGGTGACGAAGTCGGCGATGTCCTGCCGGCCCACCACGGCGGTCTCGTACTTCACCTCCTGTTTCTTGGCTCCGCCGGACAGTGCCCAGACGGCCACGCCTGCCACCACGATGACGGCGGCGGCGCTGAGGATGATTTTCTTCTTGTTCATATCGGTATGTGTATGAGTTTAGTGATTATTACAGTTCCATGATTTCTCCCTGGTAGAAGCGCAGCAGTCCGGCGTTGAGCAGGGCCATGTACTTGGCCTGGAGCAGCGATTGCTGGGCGTTGAGCAGGTTGTTCTTTTCCGTCAGCAGCTCCACGGTGTTCTTCATGCCCAGGCTGAACTGCTCGCTGACGAGGTCGTAGCTGGTCTGCGAGCTTTTCACCTGTTGCAAGGCTGCCTCGTACTGTTGCTGGGCGCTGCGGGCGTCGAGCCAGTAGTTCTCGATGGTGCGGTACAGTTCTTT
Organism: Candidatus Bacteroides intestinavium; assembly: GCA_019118325.1. GTDB lineage: Bacteria > Bacteroidota > Bacteroidia > Bacteroidales > Bacteroidaceae > Bacteroides > Bacteroides intestinavium. The sequence continues at coordinate 39,758 of DWZE01000085.1, forward strand.
CTGGCTGTCCAGCAGGTCCAGTTGGCTGGTCTGCTTCTGTAGCTTGGCCTTGTTGACGGCGCTCTTGGTCTGTCTTTGGTTGAAGATGGGGATGCTCAGCGTCACGCCCAGCGAGTTGTTCCAGTTCTGTTTGATTTGCTCCGAGAAGGTGAAGTCGCTGCCGTTGGCGTTCGTGCTCCCGATGCCTGCCGAGAGGTTGATGCTGGGGATGTAGCCCGCCCGTGCCACCTTGATGCCCAGGTCGGCGGCCTCGATGTTCAGCCGTCCCGATTCAATCTCCGGCCTGAAGGCCAGTGCCGTCTGGTAGACGTCGTCTTTCAGGGGCAGGGGGCTGAGCACGTCGGTGTCGTCCAGCTCGGGCATGTCCAGTTGCATCTCGTAGTCGCCGTCCAGTTCCAGCAGTTGCTTCAGTTGCAGGCGGTAGTCTTGCAGCGTGGCTTGGGCGGTCACCAACTGGTAATTATCATTGCTCACCTGCGCCTCCAGTTGGGCCAGGTCGGCGGCGGAGAGGCTGCCCGCGTCATGCAGTTGCTTGGCCCGTTCGCAGGTGGCGCGGCTCACTTCCAGGGTGCCTTCGTTCACCTTCACGGCTTCGGCGGCGTAGAGTATCTGCATGTAGAGTTGCATGATGCTTTCCTGAATGGAGTTTTCGCTCTCGGCAATGGTCAGCTCGGCGATACGGCTGTTCAGCTTCTGTTGCTTGATGCCGTTCACGCGGCTTCCGCCGTTGTAGAGCGTCCAGTTGGCGTCGATGCCGTAGTTGCCGTTGTACGACGTCTTGCTCTGGCTCGTCGTGATGTTGTCGCCGCTGATGATGGTGCCGTTGCTGGTGTTCGGTCGGTTCACGATGCGCTGGCTCACGCTTCCGCTCAGGCTGGGGAACCATTCGGCCTTGGCCGTCTTCAGGTCTTCTTCCGTGCTTTGCGCGCTGATGCGGTTGCGCCGGATGGTGATGTTGTGTACCTTTGCGTAGTCGATGCACGTCTGCAGGTCCCACCGTGCGGGCAAACTGTCCGCGGTTACCGCCGGTGCAGCCTCTTGGGCCCACAGGAATGTGCAGCCCAAGAGAAAGCATGCGGTTGTCGTCAATCTTTTTACCTTCTTCATGTTGTTGTCTGTACTAATCAAGTTACCTTTTATTCGTGAGGCAAAGTAAGGATGTTTGTCCTTTTCCTGCAAAACAAGTGGATGCAAGGGGGAATTTTATCGCCCACTCCCGCTTTTTTGCCGATGAATGGGCTTTGGCTTTTCCCGTATGCTAACTATACTCCGAAAATCATTGCACGTGAACACAAGATTGACTACTTTTGCGCCGCATTTATCAAAACCATAAAAGAGAGACAAAGAAATGAAAACATCTACTGTCATCCGCCCCCTGCCTGTCAATGTGAAGCGGGAGGTCAAGGATTATGTGATGATTGCCTTGGGAATGATTCTTTATGGCATCGGATGGACCCTGTTCCTCCTGCCCCAAGACATCACGGCCAGTGGCGTGCCGGGTATCGCCTCCATCGTCTATTTTGCTACGGGACTGCCCGTGCAGTATGTTTACTTGGGCGTCAATGCGGCGCTGCTCGTCATGGGTGTCTGGCAATTAGGCTGGAAATTCAGCGTCAAGACCATTTGGGCGGTATTTACGCTGTCCACTTTCTTGGCTGTCATTCAGGAGGTGACAAAAGACGTGCAACTGCTGGACGACCAACCTTTCATGGCTTGTGTCTTGGGTGCTACCTTCTGCGGTAGCGGCATCGGCATAGCCTTCTCCAACAACGGCAGCACGGGAGGAACGGATATCATCGCAGCCGTGGTGCATAAGTATCGTGACATCACGCTGGGGCAGGTGATGCGCTTCATGGACCTCATCATTATCACGTCCAGTTACCTGGTCTTGCACGATTGGGAAAAGGTGGTTTACGGCTATGTGACGCTGTTCATCTCCAGCTTCGTCCTGGACCAGGTGGTCAACAGTGCCCGCCAGTCGGTGCAGTTCTTTATCATCAGCGATAAATATGAGGAAATCGGCAAGCATATCAATCAGTTCCCTCACCGTGGCGTGACGGTCATCAACGCCTCGGGATTCTACACAGGCCGTGAGATCCGGATGCTGTTTGTGCTGGCCAAGAAGCGCGAATCCACTATCATCTTCCGCCTCATCAAGGATATCGACCCGAATGCTTTCGTGTCGCAGAGCGCGGTTATCGGTGTGTATGGCGAGGGATTCGACAAGATTAAGGTGAAATAGGGACTCTTCTCTCTTACGGGCGGCGGGGGCGGAACTTGCCCCGTTGCCATACGTAGGTGATATGTCGGCGGATGAACGGTTTCAGTTCGTCCGCCGCTTCTTTTTCCATATAGCGGGGGGTGGAAAGGCGGAAGGTCAGTGTCGTACTGTCCGCTGCCAGCGAGGCATCCAGCAGGAGGAGGTCGGCCTGTCGGCGGGCGTTATGCTGGCGGTAGACATTGCTCGTGTCCGATGGCGGCAGGAGGAAATCGCTCATTGCGGGCAGAGTTTCCAGATAGTCGGCCGTGGGCAACGGATGCCAGTCGGTGTCGTAGAAGCGGATGTGACTGTCGGGTGCGGGGGCATAGGCTGTGGAGACGGTGCAGATGACTCGCGTGCTGTCTGTCAGGGGGAGAACTTTCATCTGCCAGGTGTTCCGCGAGGTCAGTTGCATCCGGATATAGTCCGGTGTGAGTATCGTCATCTCCGACTTTCCGCCGAAGGTGTTGGTCACCTGGGCCCGCATCTTGCTGTCCAGGAAGTCGATGCAGTCCGCCCGGTTGACCGCCGAGAGCAGCGGGCAGAGGGAGTCGGGCATGTGGGTAAACAGGGTACGAGCCTCTTGTGCGGACACAGCCAGGGCGAGAGGCAGCAGGAGCAAGCTAATAATCAGTTTCTTCATAATCTCAATTTCTCAACAAAGTACAAAGTTCTTCCAGGCAGGCGGCATCCGTCTCGTCGAAGTCGGCCGGGCGGTCGCTGTCTATGTCCAGCACTCCCCATACGCGGTCCGCCTTGTCGTGCAAGGGTATGACGATTTCCGAGCGCGACAGGGAACTGCATGCAATGTGTCCCGGGAAGGCATCCACATCGGGTACTACCAGGGTGCGGTTCTCTTTCCAGGCCGTTCCGCATACACCTCGACCATGGGCGATACGGGTGCAGGCCACCGGTCCTTGGAAAGGTCCCAAGACCAGTTCGTCACCTTCTACCCGGTAGAATCCTACCCAGAAGAAGCCGAATGTGGTCTTCAGGGCTGCGGCCACATTGGCCAGATTGGCTATACGGTCGGTTTCGCCGGCCAGCAGGCTCTGCACTTGCGGCAAGAGGGTGCGGTAACGTTCGGCCTTGTCGCCGGTACTGACATAGATATCTTCTGCCATGTTTTTTTATCTGCTTGGTTTATCTGTGCGCAAAGATGGGAATTAAGTGTGAAACGGCAAAGCCGTCAGTCTCCCTTCGGTGCATATTTATGTTTCTTTTGCCCGGCACGCGGTTTTTCCTGCCGTTCATCGGCTGCCCAGGTAGAGGAAGAACATGCCCAACAGTACCAGCGCCAGGTCCACAGCCTTGCTACGCAGATTCTTTTCGTGGAAAGCCAGTGCACCGAAAAGGAATGAGACGATGACACTGCCACGCCGCACCATGGATACGATGGAAATCATGGAGTCTTCGTAGCTCAGGGCGTAGAAATAGGCGAAGTCTGCCGCGCAAAGGAAGAAAGATATGCCCACGATGCACCAGTCCCAACGGAAAGGAGTCTCCCGGCGGCGGGGATACCACAACAGTAGGAGCACGGGACACATGATGAACACCTGGTAGACATTGTACCATGCCTGTACCAGCATCGGGTCGAATTGCTTCATCAGATACTTGTCATACAATCCGCTCACGGCTCCCAGTACGGCGGCCAGTACGATGCATAGTATCCATTTGTTGTGTCGGAAGTCAATCCCTTCTTTCTTCCCGGAACGGCTCAACAGGAAGAAGGACAGAATGGCCAGAATGACCCCTACCCATTGCCAAAGGTTCAGCCGCTCGCCAAACAGCAGCAGGGCTCCCACCAGCACCATGACTGGGCGCGTGGCATTGATGGGGCCTACGATGGTGAGTGGCAGGTGTTTCATGCCGAAATAGCCGAAGGCCCACGACCCCAGCACGATAAATGACTTGAGCAGCACATACTTGTGTACTTCCCATCCGGCAGCTGGTACATAGAATATCGTCCCTGCCAGCGCGTCGGGTGTCCAGAAAGAACATAGAATGAACGGCAGGAACACCAGGCTACAGAACAGGGTATTGAGAAACAACACGGGCAGCACGGCATTGCCACGCAGCGACTTCTTCTTGAAAGCGTCGTAGAAACCTAACAGGGCTGCGGAGAGAAAAGCGAGAATCAACCACATAAGCAATCAGTCATTGTCTGTTGGAAAGAGTCTGTCAGGATAAGTAATGTCTGCCAGGAAAAGTCCCTCGGCAGGCGCCGATGTTCCGGCCCGGCATCGGTCTTTCTGCTCGATGATGCGGCGGAAGTCCCCGACGGTCAGTTTGCCTCGCCCCACGTCAAGCAGTGTGCCGACGATGGCACGGACCATGTTGCGCAAGAAACGGTCGGCCCGGATGGTGAAGACCCATGTCACGTCGTCCACTTGCGTCCAGGCAGCATGCATGATGCGGCAGTTGTTGGTCTTGACATCCGTGTGCAGTTTGCTGAAGCTGGTGAAGTCCGTATAGTCCGAGAGGGTGGCGGCCGCTTCGTTCATCCGGTCAAAGTCCGGCGTACGGAACAGCCGGCAACGGTAGGGGCGCAGGAAGGGGGTCTTGGCAGTGGTGACGTAATAATGATAGGTGCGCGACGTGGCGTCGAAGCGGGCATGGGCCTCCGGCCGAACGGGACAAATGCGATGGATGGCGATGTCGGGCGGCAACAGGCGGTTCAGTTTGTCGGCCAGCAGCACGGTGTCCACGGGAGCATCGGCATCGAAATGCGCCACCATCAGCGAGGCATGCACCCCGGCATCGGTACGTCCCGCTCCCACCACGTCCACCTCGCGACGCAGCAGGGTGGAGAGGGCGCGCATCAGGCACTCCTGCACACTCAAACCGTTGGGCTGTATCTGCCAGCCGTGATAGGCTGCGCCGTCGTAGGAAAGGTAGATGAAATATCGTTGCACGTTTCTGTTTAGTCTTTAATGATTGCAATAACGGGTGCAAAGGTACGAAAAAAAAGGAAAGGCTTTCGTGGTCGCGAAGGTTGTTGTATCTTTGCGCGGCCTCCAGCAGGACAGAATGGGTGGTTGATTCTGTAGAGTATTAACCGCTGGACACTTGCCACTAACTATTAAACCGTTGAACATTTATCGCTATATGACTATGTACAATCAGAAAAGACTGTTTCCTCTCCTCCTCGCTGTCTGCTTGTGTGGAGTATTTGCTTTCGCAGGTTGCAAAAAGAAAGAAGACTTGACCATGAAGATGAACGAACCGCACAATATACGCGGCGTTGCCAACTTTGGCCGCACTTTCGGCGACCGTAATGACCGCCAACTGGCCGTGGCGCAGGCCATCGGCATTCCGCCCATTGCCTCGCGCGAGGCGGCGGAGAAACTGACGGACAGACTTGTCCTCATTGATGACAACGAACATTACAGTGTGGATTCGCTGACTCACTCTATCCCTTATCTCATTCCCGGTGCAGCTGCCCTGCTGGATACCATCGGACAAAACTTCCTGGACTCACTGGCTTGCAAGGGGTTGAATCCCAATAAGATTATCGTCACCTCCGTGCTCCGTACCCAAGGAGACGTGAAGCGTCTGCGTCGGCGCAATACCAATGCCAGTGCCAACTCCACCCATGCCTACGGTACCACTTTCGATATCAGTTGGAAACGTTTCGAGAAAGTGGAAGACCCTGACGGCCGCCCTCTGCAGGACGTTCGCGCTGACACGCTGAAACTGGTACTGGCCGAAGTGCTGCGCGACTTGAAGAAGGCCGACCGCTGCTACGTGAAGTACGAAATCCGGCAGGCCTGCTTCCACATCACGACTCGTGTGCAGTAGCCAGTTCCTGCCAGGCTTGGGGCAGGTGGCTCACCAAGTCTCCTGCCGTCAGGCTGATTTGCCCAAACTCATCGGCAGCCAGGTCGCCGGCCAGTCCGTGTACATAGACGCCCAGTACGGCAGCATCGCCGGGGGCGTATCCTTGTGCCAGCAAGGCCAGCAGGATGCCCGTCAGTACGTCACCGCTGCCACCCGTGGCCATGCCGGGATTGCCCGTCGTGTTGAAGCGGCATTTCCCGTCGGGCGAGATAACGGCGGTATAGGCTCCTTTCAGTATGACGTATGTTTCGGTCTGCTGCGCCAGTTCGCGGGCCCGCTCCAGGCGTTCGTAGCTGTTCTGGCATTTGCCTACCAGGCGTTCCAGTTCCTTGGGATGCGGGGTCAGGATGCTTCCCTTGGGCAGGCGAGAGAGATAAGTCCGATTGTCACCCAGGATATTCAAGGCGTCAGCATCCAGTACCATCGGCACCTCGCAGATGTCTATCTGCTCCAATAAAGCCGAGATGGTCTCATTCGACCGGCCCAAGCCGGGACCGATGGCCACTGCCTGATAGTCATCTGTGTTGATGGGGGTGGCAAAGCAGGTGTCGCTCAGGTCCAGTTCGGTCATGGCTTCCGGTACGGATGTTTGCACAATGTCGTTGTTGTAGAAAGGCACGTGTACCGTCAGCAGTCCGACTCCTGAACGCAGGCAAGCCCGTGCCGCCAGCACCGAGGCGCCAGCCATCCCTTGCGAACCGGCCACCAGCAACGCACGCCCGAAGTTGCCTTTATGGGCAAAACGTCCGCGGGGTCTCAGCAGGGCCGACACGGTGTCTGGCTCCGTCAGTTCGTAGTCCGTAGGCGTATGAGCAATGGCTTCCGCACTCAACCGTATGTCCAGCAAACGCCATTCGCCCACATACGCCTCGTTCTCGGCAAACAGGAAGGCGAGTTTGGGCAATTGCAGGCTCAGCGTGAGGTCGGCGCGTACGATGGCCGATGACACGTTGTATGTATTGTCCTCGCACATCAGGCCGGATGGGATGTCTATGGCCACCACTTGTGCAGGCGAGGCGTTGATGAACTTCACTACTGCGGCGAAGCCGCCTGCCAATGGCTTGTTCAGGCCGCTGCCGAAGAGTCCGTCAATGATGACATCGTCCGCCGTCAGCTTGGGGAAGGTAAATTGCGAAGTCACTTCGTGAAAGTCCACATCGGGCACGGCCGCCAATCGCTCCATGTTCGTGGCGCAGTCGGGCGAAAGTTTGCCTTTCGTATTGAACAGGAAGGTTTCCACCTGGTAGCCCCGTTCCATCAGCAGACGCGCCAAGGCCAGGGCATCGCCACCGTTGTTGCCCGGTCCGGCGAAAATCGTTATCCGTGTGTCCGTCTTCCATCGTCCCGCGATGGCCCCGGCCAGGGCGCGGGCGGAGCGTTCCATCAGGTCGATGGAGGCAATGGGTTCATTCTCTATGGTATAGGCATCTAACAGCCGGATGCTTTCGGTAGGAAAAATCTTCATTGGCAATCGTTTTTTATAAATCGGGAGCAAAAGTACGAATTTTGTTCCAAATGCATGCTTTTCCTTAGCGGAAACGGAACGTGACCCATACGCCTTTGTGATCCGTGGGCCATACACCTTGATGGGGCAGGAAGGGGTCCTGCGTCTGTTCTTCCATCCGTTGGTTCCGGCAGATGCTGCCACGCGGCCCGTAGATAAGGGCTTCCGTGGCCTCCAGTCCCGGATAGGGATGGTAAAATACGTAGTCGATGCGATCCCTTTCGTCGGATTTCGGCGCCCAGGTCAGCCGTTCGACGGGTACCCGAGGATTGTCGGCGGGGAAAGTGAAGCCCGGGCAGGCCAGCACGTCCGGGTGACAGGCACGGTAGGCGTCCACAAACCCGGCATTGTCCAGCAGCAGCGGTACGGTCCAGGGGATGATGAGTCCGTTGTGGTCATACAGGTCTTTGGTCTCGCGGATCCAGTCCAGGTGCGACGGCTCGTTGAAGTCTCCGCCCAAGATGACGATATCGCCCTCGGCCACGTCCTTGCGCGCCTCCTCGATGAAGCGGCGGATGGCGTCGTCACGCAGCGAGGCGTCGTTCACTTGCAGGACTTCGAGGACGGTCTGCGGGATGGGAATCTCTTCCCACGTGGAACCGTCATATCCGCGCACGTTATAATAGGCGTCGTTCAGGTAGTCCAGATGGGCGGTGTAGACGGCAATCTTGCGCCCGCATACCGTGCTTTCCAGCTTGTAGATGCTGCCGTGGTCATCCTTCTCGGGAAAGACGGTCAGCGAATCCGTGATGGGATGTCGGCTCAGCAGGCCGGAATCATAGCTGTAGAAGGAATAATACGTTTCACCCCGTTCGGCCAGCGAGCGGACGATGCGGTCGCAGAAGCGGGTGTCGTGGTAGTTGCGCACTTCGCTGAAGGTCACTAAGTCTGGTTTCAGTCGGGCTATTTCGTCGGCAATGGCCTCGTAGCCGCCCTCCACCATTGTGCCTTCCTGCCAGATATTCCACTGGAGCACGCTGAAACTGTCCTGTTCTTTCTGTACGTTCGTTTCGTTGCCGGCAAAGGCAGGAATGGCTGCCATCATCAGCAGGCTGCAAAATAGAGCATATAAATTCATGGTAAGTGTTTAATTCTCTCGTTGTTATAGTCTGTATTAAATCCGCCTGCGGCTTTCTGGCAGGTGGGGTATTCGTAGTTCATCAAGCGTGAAAGCCGCACGGTCCGGCAACCATACATTCACCTGCCGCAACCGGTAACGCCCTCAGTCTTTTCTTAAGACCGCGCAAAGGTACACATTCTTCCGAAACAGGCCAACAAATCCGAAACAAATGACAGGACAAGCGTCCGGAAGGATCGGTCTGGAAACTGTTCGGTATTGTGCCCACCGGCGAAGATATCTCCGTATACGGGCGCAGATATCTCCGTGCACGGGCAAAGATATCTCCGTGTGCGGGCGGAGATATCTCCGTGTGCCCACGAAGAAAATAGCAGTCCATAAGGCTGAAATCCCGCAAAAATCCGTACCTTTGTCCCTAAAATCATCGACAATGAACCAGATACAGATAAAAGACAAGCGTTTTGCCGTCTCCATTCCCGAGGCGGACATCCTGAAGGAAGTGGACCGCGTGGCCGCAGAAATCAACCGTGACCTGGCCGGCAAGAATCCGCTGTTTCTCAGTGTGCTGAACGGCTCATTCATGTTCACCGCCGACCTGATGAAGCGCATCACCATTCCTTGTGAAGTGTCGTTCGTCAAGCTGGCATCCTACCAGGGCGTGACCTCGACGGGCAAAGTGAAGGAGGTCATCGGCATCACCGAGGACCTGACGGACCGCACCATCGTCATCGTGGAGGACATCGTGGACACGGGCTTGACGATGCAACGCCTCCTCGAAACATTGGGCACGAGACGTCCAAAGGAAATCCACATTGCCACGCTACTGGTGAAGCCGGAGAAACTGAAAGTGGACCTCGACATCAAATACGTGGCCATGCAGATTCCCAACGATTTCATCGTGGGCTATGGACTGGACTACGACGGGCTGGGTCGAAACTACAAGGACATTTATACAGTGGTTAATGATTAATGGTAAGTGGTTAATGGCAAGGATGTTCCACACGCAGCCCATTTTACCATTAACCATTAATCATTAATCATTAACCATTAATCATTAACCATTTACCATTAATAAAATGCTGAACATCGTAATTTTCGGCGCTCCCGGCTCAGGCAAGGGAACGCAAAGTGAGAGAATTGTAGCCAAGTATGGCATCAACCACATTTCGACGGGCGACGTGCTGCGTGCCGAAATCAAAGCCGGCACCGAACTGGGCAAGACGGCCAAGGGCTACATTGACCAAGGTCAACTGCTGCCGGACAACCTCATCGTAGACATCCTGGCCTCCACGCTCGACGGGCTGAAGGACTCGAAGGGCGTCATCTTCGACGGATTTCCCCGCACCATCGCCCAGGCCGAAGCGCTGAAGAAGATGCTGGCCGAGCGGGGTCAGGAAGTAAGCATCATGCTGGACCTCGAAGTGCCCGAAGACGAACTGATGAACCGCCTCATCCTGCGCGGACAGCAGAGCGGACGCGCCGACGACAACGAGGAGACCATCCGCAAGCGCCTCACCGTCTACCACAGCCAGACGGCTCCCCTCATCGACTGGTACAAGCAGGAGGGCAAGTATTGCCACATCAACGGACTGGGCGAACTGGAGCGCATCACGGGGGATATCTGCGAGGCGATTGATAAGGTGAAGTAATTTCGCCAACTCGTATATTTGCACTGTAAAATGTGCAATTCCTTCATAAAAGTGCACTGAATTCAGTGCACTTTTCGTATCTTTGCCCCCGAAAAAGGAGAAAAAATGGAGAAATTGCAAGCCTACTTCGATGCTTTGTTGAGGGATACCCCCACTGAACACCACCGTTACATGTTCGACCGCATAGACTGGGAGAACCGTCTGGTGGGATTGGTAGGGCCGCGCGGCGTAGGAAAAACCACGCTGATGCTGCAACATACCAAAGAACGGCTGGAGCGCAACACGACGCTCTTTGTCAATGCCGACGACCTCTATTTCTCCAGCCATCACTTGGTAGACCTGGCCGATGACTTTGTCAAGCGGGGAGGGCGCCACCTCATCATTGACGAAATACATAAATACCAAGACTGGGCACGCGAACTGAAACTGATATACGACTATCATGCGGGACTGCACGTCATCTTCACCGGCTCGTCCATCCTGGACATCCACAAAGGAACTGCCGACCTGAGCCGCCGCGCCTTGCTCTACCACATGCAGGGACTTTCCTTCCGCGAATACTTGCAGATGTTCCACGGCATCCAACTGCCTGTGCTGACTTTGGACGACATCCTGCACCACCGGCTGGAGCTGCCGCGCGATTTCCATCCCTATGCTTATTTCCCGGACTACCTGAAGCAAGGTTATTATCCGTTTTCACGGGAACGGCAATTCGACATCCGGCTCCAACAGGTAGTGACCAAGACCCTGGAAACAGACATCCCCCAATACGCCGAGATGAGTGTCGCCACCAGCCGCAAACTGAAACGCCTGCTTACCGTTATCGCCCAGAGCGTGCCCTTCAAACCCAACATGAGCCATATCGCTACCACGATAGGCATCAGCCGGAACAGCCTGGCCGATTATTTCCTCTACCTGGAAGAGGCCGGTCTCATCGCCCAACTGCGCGACGACACCGGTGGCGTCCGGGGATTGGGCAAGGTGGACAAGGTTTATCTGGACAATCCCAACCTCGTGTATGCTTTGGCACACCAGACCGCTGATACCGGCAACCTGCGCGAAACATTCTTTTTCAACCAGACCCGTGTCAACTACGATACTATCACCTCTTCCGTTTCCGACTTCCGGATTGATGACTATACGTTCGAAGTAGGAGGACGAAACAAAAAGCAAAAGCAACTGCAAGGCATTGAGCAGGGATATGTGGTAAAAGACGACATCGAAAGCGGTTATATGAATGTCATTCCTTTATGGCAGTTCGGACTGAATTATTAACTACAATTATATAATTAGGAAATCATGCCAGAATCAAACTTCGTAGACTACGTGAAGATATACTGCCGCTCGGGCAAGGGCGGACGGGGTTCCACACACATGCACCGTGCCAAGTACATGCCCAAGGGCGGACCCGACGGCGGCGACGGCGGACGGGGCGGCAACATCATCCTGCGCGGCAACCGCAACTACTGGACACTCTTGCACCTGAAGTATCAGCGCCACGTCCTTGCCGGACATGGCGAAAGCGGCTCGAAGAACCGCAGCTTCGGCAAGGACGGCGAGGACAAGGTGATAGAAGTGCCCTGCGGCACCGTGGCCTATAACGCCGAGACGGGCGAATACCTGTGCGACGTCACCGAGCACGGACAGGAGGTCATCCTGCTGAAAGGCGGACGGGGCGGACTGGGCAACTGGCACTTCCGTACCGCCACACGACAGGCACCGCGCTTTGCCCAGCCGGGCGAGCCGATGCAGGAGATGACCGTCATCCTGGAACTGAAGTTGCTGGCCGACGTGGGCCTGGTGGGCTTCCCCAACGCGGGCAAATCGACCCTGCTCTCCACCGTGTCGGCCGCCAAGCCGAAGATTGCCAACTATCCCTTCACCACGCTGGAGCCCAACCTGGGCATCGTGTCCTACCGCGAAGGCAAGTCGTTTGTCATGGCGGACATCCCCGGTATCATCGAGGGAGCCAGCCAGGGCAAAGGCCTGGGCCTGCGCTTCCTGCGCCACATCGAGCGCAACTCACTGCTGCTCTTCATGGTGCCTGCCGATGCGGACGACATCGCCAAGGAATACGATATCCTGCTGAACGAACTGAAGACATTTAATCCCGAGATGCTGGACAAGCAGCGTGTGCTGGCCGTCACCAAGTGCGACATGCTGGACCAGGAACTGATGGACGAAATAGAACCGACGCTGCCCGTCGGTATCCCGCACGTGTTCATCTCCTCTGTCAGCGGACTGGGCATCGACGTGCTGAAGGACATTCTCTGGACGGAACTGAACAAGGAGAGCAACCGCCTGGAAGGACACGTCGAGAGCATCGCCCACCGCCCCAAAGACATGAGCCACCTGGCCGAAGAACTGCGCGAGGAAGGCGCCGATGAAGACCTTAGCGTGGAATATGTGGACGAGGACGACATCGAAGACCTGGAAGACTTCGAATACGAAGAGGATTGGGACGAGGAAGAGGAAAACGACAAGGAACAGCAGTGACCATGAAAGTTATCCTGGAAACCCGCCGGCTTCTGCTCCGCGAACTGAGGCAAGAAGACTTCGACGACGCTTGCCTGCTGCTGCAAGACCCGGAGGTGATGTATGCCTACGAGGGACCGTTCAGCCGGGAAGAAGTACAAGCATGGCTGGACAAGCAACTGCGCCGTTACCGGGAGGACGGTTTCGGCCTTTGGGCTCTGGTGGAGAAAAGCAGCGGTGCCCTCATCGGGCAATGCGGCCTTACACTCCAGGACTACAAGGACAGGCGGGTGCCCGAGATAGGCTATCTGTTGCGCCGGGCCTATTGGCACCGTGGATTTGCCATCGAGGCTGCCCGGGCCTGCAAGGAGTATGCGTTTCGGACGCTTGGCTTCCGGGAGGTTTACTCCATCATACGCGACACCAACCTCCCTTCGCAGCAAGTGGCCCTGCGTAACGGTATGAACCGGGTGGACCGGATGGTGAAGCACTATAAGGGGGTGGACATGCCGCACCTGGTGTTCAAGGTCAGCAGCGACACCGGTCTGTTGCGTCACCTGCTCTGTCAACCTGAAGTCTGCGCCTTCAGCACCACACGCCACGGAGGCGTCAGCACCGGTACCTATGCCTCGCTGAACTGTACGCCCTACACGGGCGACGACCCTCAAAGCGTCAGCCGCAACCAGGAGATACTGCTTGCTTCCCTGCCTCAGCGCCCCAGGGAGCTTATCATCCCGTGGCAGACGCACGGCACGCGGGTATTGCCCATAGACGATGCTTTCCTCTCTGCGAACGAGGAACAACGCCACGCCTTGTTGCAAGGCATTGATGCCTTGGTCACCGACCGGCCCGGCATCTGCCTCTGCATCTCTACCGCAGACTGCATACCTATTTTATTATATGACTGGAAGCACCAAGCCATTGCCGCCGTCCATGCCGGTTGGCGGGGCACGGTGAACTTCATAGTCGGTCACGCCTTGGAGCAGATGCGCATCCTGTACGGTACGGACGGGGCAGACATCTCGGCCGTCATCGGACCGGGCATCTCGCTCGCCGCCTTCGAGGTGGGCGACGAAGTGTACGAGGCCTTCCGGCTTGCCGGCTTTCCCATGGACCGCATCGCCCGCAAACAGGAGAAGTGGCACATCGACCTGTGGGAGGCCAACCGCCTGCAACTGCTGGACTTCGGCGTGCCGTCCGCTGCCATTGAGACGGCCGGCATCTGTACCTATACGCACTGCGATGATTTCTTTTCGGCCCGCCGGCTGGGCATCCGGTCCGGGCGGATGCTGACGGGAATCATGCTGAACTATGTTTAACCCAGATATTCCATAAATATGTTTCATCTTACCCTTTCCCCCGAACTCAAGTCGCGCTGTCCCGAATACCGCGGTGCGGCTGTCCTGGCCAACGTCACCAACACACTTTATTCCGAAGGACTCTGGCAGGAGATAGACGCTTTCACCCAAACCTTGCGCGCCTCGGAAACAGCCGACAGCATCAAGCAGCAACCCGCCATAGCCGCTACACGCGAAGCCTACCGTCGCCTGGGCAAAGACCCAAGCCGCTATCGTCCCTCGGCTGAAGCCCTGCGGCGCAGGCTGTTGCGCGGATTGGAACTATACAGAATTGATTCGTTGGTGGACCTGATAAACCTTGTCTCGCTACGCACCGGTTATAGTATCGGCGGTTTCGATGCAGACAAGATTCAGGGCACGGACCTTTGCCTGGGCGTAGGCCGGGCGGGCGAACCGTTTGAAGGCATCGGGCGTGGCATGCTCAATATTGAGGGACTGCCGGTGTTCCGCGATGCTGTGGGAGGTATTGGCACGCCCACCAGCGATAACGAGCGTACCAAGATGGACGTCGGCACACGGCGTATACTGGCCATTATCAATGGATATGACGGGGATGAACAGCGGTTGAACGAGGCGGCTGGGATGACGCAGGAGTTGCTAAGGAAGTATGCGGAATCGGACGGGGGAAAGGTGCTGCTATTCGGATAACTATGCTTCTATACCGTTGCGACGCAGGATCTCCAGCAATTCGGCATCGCTGATGTTGTCACGCTCCGACTTGTCATAGATAGTAATCAGTTTGACTTCAGTGTCTGCTTGGGCAAAAATAACGGTATAGGTAATCACTCGGGCCCCGCCGCTTTTCCCCTTCCCTTTAGAGGTGATTGCCAAACGGACCTTGCGCAAACGATGGCCTAACTCTGTGCCAAGAAAAGGATTCTGGTGTAAATCCTCAAGCAATTGGGCGTAGTCCTGTTTCATGGAGCGATAGCGTTTGGATAATTTCTTAAGCGCTCTCGCAAAATCCGGAGTATAAGTAATCTTACAGTTCATTGAGCAACTCTTCCGCTGGCTTAAACTCCAGTTTCCCTTCCAAGTTCAACTTTAACTCTTTACATGCCTGGTCGAAGTTGGTCAAGATTTCCTCCTTGGTCATGTAGGGTTCCGCTTCTTCAGAGGCCACGGCAGAGGCTGGCTGGGACGCGGCATACTCGTGCTTCTTGCGCTCTTCGCAGCGCAAGAAGTTCTTCAGTTTCTTCAGGATATGGACGTCGCTGACATTGAGCACGTCGCGGATTACTTCGTTTTGCAAGGATTCCAACGTCGTGGTAGTCATAGGGCAAGATGCTTAGAGATTGTTTGTATTCCTATGTTTAGTGTTTGCAAAGATAGGATAAGCAATTCTTTTCTCCAAACCTCTGCATAAAAAAACGGGAGGCCTCCGCACAAACTTTGCGAACCTTTCACTACCTTTGCGGAAAATAGCACAGAAAAACAAACTGAATGATAGAAAAACTGATTGTACTCGAAGATATAGACCCCGTCATCTTCTATGGCGTGAACAATGCCAACATGCAACTTATCAAGGCCCTCTACCCCAAACTGCGCATCGTGGCGCGGGGCAATGTCATCAAGGTGCTGGGCGATGAGGAAGAGATGTGCGCCTTCGAGGAGAACATCCTCAAGCTGGAGAAATACTGTGCCGAATACAACCAGCTGAAAGAAGAAACCATCATCGACATCATCAAGGGCAACGCCCCGCAGGCGGAGAAGAGCGGCAACGTCATCGTCTTCAGCGTCACGGGTAAGCCCATCATCCCGCGTAGCGAGAACCAGCAACGCCTGGTGGATGCCTTCCGCGAGCACGACATGGTGTTCGCCATCGGCCCGGCGGGCTCGGGCAAGACGTACACCGCCATCGCCCTGGCCGTGCGGGCACTGAAGAACAAGGAAATCAAGAAGATTATCCTGAGCCGCCCCGCCGTGGAGGCAGGCGAGAAACTGGGCTTCCTGCCGGGCGACATGAAGGAGAAGATTGACCCGTATCTGCAACCCCTCTACGATGCCTTGCAGGACATGATTCCCGCCGCCAAGTTGCAGGAATACATGGACCAGAACGTCATCCAGATAGCTCCCCTGGCCTTCATGCGCGGACGGACGCTGAACGACGCGGTGGTCATCCTGGACGAAGCGCAGAACACGACCTCTGCCCAAATCAAGATGTTCCTCACCCGCATGGGCATGAACACGAAGATGATCGTGACGGGCGACATGACGCAGATTGACCTGCCTTCGTCGCAGGTGTCCGGCCTGGTGCAGGCGCTCCGCATCCTGAAGGGTGTGAAGGGCATTGCCTTCATCGAACTGAACCAGAAGGACATCGTGCGACATAAATTAGTCACCCGCATCGTCGAAGCCTACGACAAGTACGAGAAGGAGCAGAAGGCAGAACGGGAGCGCAAGAAAGAAGAAACCATAGCTAAAACAACAAGATATGAAAGCATTAACTAAAACAGACTACAACTTCCCCGGTCAGCAATCAGTTTACCACGGGAAAGTACGCGACGTGTACAACATCAACGGTGAGAAACTGGTCATGGTGGCTACGGACCGCATCTCGGCCTTCGACGTCATCCTGCCCAAAGGAATCCCCTACAAGGGACAGATACTGAACCAGATAGCCGCCAAGTTCCTCGACGCCACGACGGACATCTGCCCCAACTGGAAGCTGGCCACGCCCGACCCGATGGTGACCGTGGGCGTGTTCTGCGAGGGCTTCCCCCTGGAGATGATTGTGCGCGGCTATCTCTGCGGCTCGGCATGGCGGGCGTATAAGAGCGGCGTGCGCGAAATCTGCGGCGTGCGTCTGCCGGAGGGCATGAAGGAGAACCAGAAATTCCCCACCCCCATCATCACCCCGACCACGAAGGCCGAGATTGGCGAGCACGATGCCGACATCTCCAAGGAGGAAATCCTGGCGCGCGGCCTCTGCACGCCCGAGGAATACGCCGTGCTGGAGGACTACACCCTGCGCCTCTTCGAGCGCGGAACGCAGATAGCCGCCGAGCGCGGGCTCATCCTGGTGGACACGAAGTATGAGTTCGGCAAACACGAGGGCAAGATTTACCTCATGGACGAGATACACACGCCCGACTCCAGCCGCTACTTCTACAGCGAAGGCTACGAGGAGCGTTTCGCCCAGGGCGAGCCGCAACGCCAGCTCTCGAAGGAGTTCGTGCGCGAATGGCTGATGGACAACGGCTTCCAAGGCAAGGAGGGACAGCAGGTGCCCGAGATGACGGACGACATCGTGCGCGGCATCAGCGACCGCTACGTCGAGCTCTACGAGCACATCACCGGCGAGAAGTTCGTGCCGCAGGACACGGAGGACATCGCCACGCGCATCGAGCGGAATGTAACGAATTATCTCCATCGGTAAGTCCCGGTTGAACCCCACGCGCGGGCTACTGTAAACACCCACGCGTGGGGTACAAAGACACCCCACGCGTGGGGTATGATGGTACCCCACGCGTGACCCCTGATGATACCCCACGCGTGGGGTCTAAAACCCGCTCAGAAGCACTTCTGGAGGGGTTTGGAGGGAGACATCGGAGGCTTGTGCCTCGAATGCCGGAATTTATGATTTGTAAACAAATATTGTTATGGAATATCCTCAAGAGAAAGTCAAGCCCTACGGACAGGAGGGCAAGAAGGTGGAGCAGGTGGAGCGCATGTTCGACCACATTGCCCCCGCCTACGACCGCCTGAACCGCCTCATGTCGCTGGGCATCGACCGTTCGTGGCGGCGCACGGCGCTGAAGTGGCTGCGCCCCCACCGGCCCGCCCTGGTGCTGGACGTGGCCACAGGCACGGGCGACTTTGCCATACAGGCCTGCCGGATGCTGCCCTCCGCCTCGCTTACGGGCGTCGACCTGTCCGAAGGCATGATGCAGGTGGGGCGCCGGAAGGTGGAGCAGGCGGGTCTGGCCGCCCGTATCGACTTCCAACGGGAGGACTGCGAGGCGTTGACGTTCAGCGACGCCTCGTTCGACGCCGTCACCGTGGCCTTCGGCATCCGCAACTTCGAGCACCTGGACCGCGGCCTGCGCGAGATGTGCCGCGTGTTGCGCCCCGGCGGTCACCTGGTCATCCTCGAACTCTCCACGCCCGACCGCCCGCCCATGAAGCAACTCTACCGGATTTACTCACGGCTCATCCCGCTGATGGGCCGCCTCGTGTCGCACGACCGCAGCGCCTACACCTACCTGCCGCAGAGCATCCGCGCCTTCCCGCAAGGCGAAGTGATGAGCGAGAGCATCCGTCGCGCGGGCTTTTCGGACGTACGGTTCCGGCGGCTGACGTTCGGGGTCTGCACACTGTATATGGCAACGAAATAACCCTAAGAATCATACCTTTAACTTTCATCATACACACTATGGACAAATACGGTTTAATCGGCTATCCGCTGAAACACTCGTTCTCCATTACTTACTTCAACGAGAAGTTCCAGTCGGAAAACATCGACGCAGAGTATGTCAACTTCGAAATCCCCAGCATCGAGGATTTCCCCGAGATAGTGACGGAAAACATCAACCTCTGCGGACTCAACGTCACCATCCCCTACAAGGAACAGGTCATCCCCTACCTGGACGAACTCGACCCGGACACGGCCAAGATAGGCGCCGTGAACGTCATCAAAATCATCCGCCAGGGCAAGGCCAAGGTGAAGCTCGTGGGCTACAATTCGGACATCATCGGCTTCACGCAGTCCATTGAACCCCTGCTGCAACCCCATCACCGCAAGGCCCTGCTGCTGGGCACGGGCGGCGCCTCGAAAGCCGTCTACCACGGCCTGGCAAACCTGGGCATAGAGAGCACCTATGTCTCGCGCAGCAAGCGGGACAGCGAAACATTGACCTATGCCGACCTGACGCCCGAAGTGATGGCCGAGCACACGGTCATCGTCAACTGCACGCCCGTAGGCATGTATCCCAAAGTAGACTTCTGCCCGGACATCCCCTACGAACTGCTGACGCCCCAGCATCTGCTCTACGACCTGCTGTACAATCCCGACGAAACCCTCTTCATGAAGAAGGGCCGTGCCCAGGGCGCCACCGTGAAGAACGGGCTGGAGATGCTGCTGCTGCAGGCGTTTGCCGCTTGGGAGATTTGGCAACGCTGACCACACAGAGACAGGTATGAAACACAAAAGACTCCTTGTCGGCATCCTCGCCGGGGTGCTGATACTCCTTCTTGTGCTGCTCGCCGCAGGCTACTTCATGGTTGACTACGCCCTGAAGCCCGACGAACTGGCTACCCGCAGCCGCAACATCAACGGCTCGTGGGAGCAGATGCGTCACGACTATCCCGAACTCGGCCCGTGGCTGGACAGCCTGCGTACGGTCAATGCCCTGAAAGAGACCTATATAGAAAATGAACGGGGCGAACGCCTCCACGCCTTCTACGTTCCTGCCGCACGCCCCACGCGGCGCACCGCCCTCATCATCCACGGCTATACCGACAATGCCATCCGCATGATGCCCATCGGCTACTTGTACAGCCGCCAACTGGGCTACAACATCCTGTTGCCCGACCTCCACGCCCACGGTCTGAGCGAGGGAGATGCCGTCCAGATGGGATGGCTCGACCGGCTGGACATACAGCGCTGGGCCAATGAGGCGCGTCAACTCTTTGGCGACAGCCTACGAACCGTGGTACACGGCATCTCGATGGGTGCGGCCACTACAATGATGTTCAGCGGAGACGTGGAGCTGATGAACGTCCAGCCTCCCCAATGCTTCGTGGAAGACTGCGGCTATACCTCCGTGTGGGATGAGTTCAAGGGGGAACTGAAGAACCGGTTCGGCCTGCCCGCCTTCCCTTTGCTCGATATCGCTTCCCTGTTCTGCCAATGGAGATACGGTTGGAATTTCCGTGAGGCATCCGCCGTGGAGCAGGTCAGGCAATGCACCCTGCCCATGCTCTTCATCCACGGCGATGCCGACACCTTTGTACCCACGTGGATGGTGCATCCGCTCTACGAGGCCAAACCCGGACCAAAAGAACTGTGGCTGGTGCCCGGAGCCGAACACGCCGTGTCCTATAAGGAGAATAAAGAGGAATATACGCGGCGAATAAAGAATTTTGTGGACAGATATATTCAATAACTCCCGCAAAAGCCGTATCTTAGCCGCCGAAACATCAAGAAGAGACTGCATGAAACGAATCATTCCCCTTCTCATCCTGTGGCTGTGCCTCCCCCTCTGCGTGCGGGCACAGCAAACCATCTATACGCCCGACAACCTGCCCAAGGTGCATATCCAGAACAAATACCGCTATCTGTGCGACCCTGCAGGCATCATCAGCCCCGCCGCCACGGACAGCATCGACCGCATGCTCTACCGCCTGGAGCAGCAGACGGGCATCGAAACCGTGGTGGCCGTCGTGCCCAGCATCGGTGACATGGAATGCTTCGACTTCTGTCACGAACTGCTCAATTCGTGGGGCGTGGGCAAGAAGGGGAAGGACAACGGACTGGTCATCCTGCTCGTCACCGACCAGCGCTGCATCCAGTTCTACACGGGCTACGGCCTGGAGGGCGTGCTGCCCGATGCCATCTGCAAGCGCATCCAGACGCAAGATATGATCCCTTATCTGAAAGACGAACGCTGGAGCGAAGGCATGGTAGCGGGCGTCCGCGCCACCTGTGCCCGTCTGGACGGTTCGATGGAAAACGACGGCAGTACATCCGAAGACGGAGACCTGGGAACCGCCGTTGCCATCATC
The DNA here is from genome assembly GCA_019118325.1 of Candidatus Bacteroides intestinavium. GTDB lineage: Bacteria > Bacteroidota > Bacteroidia > Bacteroidales > Bacteroidaceae > Bacteroides > Bacteroides intestinavium. The sequence goes on from DWZE01000085.1 coordinate 60,648, forward strand.
TTTGCCTTCATCCTCTTCGCCATCGCCATCAGCATTGCAGCTGCCAGCCGCAAGACCCGTTGTCCCCGTTGCAAGAAGCACACCCTGAAGCGTGCGAGTAGCCAGGTGATCTCCTTCCACAACGGCGTGAAGACGGAAGACGTCACCTACATCTGCCGTAACTGCGGCCATGTGGTCAAGCGCCGCGAGCGCCACGGACAGGACAACAACCGCGGGCGAGGCGGTGGCTGGGGCGGACCGGTCATCTTCGGCGGCGGATTCGGGGGCTTCGGCGGAGGTGGCGGAGGCTTCGGAGGTAGCTTCGGCGGCGGAAGCGGAGGAGGCGGAGGAGCAGGCTCCAGGTTCTAAATGAAGAATTAAGGAACGGGAATCTTTCTCTTTTCAGCCATAATGACTACATTTGCAAAAGGAGAACAAAAACAATAGCGATATGACAACAGCAGAATTGGACAGCCACAAGATGATTCTTGTACGGGAAATCATCAATCACTTCAATACGGAAGAATCCTTGCAAAAATTGGCTGAGGCTTGCAGCATCATCCGCAGGGAAGAGGGAGATTCATCCTCTTATGAATTTTCCCCCCAACTATTTCAAGAACTGACAGAGACCGTTGAACGGCAGTATGAAGCCGGGCAATGTCTCACAGACGAACAACTTGACAAGGTAATACAGGCATGGTAATCAAATGGTCTCCATTAGCAATACATGGCTTGGAAGAAGTTTATAATTTCTATTTGAACCAAGCCAATGAAGCCGTAGCCCAACGGGTCATCACTGAAATCCGTCAAGAGACACGTTATCTGCTTATTTTCCCTACCATTGGGAGTATCCACGGACAAAACGGGAAGGCTACACCCTATAGGTATATCATCAAACATCATCATAAGATACTCTACACTATAAAAGAAGACTGCATACTTATTGCTTATGTATGGGATACCCGACGTAACCCAAAAACTCTTGCTAAAATATTGAAACAACAAATAGATAAAGCATTATGAAGAAGACAACTACCCTTATCATTATCGCAGTCGTTGCCGTACTGGCCATCTGGGCCGTAACGGGTTACAACGGACTGGTGTCGATGGACGAGAAAGTAAGCAACCAGTGGGCCAACGTGGAGACACAGTACCAGCGTCGCGCCGACCTCATCCCCAACCTGGTGAACACCGTCAAGGGCTATGCCGCCCACGAACAGGAAACACTGGAAGGCGTCATCGAAGCACGCAGCAAGGCCACGCAAATCAAAGTAGACCCCGCCGACCTGACACCGGAGAAGCTGGCCGAATACCAAGCCGCACAAGGACAACTGGCCTCGGCTCTGGGCAAACTGCTGGCCATTACCGAAAACTATCCCGACCTGAAGGCCAACCAGAACTTTCTGGAACTGCAAGCCCAACTGGAAGGCACGGAGAACCGCATCAATGTGGCACGCAAGAACTTCAATGACACGGCACGCGAGTTCAACACCGCCATCCGCCGCTTCCCCAAGAACATCCTGGCCGGACTGTTCGGCTTCGAAAAGCGCGCCTACTTCGAGGCCCAAGCCGGAGCGGAGACGGCACCGACGGTGGAATTCTGAACCGTTCCGCATGGATTGTCCGGCAAATAACCGTATCTTTGCGTAATAAGAAAAGAAATTGGCAAATGGTTGATGGACGTAGCCAAGTACGTACTGACGGCAGTTATCATCTCAACCATATTCAAAGAAATGCAAGACAAATGGATGTACGTCATTGCCAGCATCATCGCAATCACGACATTCAGTTTGGGATTGTGGTTCTTACACAGCAAAAAAGAGGAGGACTAATATGACAAACAGTGAATTTGGCTTTATCTTGATGTGTGCCACTATCTTGGCCATTGCACTCACATCCTTCCTTTATTTCTACATAAAAGACAAGAAGGAAGAGCGACGCCACGCCAACTGACCACCGTCAGAAGACATAATGAGCGCACCGGAAGTCCCGCAAGGGCCGCTTCCGGTGCGCTCGTTTTTCATTCCACCGCCACATCAGCGGATAAAGTTCGTGCGCAACGGCTCTTCCGCCCCGCGGGGAAAGTCGATGCCCGCCTGCCGTCCCGCCTCGATGCAGCGCAGGAGCCACGCCATGTTGCGTCCCAGCGTGCGCATGGTCTGCAGGCCTTCGAGGTCTTGGCGCACCTCATCAGGCGTGTTGCCATGCACCATGTTCCAGTATTGCGAAGATACTACGGGCATGGAGCTGATGGTGAAGTATTTGTTTAGCTGGTCGAAGGTGGCCGTAGCGCCCCCGCGCCGACAGCTGGCAATGGCCGCAGCCGGCTTCCCGGCAAACACGCCCCGGCGGTTGCCCGCATAGAAGGCACGGTCCATGAACGAAGTGATGGCCCCGCTGGCCGAAGCGAAATGCACGGGCGAACCGAACACGAATCCGTCCGCCTCCTCCGCCTTGTCCAGGAACTCATTCACCACATCATCGCGGAAGCAGGCCAGCTTCTCCGCACAACTGCCGCAACCGATACATCCGGCCACGGGCTTCACACCCAACCACACGATTTCCGTCTCCACGCCCGCCGCTTGCAGGGTGGCGGCCACTTCTTCCAACGCCGTATAGGTGCAACCCGTCTTGTGCGGGCCACCGTTCACTAAGAGTACTTTCATAATCAGTCAGTCAATTATTCGTTTTAGAATAGATACAATGGTCTGAGGTTGTAGCCGGGTTGGCCGTACATCTTTCAAGAAAGAGTGGCCACCCGTCTGAAAACAAAAATCAGATGGAAATCTTGCGATAGTTATCTTAAGAATCTGATCCTATTTGGAAACTATTGGTTGATGCCTTGGCTGACTATTAAAGTCAAGTGCCAAGAGTGATTCATAATAAATAAACTAATAATCTCTTTGCCGCATTGAACTGCCCCACAAAATTAGTCAATATTGCATTCTAATACAACGTTTAATTCTAATTTGTGTATCTATGAAGTAAAGGTTGCCATCAATCCCATACAGCACATTATTGGGTACGGCATCAAAAATCTTATACTTATCATTATGGTACTCATCGTAATAATCCATCTCGAAACCGAGCAACCGCATATAACTTGCAATTTCTTCTTCGGTGGCTTCCCTCTCCGCTTTGATATAAGGTTGGATAAGGACGGCACAAAATTCACGCTGACTGTTGTAGGCAAAACCTATCAGTTGGTAGGGCACATTCGGAAAGAATCTGTTGTGTGCCTCCATGCGGATAAAGAAATTTTCCAAGTCATCACCTGCATATTCAAAGTTGTTCAGTTTATAGACAGTAGCCGCTCCGTTGTAGAACACTTCGTTCTCTCCACCTTTGGCTAAATAGATAACGGGAAGCGACCTGAAATCTATCCACAAGCTGTTGGCATCGGCAAACTTTATCAGTTCTTCTGTTTGCTTTCTCTTATAGCTTTCTGCAAGTTCAGGCGTTCCTGCTGCTTCCTTGCTTCTTCTAACGAGGCAGGCTGCTTGCTCCATGAGGCTACCGATTGGCGTGTGCGCTCTATCCATTCCTTATGAAATTCATTAATATATTCCATCATTCTGATTTTTGATTGTGGCAAAGTTAGTCATTTTGCGCGATTTTCCATACATTCATCCCTGTATCTCCATCATGTTTATTGATGCGTTTAACTTTCGTTGATTTATTGCATGAATGGCATGGCTTGTCCACACGATATCTATATAGGGGCACCATAATCCACAACTTTAGCTCCGTGCAAAACCCAGCACCCGCCTGAAAACAAAAATCAGATGGAAATCTTGCGATAACCATCTGATTTTCAGAAGAGCGGAAGACGGGACTCAAACCCGCGACCCTCAGCTTGGAAGGCTAATGCTCTATCAACTGAGCTACTTCCGCAAATTTAAGGTGGGCAAAGATGGATTCGAACCACCGAAGGTATAAACCAGCAGATTTACAGTCTGCCCCATTTGGCCACTCTGGTATTTGCCCAATCCGCTATTGAGAAGTTTTTTGGGGAAGCCGTTGCTTCGTTTCTCAATTGCGCTGCAAAGGTACGACTATTTTTTTAATCTGCAAGCAAAATCGATCATTTTTATTGCAGCAACTGCACATTCGTCGCCTTTATTGCCCAAACGGCCTCCTGCGCGGTCCTCTGCCTGCTGCATGGTGTTGGTGGTGATGAGGCCGTAGATGACGGGAACGTCACCTTCGGCATTCAGCCGCGTGATGCCTTCCGTGGCACCCATGCAGACGTAATCAAAGTGTGGCGTGTCGCCACGGACCACACAGCCCAAAGCAATGACGGCGTCCACATCCGTGTGCTTGATGAGTTGTGACGCTCCGAAGGTCAGTTCGAAACTGCCGGGGACGGTGCGGACCAGGATGTTCTCCTCCTTCGCGCCGTGCTTTTTCAGCGTATTCAGGGCGCCCTGGAGCAGGGCGCCCGTGATGTTGTAGTTCCATTCGGACACGACGATGCCGAATTTCATCCCCGATGCGTCGGGGACGGACTGGAAGTCGTAGTCCGAGAGGTTGTGATATGCGGTTGCCATACGTCGTTTACTTCTTCAGCAGTTTAGCCTGTTCGATGTAGGTGTCGATGTTCATGGCCTGGTAGGAGGCGAAGTACTTGTCCTTGATGGTGGTGTAAGCTTTGATGGCTTCATCGTACTTGCCTTGTTTCACCAGGATTTCGCCGGCCTGCATCAGGAAGATGGGGCTCAACGTGTTGTTGTCGGCCTGGCCGGCGGCATCCAGCAGGGTGGAAGCGGCTTTGTCCAGGTCGCCCAGCTGTGCGTAGCAGTTGCCGATGGCGCCTTTGATGGCGGGAGCCACCATCTGGTCGTTGCCGTCGAAGCCGTTCAGCATGTCGATGGCTTCCTGTGTCTTGCCCAGCTTGGCGTAGCAGATGCCTGCGTAGGCTTTGGCCAGGTTGGCTGCCTTGGTGCCGCTGTATTCGTCGGCCACCTTGAGGAAACCTGCGTAGCCGATGCTGTCGCCGTTCAGGGCCTGCTCGAAGTTGTTCGTCTCGAAGTACTGCTGTCCCATGTACAAGGCAGCCTGTGCTTTCTCTTCGCGCGGCTGTGCATAGAGGTTTTTGTACAGGGTGACGCCGGCGATGATGACGATGATGGCCACTACCACGCCGATGATGGGTTTCTTGTTCTTGATGAGAAATGCCTCTGATTGTGTCAGTGCTTCTTCCACGTTGAGGGCTTCGTTGGTCTTTTTCTGTTCTGCCATTGTTATAGGATTCTTTTTGTTATTATTCTATGTTTTTGATTTCGACCCGCAAAATTAGTTGTTTTATCACTATCAGCGAAATTTGGGGGCATCTTTTTTCACTTGCCGGTCTGAAAACAACGAAATTCTTGCTACTTTTGCGCGGCGGATGAGATTCCGGGCGCTGTGCCGGGGGATATCTCCGTCCGTGCGTGCAGTATTCTCCGTCCGGAGGCGGGGATATCTCCGCCCGCGGACGCAGGTGTCGCTGCTTATCCGCCCCCGTGTTGATTGATTGTTTCCTTTGGCTGATTATGTTATGATATTGAAGCGTATATCTATCCTTAATTATAAGAACCTGGAGCAGGTGGAACTGGCGTTCTCGCCCAAGCTGAATTGCTTTTTCGGGCAGAACGGCATGGGCAAGACCAATCTGCTGGATGCCGTCTACTACCTGTCTTTCTGCAAGAGCGCGGGCAACCCCATCGACTCGCAGAACATCCTTCACGAGGCTGATTTCTTCATGATACAGGGGTTCTATGAGGCGGCGGACGGTGCGCCGGAGGAAATCTATTGCGGCATGAAGCGCCGGCAGAAGAAGCAGTTCAAGCGCAACAAGAAGGAGTACGGCCGCCTGTCGGACCATATCGGCTTCATCCCCCTGGTGATGGTGTCGCCGGCCGATGTCGAACTGATAGCCGGGGGCAGCGACGGCCGCCGGCGCTTCATGGATGTGGTCATCTCGCAGTATGACAAGGAATATCTGAATGCCCTCATCCGCTATAACAAAGCCCTGACCCAGCGCAATGTTCTGCTGAAGAGCGAACAACCCGTGGAGGAGGAACTGTTTCTGGTCTGGGAAGAGATGATGGCGCAGACGGGCGAGATGGTCTATCGCAAGCGCGAGGCCTTCATCCGCGAGTTCATCCCCATCTTCCAGTCTTTCTATTCTTTCATTTCGCAGGACCGGGAGCAGGTGGGGCTGACGTATGAATCGCACGCCGCCCGGGGGCCGTTGCTGGACATCCTGCGCGAGAGCCGCGAGCGGGACCGCATCATGGGCTATTCCCTGCGGGGCATCCATAAGGACGAACTGAACATGTTGCTGGGCGATTTCCCTATCAAGAAGGAAGGCTCGCAGGGACAGAACAAGACGTATCTGGTGGCGCTGAAGCTGGCGCAGTTCGACTTCCTGAAGCGCGCGGCGGGCACGGTGCCGCTGCTCCTGCTGGACGACCTCTTCGACAAGCTGGACGCCCGGCGCGTGGAGCAGATTGTGAAGCTCGTGGCGGGCGACGGCTTTGGCCAGATTTTCATCACGGATACGGACCGCAGCCACTTGGACCGCATCCTGCACAGTGTGGGCAGCGATTACCGGATGTTTCATGTAGAGAACGGGCAGGTGTCCGAAACTGTCGGGGAAGGGAGCCGGGAATGAGACGCAAGGACGCACAATCCATCGGTCAGCTCGTCCGTGCCTATCTGCGTCAGGAGAGCCTGGAGTCCCCCCTGAACGAACGCCGCCTGGTCAATGCCTGGCCCGAGGTGGTGGGTCCCTCCATCGCGGCCTATACCGACGGTCTCTTTGTCCGCAACCAGACGCTCTACGTCCACCTCACCTCCGCCGCCCTGCGCCAGGAACTGATGATGGGGCGCACGCTGCTGGTGCGCAACCTGAACAAGCACGTGGGGGCGCAGGTGATTACCGACATTGTATTCCGATAGGTCGATTCCGGGATTCTTTCCCGTCGCCGGGTTGGGCGGTCGCGCTTATTCAGGGCGGGGGCAAGCCCCGCGAGTAAAATAAATGGGTCAAAAACAGGTTTACCACGCGTTCATCCGCAGCGTGTCCGTCACTTTCATCTTCAAATCTTTCAGAGCCTGGACGGCGTGGTTGTAATACGTCGCGTTCTCCAGGTCGGCATTGTTGTGGGCATCCAGTCCGATGATGGCGGTACAGCCTTCATTGGCGGCGATGCGCCAGAAATCGGGATGCGGATAGGTCTGCAGACCGTGTGCTTCGTTGTAGGCCATGTAGCCGATGTTGTATTCCAAGGGGATGCCGAGCCGTGCGGCCGTGCGGCAGATGTGGCGGCTGATGAGGGTGCAGTGGTGGTCCCATTGGGGATAGGAACGCATGAAGAGTTCCGGATGGGCCAGGCAGCAGTACAGGCCTGTCTCCATGCCCTCGATGGCGCTTTCCTCGTAGAGGTCCAGCATGTCGCGCGTGTCGCAGTGGTGGCCGAAGTAGGGGAATTTCTCGTCCGTGTGGTAGAAGTGGTTGCCGAAGATGATGTAGTCCAGCCGGTATTGTTTAATCTGTTCCTTCAGCCAGTGCAGGTAGTCGGGGAAGTATTCGCACTCCAGGCCGATCTTGATGTCTATCTGTCCTTTGTATTTCTCGCGCAGGGCCTGCAGGCTCTCCACATAGTCCGGCAGTTGGTCGGGCAGCATGCGCATGTCTGCCACATAGTCCGTGCGGTATTTCCAAGGAGTGTGTTCGGAGAATCCCAGGACTTGGTATCCGCCTTTCAAGGCGCTTTGTACGTAAGCTTCGTCCGTTCCTACGGCATGCAGGCAGCGGGTGGTATGGGTGTGATAGTTGGTTTTCATTGTCTTATGCGTTTTTATTCATTCGTTATCTGGGTGGCCGTGAGCACCTCGTCCATCGGGATGTCGTGTGCTTCTGTGGGTATCTGGTCCACCAGTTGGCAAGGGAAGCAGAGTCCCAGTTTGTAAGCAGTGGGGATGCGGGGCAGCAGACGGTCGTAGTAGCCTTTGCCACGTCCCAGGCGGTTGCCCCGGCGGTCGAAGGCCACACCGGGGATGACAGCCAGGTCGATGGCGGCGTAGTCCGTAAAGGCCGGTCCTGTGGGTTCGTCGATGCGGAAAGCGCCTTGGGTCAGGTGGTTGTCGCCCGTATAGAGTTTCAGTTCCAGGTCTTCCCCCTTGACAACGGGCAGGAGTATGCGTTTCTGTCCGCTCCAACGGCGGACGAGGCCGTGCGTGTCTACCTCGTCCGGCAGGGAGTGGTAGAGCAGCACGGTACGTGCTTCCTGCCACCGCGGATGCGCCTCAAGGGCGGCCAGGACGTCAGCAGCTTGTTGCGCACGCCATCCGGAAGAGGCCAGCCGGGTCTTCCGTGAAGATATCTCCTTGCGCAATTCGGTCTTTGTCAGCATCGTTTTCTTCTGTTTGAGGTTCGGGTGCCTGGGGGAAAGCTTCGTCTTTCTCCAGCACTTCCAGGGCTTTCTGCACCGTGGCATCGTCCTGGTTGATGTAGCGGATGTATTCTTCGCGTCCCAGCATGTTGTAGATGATGGAGGCGTAGAGGTTGCGTTGCAGCAGTTTGCGCGACTTCTGGATGAGCAGGTTGCGGCGCTTCACGCCTTTCTGGTCGGCATAGCGTATGAACTGCTGTACCAGATTCTGTTTTTCCAGGTAGGCGTGCAGGTCTTCCTGTGTGGTGTATTCGGCCAGTTTGGCGCGGTTCCGGTCCGTATATTCGAAGCCGAATTGCAGGATGATGCCTTTGTTGTTCACCTCGATGAGCCAGGACGAGATGCCCGTAGTGTCCTGTGGCACGAAGATGTCCGGCATGATGCCGCCTCCGCCATAAACGGGCCGTCCCAGGCTGGTGAAGAACTGTTCGTCCGTATTCAGCTTGATGCTGTCTTTCGAGAAGAATTCGCCGTGTTCGTAGCGGTGTATCCAGTCCATCTCGTAGGCCATGTTGTCACCGCTGTCATAGGGGCGCTGGATGCAACGTCCCGATGGCGTGTAATAGCGGGCAATGGTCAGCCGGATGCCCGACCCGTCACTGAAGTCGATGGGTTGCTGCACCAGTCCTTTGCCGAAGGAGCGGCGTCCGATGATGGTACCGCGGTCGTTGTCCTGGATGGCGCCGGCGAAGATTTCGCTGGCCGATGCCGAGCCTTCGTTGATGAGCACTATCAGTGGCATTTGCTGGCAGCTGCCTGTGCCGTCGGCATAGTCTTCCCAGCGGGGATATTTGCGCCCTTCGGCATAGACGATGAGCTGGTTGGCGGGCAGGAACTCGTTCACCATGCGGGTGGCGGCGTCCATATAGCCGCCGGTGTTGTCGCGCAGGTCGATGATGAGGCCCTTGCAGCCCCGGTGGTTCAGTTGGGCGATGGCACTCAGCAACTCCACGTGCGTGGTGCGGCCGAATTTGCTGACTTGTATGTAGCCGTAGTCATCGCTCAACATGTAGGCGGCGTCGATGGTGTTTTGCGGGATGTCACCGCGCACGATGGTGAAGTGCAGCAGTTCCTTCTCCGTGGCGCGTTTCACGCCCAGTCGCACTTCGCTGCCCTTGGGTCCTTTCAGGGTGCGCAGGGCGCGTTCGTTGGTCAGGTCTTTGCCTACAAAGAGGCTGTCGTCTACCGTCACGATGCGGTCACCGGCCAGCATGCCTACCTTCTCGGCCGGGCCTCCGGGCACGATGCTGTTGACATGGATGGTGTCCTGCAGGATGGTGAACTGTATGCCCACGCCGCTGAAGCTGCCTTCCAGTTCGGAGTTTACTTCCTCCAGGTCTTTGGCGGGGATATAAGTAGAGTGGGGGTCCAGTTCGGCCAGAATCTGCGGCATGGTGTTCTCCACCAGTTCCGTCATGTCCACGGTGTCTACGTATTGGTTTTCGATGACATGCAGCAGGGCGTTCAGCTTGTTGGACGAGGCGTTGATGATGCCCAGCTTGTTGCCTCCGTAATGCTTGGCATAGAATGTCCCGATGAGGATGCCCAGTACCACGCTGATGGCGATGATCAGGGGGGTGAAGCGGAATGTATTTTTGTTGCTCATAATATAGTTAGTGATTAGTGGTTGGTGTTTAGTGATCGCTGACTTCCAGGGGCATGTATTCCACTTCGACGCCGGCGCGTTTCAGCAGTTCGACGCCATCTTCCAGCCGGTATTTTTCGGAGTAGACCACGCGTTTGATACCTGCCTGTATGATGAGTTTGGCGCATTCGATGCAGGGCGAGGCGGTGACGTACATCGTGGCGCCGTCGCTGCTGTTGTTGGAGCGGGCAATCTTGGTGATGGCGTTGGCCTCGGCGTGGAGCACGTAGGGTTTGGTCAGGTTGTGTTCGTCCTCGCAGACGTTCTCGAAGCCCGAGGGCGTGCCGTTGTAGCCGTCGGAGATAATCATCTTGTCTTTCACGATGAGGGCTCCTACCTGGCGTCGTTTGCAGTAGGAGTTCTCGGCCCAGATGCCGGCCATTCGGATGTAGCGTTTGTCCAAGGCCTCTTGTTTGGCTATCGATTCGTAGTCCATGTCTCTCGTTTGTTTATTGGATGTGGAAGGCCATGCATTTCGTGGTCTGTCCGTCTTCGTAGTAAATGTATAGGTACTGGCTGTCGCCGCTGTAGCGCACGGCATTCTGCAGCCCGGTCAGGAATGCCTGTGCCAGGATGTCCGAGTCGTTGCCGGAAGTGCGGAGGTTGTTCAGGCTCAGTTCGCGCGAGGTGCCGTTGGCTGCCCAGTTGCCTGTGATGGAGCGGTTGACGGCTTGTGCCTCGAAGTCTCCTCCCACGTAGTCGGCCGTCTCACTGCCGTTGAACTCAATGATGAACGTAGAACCTTGCTCCAGCAGTTGCAGGCTGCGCCGGGCTGCGTCTGTGTCTTCGTTCCAGAAGTCGAACATCTGGTGTTGTCCTTCCAAGGCGATGTAGGTCAGCTTCCAAGTCTTGCCTGTAAAGATTTCCAGCACATTGTCCTCCGTGTCGCAGCCGCCCAGCAAGGGGAGCAGCAGGAGGAGTAACAGGTACGTCAGTTTCTTTTTCATTTTCATTGCGCTATTTCGTTGTTAGTTTAGGTTCTTGGGATTCCGTTCCGTATGAGCAGGGCGTCGATGGTCGGTTCCTGTCCGCGGAAGCGCTTGTAGAGGGTCATGGGGTGTTCTGTCCCGCCTCTTTCCAGGATGTGGTGGCGGAAGGATGCGGCTACTTCGGGATTGAAGATGCCCCGTTCCTTGAATAAGGCGAAGGCGTCGGCGTCCAATACTTCGGCCCACTTATAGCTGTAGTATCCGGCGGAGTACCCTCCGGCGAAGATGTGCGAGAACTGCACGCTCATGCACGTGCCCGGCACTTCGGGCAGTACCTGTGCCCGTGCCCAGGCTTGCCTCTCATATTGTTCCACGTCGCCTTCGAACGGTTCGGTACGGGTGTACCACGCCATGTCCAGCAGTCCGAAGCTGACCTGTCGCAGGCAGGCGTAGCCCGCGTTGAAGTTGGCCGAATCCACGATGCGCTGCACCAGTTCGTCGGGGATGAGTTCGTCCGTCCGGTAGTGTCGGGCGAAGGTGTGGAGGAAGTCCTTCTGCACGGCAAAGTTCTCCATGAACTGCGAGGGCAGTTCCACGAAGTCCCAGTAGACGTTGGTGCCGCTCAGGCTCTCGTAGGTGCTGTTGGCCAATATGCCGTGCAGGCTGTGGCCGAATTCATGCAGGAAGGTCTCCACCTCGCCGAAGGTCAGCAGGGCCGGTTTGTCCTGCGTGGGCTTGGTAAAGTTCATGACGATGGACACGTGCGGGCGGCTGTCCTCGCCGGTCTGCGGGTCTTTCCACTGCCCCTTGTAGGAGGTCATCCAGGCGCCGGAGCGTTTGCCGGCGCGGGGGTGGAAGTCGGCATAGAGCACGGCCAGGTACGTCCCGTCGCGGTCGAACACTTCGTAGGCGTCTACATCCTTGTGGTAGACGGGTATGTCCGTGTTCTTGCGGAACGTGAGGCCATACAGGCGTGTGGCCAGGCCGAACACGCCTTCCTTGGCGCGGCTCAACTCGAAGTAGGGGCGCAGCACTTCGTCGTCGATGCGGTATTTCTTGTCTTTCAGCTTTTGCGAATAGTAACTCCAGTCCCATGGCATCAGTTGGAAATCCTCGCCCTCGGTCTCGCGGGCCAGGGCTTCCACCTCGGCCACCTCTCGGCGGGCGGCGGGGGTATAAGCCTCCAGCAGCTGGTCCAGCAGGCGGTAGACGTGGGCGGTGTCCTGGGCCATGTGTTCCTCCAGGTTGTAGTCGGCGTAGCACCGGTAGCCCAGCAGCCGGGCCAGCTCCAGGTGGTCGTTGGCAATCTGTTTGACAATCTCCAGGTTGTTGCGGTCATCCGGGTGGGTACACTTGGTGTTGTAGGCCATGTAGAGCTCGCGGCGCAGGTCGCGTCGGTCGGCATACTTTAGGAAGGGCACGTAGCTGGGGGCTTGCAGCGTGAAGGCCCAGCCGTCCTTGCCCTTTTCGCGGGCGGTCTCGGCGGCGGCTTCCAGGGCGCTCTCGGGCAGTCCGGACAGTTGTGCCGGGTCGGTCAGCAAGAGTTGATAGTCGTTGGTTTCCTTCAGGTTGTTTTCGCTGAACTTCAGGGTCAGCAGGCTCAGTTCCTGGCAGATGGCCCGGTAGCGTTCGCGGTCCGTTCCTTGCAGGGCGGCGCCGTTGCGCACGAATCCGCGGTAGGTTTCCTCCAGCAGTGTCCGCTGTTCGGGGGTGAGGCTGTCGCGGTCCGTATGTTCGTGTACGTATCTGATGCGTTCGAAGAGTTGCGGGTTCAGGCTGATGTTGTTGCTGTGTTCGCTGAGCAGAGGCATCAGGATTTCGGCCAGGCGGTCCAGTTCGTCGTTGGTTTCGGCGCTGTGCAGGTTGCCAAAGACGTTGCTGACGATTCTCAGCAGGCGCCCCGAGCGTTCGTAGGCTTCGATGGTGTTGGCAAAGGTCGGCGTGTCGGGATTGGCGGTGATGGCGTCAATCTCGGCCAGCTGGCGGCGGATGCCTTCGCGCAGGGCAGGTTCAAAGTGCTCCGTGCGGATGCGGTCGAAGGGCACGGTGTCGTGCGGCGTGCCGAAGGGTTGCAGGAAAGGGTTCTGTGCCAATGTATCGTTTGTTGTCATCTTCTGTCTTTTCTTTCTTTTATGGTTGGCCTGTTCAATTCCGCAAAGATACAAAAAAAGGACGACTCCAACGGGGAGCGTCCTTTCTTTAAGGTTTTCTAACTGTGCTTGCTCAGGGAAAAGCAGTTCTTAATAAAGGCTTCCAGTCGTTTTTCTTTGCCTGAGGAAGTGTCAAACAGAAAGGCGTCTTCTATCCGGCAGGAGTCATCGAGAATTAATAGCATGGGGGTTGGTGCATACTTCAATTCTTTTCTAATCCGGTCTTTGGTATCTATGTAGATATAGCCCTTATAACAGGTTTGCCGCTGGGTGGAAGAAACTTCCTGAAACATGCTGGCTATGGCTTTCACTGTGCCGTCTCCGGCAATACTGTCTATCTGTTGGACGGCAGCGAAGCCGTTGTTGATACACGACGGACAGTCGTAAAAATTGAAAATATAAAGTATTCGTTTTTCCCCTTCTGTCTTGCCGATAATGGAATCTGCGCTACATAGGCTTTTGCCTTTTAGCCATTCTGTCTCGTCGTTGGCCAAGGCTTGTACATTGGCCTCTATGTCTTTCTTGGGGTGCGGATTATTGCATCCACTGAACGTTGCCAAGACGCAAAGGAGGCTACTGAGGAAAATCGTACGTATCGATACTGTCCCAGGTATTGTTGGCTGCATAGATATGTTCATTGTTAACAGCGATAGATGTGTATATTTGTTCCGGTTGCAAGTGGTAGATGCCATAAGGAGTCAGTGAATTGGTGTCTTCCAGTACCACAATCGTGTTTACTTTGTAGCCTTTTTCCCAATCTGCACATAGCAGGTATAGTTTGTTGTTGTGCCAATAAGCATCTCTTATGAAAATAGAAATCGTCTTTTCCGGAAGATTTTCCCTTTCGATGTCTTTTACCACTTCGCCTATGAAAGGGATGGTGGTCAAATCTATCTTTTCAAGTAATGAATCTGTTCGCAAATCATACTTTTCTAAAATCGGGTAATTGTTGCAGAGGGTATATAGGACATCCCTTCCTTTAATTACATGCCGAAGGCTGTTTCTGTATAGATTCTCACCTTTATTTTTCGCGATAGGAAATAGATGTCCTCGCAGTTGAATCTCCTGGATGGCACTTCTATCTTTCCAATTGGTGGGCGTTTTGGCATAACTGCTGCTGTCTGTCGCACCTGTTGTGTAAATGAAATGTTCGTCTATAAAAAAACGATCTTCTGTGGAAGTCGGGATGAGCATTGCCTTTTTGAAACCGTCTTTTTGATAGGCTTTTAAGTAATGGCTACCGCCGTCCAATATCCAAATGCTGTCTTTCCGAGGGTAAAATCCGACGGCTCTTACTACTTCTTCCGGACCTTGCCCGGTTTCTCCTACTGTATAAAAGGTTGTCTTTGGGGCTTTCGGGTTCCATACAGCGACATCCCCCCGTGCACGGTCGAGCGCATAGAGAGTCTCTTCGTCGCTATACATGCATATGATGTCTTTGAAGAAGGAAGAGTCCGGATATTCTGTAATGGATGCTGAAAGCCGACAGTCAAACTCGGGGACTTGGACTTTGGGGGAAGTGCACGCAACTAAAAAGCCTGAGAATAGAAGGCTGTTTAGCAGGCAATGCCTTATTGTTAAATATTTGTTCATGTTTTGCTCATGTCAGCAGACCGTTCTGTGACCGTCACATTCTACGTAATAAGTATCTTCTCCCCAGAATCCTCCGTCTATGACTCCTCTCGAACAGATTTGTCCCGTGCAAGAAACGCTTCCTGTGACATTAGTTCCACTTGCGTCATAACAATTGGTGGTTGCGGTGCAAGAATATGAACCTCCACCACTTTCGTTATCTGCCAAAGCTTCGATATTGGCTAAGGTAATGTCTGCGATTGAGTACTGTTGATTTTGTGCGGTGATGTAAACGGTGACAGACGTGGCAATAGTCACGAAAACTGCAATGATGGAAATTTTCTTTTTCATGTGTATAGGTGTTATTTAACAAAGAAGCCTCCGTCAATACGATTGACGGGAGCTTCTCCAATAAGTTTTCTTTAACAATTAGCAGTTAACCGATGCCATGTGAGCGATCAGGTCGAGCACCTTGTTAGAGTAGCCGATTTCGTTGTCGTACCAAGATACAACCTTAACGAACGTGTCAGTCAGGTAAACACCTGCGTTGGCGTCGAAGATAGAAGTCAGCGTGCAGCCCAGGAAGTCAGAGGAAACCACTGCATCTTCCGTGTAGCCCAGTACGCCCTTCAGTTCGCCTTCAGAAGCTTCCTTCATGGCAGCGCAGATGGCTTCCTTCGTAGCGGGCTTAGCCAGGTTGACAGTCAGGTCAACTACAGAAACGTCCAGAGTCGGAACGCGCATGGAGATACCCGTCAGCTTGCCGTTCAGTTCGGGGATAACCTTGCCTACAGCCTTGGCAGCGCCCGTGGAAGACGGGATGATGTTGCCGGAAGCTGCGCGGCCGCCGCGCCAGTCTTTCATAGAAGGACCGTCAACGGTCTTCTGCGTAGCCGTCGTGGAGTGAACCGTAGTCATCAAACCGTTAACGATGCCGAACTTGTCGTTCAGGACCTTAGCGATAGGAGCCAGGCAGTTCGTCGTGCAGGAAGCGTTGGATACGAATTGAGTGCCCTTCACGTAAGTCTTTTCGTTTACGCCGCATACGAACATCGGGGTAGCGTCCTTGGAAGGAGCGGACATAACGACATATTTTGCACCGGCCTGGATGTGAGCCTGAGCCTTTTCCTGAGTCAGGAACAAGCCCGTGGATTCAACCACGTATTCAGCCTCAACCTCGTTCCACTTCAGGTCAGCGGGGTTCTTTTCAGCCGTTACGCGGATTTCCTTGCCGTTTACAATCAGCTTGCTGTTTTCAACGTCAGCCTCGATGGTGCCGTCGAATTGGCCGTGCATCGTGTCGTACTTCAGCATGTAAGCCAGGTAGTCTACCGGGCAAAGGTCGTTAATACCAACGATTTGGATATCGTTTCTCTTTTGAGCTGCGCGGAATACGAAACGTCCGATGCGTCCGAATCCATTAATACCTACTTTAATCATTTGTTTAAACTTTTAAAGGTTTATAATGTTTTGAAATTCTTGTCTTTCCTTGCAGAGAAGTTTCTTTCTCCGTTTGCGCTGCAAATGTAGGAAATTCTTTTTAAATTCGCGCTCTGTTTGATGATTAAATAATTTAAAAAAACATGGGTAAACTGACTTTTCTGCAAGATTTCAAGGCTTTTGCCATGAAAGGCAATGTGATTGACATGGCCGTCGGCGTGATTATCGGCGGCGCGTTTGGCAAAATCGTCTCGTCGCTGGTGGCGGATGTCATCATGCCTCCCGTCGGGCTGCTGGTGGGCGGGGTGAACTTCACCGACCTGAAGTGGGTGCTGAAGCCTGCCGTGGTGCAGGACGGGGAGGAGGTGGCGGCGGCCGTGGCGCTGAACTACGGCAACTTCCTCCAGGTGACGTTCGACTTTCTGGTCATCGCCTTCTCGGTCTTCCTCTTCGTGCGCCTGCTCTCTCGCCTCAACCGCAAGAAGGCCGACAAGCCCGCCACGCCGCCCGCGCCGCCTGCCCCGTCGAAAGAAGAACTGCTGCTGACGGAGATCCGCGACCTGCTGAAGGAACGCCGCTGACCTCCTCCCGCCGGGGGAGGGCGTCCGGCCCGACCCCTCCTCCAAGGGAACCTTTTAAGGAGGGTTCTTTTCTTTGCTTTGCTGTGCTGTGCTGTGCTTTGTGGGTTAGATGTTACATTTTCGGGCGTTTGCGTTACATTTTCGGGCATTTGCGTTACATTGGGGGGACTTCAGCCTGCCTGTTGCATACATTTATGCTTTGTGGCCTATTTCTGCTTGCCTCCGCGGGCGTGGGTTCGGGGCGTCTGCTCCGCACCGTTCTGGCCTCTCCTTCGCGGTATCTTGGCCCGCGCTCCGCGGTATCTTGCCCCGCGTCCGGCAATATCCCGGTCCGTGCCTGCCGGCGGATTATGCAAAGTTTGTGCGGAGAGGGGCTGTATCTCGTTTTTTTGTATTACCTTTGCAGAGGAATAAACCTGTACATAACCAGAACAACAACCATCACTGATTGACATGGAGGAAAAGATTATTATTCTCGACTTCGGTTCGCAGACCACGCAGCTCATCGGCCGCCGTCTCCGCGAGCTGAACGTGTATTGCGAAATCGTGCCTTACAACAAGTTCCCGCATGGCGACGAGAGCGTGAAAGGCGTCATCCTCTCCGGCAGCCCCTTCTCGGTGTACGACCGGGAGGCTTTCCGGGTGGACCTGGCGGACATTCGCGGCAAGTTGCCCATCCTGGGCATCTGCTATGGCGCGCAGTTCATCGCCTATACCCACGGGGGAAGCGTGGAGCCGGCCGGCACCCGCGAGTACGGCCGGGCCAATCTGGCTCGCTTCGAGCACGACAATCCTTTGCTGAAGGGCGTTCGCGAACATTCGCAGGTGTGGATGAGCCACGGCGACACCATCACGTCCGTTCCCGCCGGATTCCGCATCATCGCCTCGACGGACAAGGTGGCTGTGGCCGCCTATCAGGTGGAGGGCGAACAGGTGTGGGGCGTGCAGTTCCACCCGGAAGTCTATCATAGCGAAGACGGTACGCAGATGCTCCGCAACTTCGTGGTGGACATCTGCGGATGCCACCAGACGTGGAGCCCCGCCTCGTTCGTGGACACGACCGTGGCCGAACTGAAGGAGCAGATCGGCAACGACCGCGTCATCCTCGGCCTGAGCGGAGGAGTGGACTCGTCCGTGGCCGCCGTGCTGCTGAACCGTGCCATCGGCCGCAACCTGACGTGTATCTTCGTGGACCACGGCCTGCTGCGCAAGAATGAGTTCCACGACGTGCTGCACGACTACGAGTGCCTCGGCCTGAACGTCATCGGCGTGGATGCCTCGGAGAAGTTCTTCAAGGACTTGGAGGGCGTCAGCGATCCCGAACAGAAACGTAAAATCATCGGCCGCGACTTCGTGGAGGTGTTCAACGCCGAGGCGCGCAAGATTACCGACGCCCGCTGGCTGGCGCAGGGCACCATCTATCCCGACCGCATCGAGAGCCTCAACATCACGGGCAAGGTCATCAAGAGCCATCACAACGTGGGCGGTCTGCCCAAGGAGATGAACCTCAAGCTGTGCGAGCCGCTGAAGTGGCTCTTCAAGGACGAGGTGCGCCGCGTGGGCCGCGAACTGGGCATCCCTGAGCACCTCATCGGCCGCCATCCCTTCCCCGGACCCGGACTGGCCGTCCGCATCCTGGGCGACATCACCCGCGAAAAGGTGCGCATCCTGCAGGATGCCGACGACATCTTCATCCAAGGCCTGCGTGACTGGAAGGTGAAGGACGACGAAGGACACGAGACGTCGCTCTATGACCATGTGTGGCAGGCCGGTGTCATCCTCCTGCCTGTCCGGAGTGTGGGCGTGATGGGCGACGAGCGCACCTACGAGCGTGCCGTGGCCCTGCGTGCCGTGACCTCCACCGATGCCATGACGGCCGACTGGGCCCGCTTGCCCTATGATTTCCTGGCCCGCGTGTCCAACGACATTATAAATAAGGTGAAAGGCGTGAACCGCGTGGCGTATGACATTTCGTCCAAGCCGCCTTCGACCATCGAGTGGGAATAAACCGCTTCCCGCTCTTGGAAGGATATTTACCGGCAGCCCCGGTCCGAAAGGGCCGGGGCTGCCGTGCATTTTGCTGTCTTGCCGTGCATGAACTTCGGTCTGTCATTTCCTCCGGTGAGGGTGTGGCAGTCTCGGGAACAGCTTGCGGAAGCGTACCAGCTGGTGGGTGATGTTGTTGCCGGCGATGACCACTGTGACGGCCACCAGAATGAGCGTAATGCCCATGCAGTCGCGTGCCGTCAGCCGTTCGCCGAACACGGTGATACCGAAGAGGATGGCCGTCAGCGGTTCCAGTGCGCCCAGGATGGCTGTGGGTGTGGAGCCGATGCGCTGGATGGCGCTCGTGGTGCATAGGAAGGAAATGGCGGTGGGGAAGAGGGCCAGGGCGATGAGGTTGCCCCAGAGCCACCAGCGGGTGGGCAGGCAGACATGGCCGTCCATCCACAGCCGCACGACGAACAACGATACGCCGAACAGCAGGACATAGAACGTCACCTTCAGCGTAGCCATCTCTTTCAGTCCGGGGCGGTTGACGCCCACGATGTAGAGGGCGTAGGACAGGGCCGAGCCAAGCACCAGCAACGTGCCCGTCAGGCTCAGCGTGACGCCGTCGCCTCCTTGGTAGAGCATTGCGATGCCGCTGAGGGCCAGCAGCAGGCAGAGCCCGGTCTGGAGGGTCAGCTTTTCTTTGTAGAGGGCTGCCATGATGAGGGCCACCATGATGGGGTAGACGAAGAGGATGGTGGAAGCGATGCCTGCATCCATGTAGTTGTAGGCTTCGAACAGTGTCAGTGAGGACAGAGCCACCAGGATGCCCAGTACGGCCAGGGGGAGCAGGTCTTTCCGGCATAGGTGGAAGTCGCTGCCACGCCGGGTCTTGAGCATGGCGCCTACCATGGGGATGGCAAACAGGTAGCGGAAGAAAAGTACGGAGTCCGGATTCATGCCGTCCGCATAGAGCGGCAGGGCAAACAGGGGGTTCATACCGTATGTGGCCGCGGCAATGACGGCGAGCAGATAACCTTTGGCTTTCTCGTTCATTAATATAATAACTTAAGTTTCGCAAGTGTCCCAATGATGTAATAAAAAAGGCTAAAGGGGTTTGATAATTCAAAGATTATCACTATATTAACGTCACCAAACAAACCATATAGCCCCTTTAGCCATGAACAAAAATAGACATATTATCGGTGAACTCCAAGAGTTTTTTGCAAATAAAGACTCCGGCAAGGCAATAAACAGCCTATCAGCCATTATGAACAGCATAAGGATACAGTGC
>DWZE01000086.1 GCA_019118325.1 Candidatus Bacteroides intestinavium
GCTAATTTTCACTCCTAACAATAAATTATGGTAGTTATTATGAAGAGACAAATCTTTCTTATGCTTTTCGTCCTGCTGGCGGTGTCATCCTATGCCCAGCGGGCCAAGTATGTATTTTTCTTTATCGGCGACGGCATGGGCCTGAACCAGGTGAACACGACGGAGATGTATCTGGGCGAGCAAGATGGCCGCATAGGCATAGCCCCCTTGACGTTCGCTTCCTTCCCTGTGGCCGGCATGGCAACGACCTTCTCTGCCACCAATTCCATTACCGATTCTGCGGCCGGTGGCACGGCCTTGGCCACAGGCTCGAAGACCTATAACGGCGCCATCGGCGTAAACACGGACAAGGAGACCCTGACAAGCGTGGCCGAGCAGGCCAAACGCTCGGGCAAGAAAGTGGGCGTGACCACCAGTGTCAGCGTAGACCACGCCACGCCCGCCTCGTTCTATGCCCATCAGCCGGACCGCAACATGTACTACGAGATTGCGCAGGATATGCTGAAGGCCGGTTTCGACTTCTACGCCGGGGGCGGTTTCCTGAAGCCTGCCACTACCTTCGACGGCAAGGACGCGCCGAGCATCTTCCCCCAGATAGAGGAAGCAGGCTATACGCTGGCACGCGGTGTGGACGAGTACGAAGCCAAGTGTGCTGGTGCCGAGAAGATGGTGCTGATTCAGAAAGAAGGCGCCGACCCTTCGTGCCTGCCTTATGCCATCGACCGTCGGGAGGGCGACCTGACGCTGAAGCAGATTACGGAAAGCGCCATCGACTTCCTGACCAAGGACAACAACAAGGGCTTTTTCCTGATGGTGGAGGGCGGAAAGATTGACTGGGCCTGCCACAATAACGACGCCGGCACGGTGGTGCGCGAAGTGCTGGACCTGGATGAGGCTGTCAAGGTGGCCTACGAATTCTATAAGAAGCATCCCAAGGAAACGCTCATCGTCATCACGGCCGACCACGAAACGGGTGGTCTGGGCATGGGCTACGAAGGCTATACGCTGGCCTTGAAGTCGCTGGTCAATCAGGACAATTCGCAGGAGACGCTGTCCCGTGCCATCACCGACCTCCGCAAGGCTACCGGCCATAAGGCTTCATGGGAAGAAGTGAAAGCCCTGCTGGCTGACAAAATGGGCTTTTGGGAAGAACTCCCCATCAGTTGGGAACAGGAGAAACTGTTGCGCGACGTTTACGAGGAATCCTTTGTGCGCAACCACGTGAAGTTTGCCGAGAGCATGTATGCCAAGACCGAACCCTTGGCGGCAGCGGCCCGCAAGGTGATGAGCCAGCTGGCTTTGGTGGGCTGGACGTCGGGCGACCACACGGCCGAGTACGTGCCTGTATTTGCCATCGGTGCCGGTTCGGAGGCTTTCTCGGGCAAGATGGACAATACGGACATCCCCAAGCGCATCGCCAAGGCAGCCGGGTACAAATAACGGCCGGTCCGTCGGGATAAGTCAGGCGCGGATTACGCGGATTTCACGGATACCCTCATCAATAGGGGAAGAATCCGTGAAATCCGCGTAATCCGCGCCTCAATTTTATGCTCTTCTTATGTTGCTACAGTTGCGTCTCTCCCTCGATATAGTTCTCCAGGAAGAGGTGTTCGCCGTCGAACACGGCGTAGGAGAAGAAGTTGATCCAGTCGCCCAGGATGACCACGCGCGCCGTGGCGTTCAGCATCAGGTTCAGCTCGATGTGGCGGTGCCCGTAGATGAAGAAGTTGATGTCAGGGTGCGTCTTCAGGTAGTCCTTGGTATAGAGCACCAGTGGTTCCTTGTCTTCGCCCATGTAGTCCGGGTCCTTGCCGTCCGTGCGCTTCAGGCGGCTGTGCTTGGCCCAGTTGAGGCCCAGCGCCACGCTCCAGCGGGGATGCAGGGCGGAAAAGAGGCGTTGCATCGTGCGGCTGTGGAAGAGGAGTCGCAGCAGTTTGAAGCCCGCATCCGGGTCTCCCAGTCCGTCGCCGTGGGCCAGGTAGAACTCCTTGCCGTAGATTTCGGTGGTCAGCGGCTCGCGGTGCAGGATGACGCCGCATTCCTTCTCCAGGTAGTCGCCGCACCAGATGTCGTGGTTACCGATGAAGAAGTGCACTTCCACTCCGAGGTCCGTCAGCTCGGACACCTTGCCCAGGAAGCGCGTGTAGCCCTTGGGCACGACGGTTTTGAATTCGTACCAGAAGTCGAACATGTCGCCCAGCAGGTAGACGGCCGAAGCCTTGTGCTTGATGCTGTCCAGAAAGCGGACCAGGCGGCGTTCCTGCGTCCGTCCGTGGGGGATGGCGAGCGAGCCCAGATGGGCATCGGAGAGGAAGTAAACGTTCTTCATAAGCGTGGTTATTTAAACAGTTCGTCCAGGTACTGATAGAAAGCCGGGTCTTCGCCCACGACAATCTTGGCAATCTTGCCTTCGGGGTCTACGACAATCTTGGTGGGATAGCCTTGGATGGCGTAGAGGATGCTGACGTCGGGGTTGCCGGCATTATAGACGTGCAGCCACGGCAGTTCGTGTTTCTCGACAGCGGCCTTCCACTTCTCTTCCGTGTCGCGGCAGTCGATGCCCAGGATTTCCAACTTGCCCTTGTATTTCTCGTAATACTTCTTCATGTCGGGTATGCCCTTGATGCACCAGCCGCACCAACTGCCCCAGAAGTCCAGCACCACGTATTTGCCGCGCAGGGAGCTGAGTGAGAGGGGCTTTCCTTGCAGGTCGTTCAGGGTGAAGTCGGGGGCTTCGGCGCCTTCCTTGATTTTGGCTTCGGCTTCTTCGATAGCTTTTCCCTTCTGTACCATTGCGTCCATGTATTGATAGAATCCGCTCAAGATGCCGTTCTTGGCTTTGTCGCCCAGGAGACCCAAGGCTTCCTCCATGTACGTGCCGGCCTGGGCAGCCAGGTAGACGGAAACATCTTCGTCCGGATGCTGGCGGATGTAGTCCACGTATCTGGCCGTCAGTCGTTTGCCTACTGCCTGTATCTCTTCGGTGGGGTCGGTGCCTTCGGGCAGGTCTTCCGGATTGATTCCGTTGTATTTCTCGAAGATGGCCATAAGAGAATCCTCGGTGGGCTGCCACGTCTTTTGGGCTTCGTTGAGCGTGGCATAGAAGTCGCTTCCTTCCACTACGTAGTCATCCATCGATCCGGTCACCGTCAGTGCATCGCCGGGGAAAGCCACGATTCGGATATTTTGGAGCATGTTCAGGGCCTTGTTGCCGGAAGGCTTGGCAAAGATGACTGCCTGTACGGGCAGGGAGTCGCATGCCAGTGTCAGCGTGAACTTGCCCTCCTGCATGACAACGGTGTCCGTTTTGCTTTTGGCATTCTCGTTGGAAGCGGTGGGCATCGGTGCGTTGAGTACCAGCAGCGTGTCACTTTCAATTCCTGTCAGCGTGCCGCTGATAGTTGTTCCCTTCTGTGCCGGCTGGCAGGCGCAGAGCAGTGCGGCACCTGCCAGCAGTGTAAATACGTTCTTCTTCATTGGTTTGTATCGGTTTTAATTAAATAATGTGTCCAAGTATTCGTAGAGTGCCGGTCCTTCGCCTACGAAAATCTTTGCTATCTTGCCTTCGGGGTCTACGACAATCTTGGTGGGATAGGCCTCTATGGCATAGAGCAGGCTGACATCTGAGTCATCGGTACTGCGTACGTGCAGCCAGGGTATTTCGTGCTTCTCGACGGCGGCCTTCCAGTCTTTTTCTTTGTCGTGGCAGTCAACGCCCACAATCTGCATCTTGTCCTTATGCTGTTCGTAATACTTCTTCATGTCGGGGATTTCCTGGATGCACGCACCGCACCAGCTTGCCCAGAAGTCCAGCACGACGTATTGGCCGCGCAGGGAAGAGAGGGTGAGGGGCTTGCCTTGCAGGTCGTTCAGCGTGAAGTCCGGGGCTACGGCGCCTTCTACCATCTTCTTTTTGTTCTCTTCGAATATCTTTCTTCTCCGGAAGCCTTTTTCAAAGGCTTGAGCGATGTGTGCGAACGGGCCGTTCTTTACCTGCTCGGTCAACGTCGGATAGAGCTCTTCTACCCATTTGCCACCGATTTCTCCGAGTATGAACAAGGACAGATCGTCATCCGGATGCTGTCGGACGTAGTCGGCTTGCAGGCTGTCCATTTGGTGCCAGGTGGGTAGATAGACGTTCCGGTAGATGTCATCGGTCATTATCTCTTCCAAGGAATCCATCTTCTCTATATAGGGTCGGCAGGCTTTCTGTATAGGTGCGTAAGTGGCATTCATGGGGCTGCCTGCCACCTGCCAGTCCTTCAGGCTGCCTGTTATTTCTACTTGTTCGCCGGGGAGGAGGGCCAGGACGATGCCTTGGTTGGGCTCGCGGGTGGAGAGCACGAACACCTTGTAGGCGATGCTGTCTGTTTCGGCCGTATAGGTGTATGTTGTCTGGCCGGGCAGAATCGTATCCATTTTCAAGTCGTTCTGATTGAGATCCGAGATAAGGTAGGAGCCTACGACCAAGGTGTCGCTCTTCATCTCGTCCAGTTTTATGTCAATGGTTCCTGCATTTTTCTGTGCCGGCTGGCAGGCGCAGAGCAGCGCGGCACCTGCCAGCAGTGTAAATACGTTCTTCTTCATTGGTTTGTATCGGTTTTAATTAAATAATGTGTCCAAGTATTCGTAGAATGTGGGGCGTTCGCCCGTCGTTATTTTCAGTATCTTTCCCGCAGGGTCAATGACTATCTTCGTGGGATAACTCTGCACGGCGTACAGCAGTCCCACGTCGGGGTCGTCGGTGTTGAGGACGTTGGTCCACGGCAGGCGGTTCTGCGCCACGGCTTGCCGCCACCTTTCTTCGGTGTCGCGGCAGGCTATGCCGACTATTTCCAACCGGTCGTGGTAGCGGGCATAGTATTCCTTCATGCGGGGCATCCCGTCGAGGCAGGGGCCGCACCAGCTTCCCCAGAAGTCCAGCACGACGTGCTTGCCGCGCAGGGCGCTGAGGGTGACGGGACGGCCTTGCAGGTCGGTCAGTGTGAAGTCCGGGGCGGGCCGTCCTTCAGCGATGCTTTTCCGGTTCTCCTGCAGGATGCGGCTCCGGCGGAAAGCCTCGTCCCAATAGCGGTAGAGCGGGGCGAATGCGCCGTCCTGCACGGGTCGGCCCAGTGTCTTGAACAGGGCGGCCAACTCCGCTGAATGGTCCGGAGGGAGGGTGGCGGCGTAGGTGGGAAATGCCCTCCGGAGATAGGCGTGTCCGGCGGCTTGTTCCAGCAGTTGGGAGAGCAGGTAGAGGGACAGGTCGCTGTCCGGATGTGCCTCGATGTATTGCCGGCGCTGGCTATAGGTTCTGAACAGGGTGTCCCGCTGTTGGTAGAGGGTGTTGAACGTGCTCCCTTCCAGCCGGTAGTCGTCCGGGCTGCCGCTGACGCGGACCGGCTGTCCGGGCACGAACATCAGCGCGTAGTAGCGTTCCGTCCCTTTCGGGGTCAGGGTGACCTCCTGCGGAAGGGTGTCCGCCGCCGGTGTGTAGGCGAATGTGCCGTCGTGCATCACCAGTGTGTCCGAGTGGGCCACGCCCTCGCCCGGCGGCACCAGCGGATAGCAGGTCACTATCAGTGTGTCGTTGCCTGCGTCCGTCAGGGTGCCGCTGATGGGGGCGGTTTCCCGTGCAGGATGACAGGCACTGCACCAGACCGCAAGGGACAACACCAAGATGAGGGCATACCTTTTCATACGCCATTCTTCCTTATTCGTTCATCATCCTTCATTGTCTCAGAGGAACCCCAGCTCCAGCTTTGCCTCTTCGCTCATCATGTCCTTGTCCCATTCCGGTTCGAACACGAGGTTGACGGTGGCGGACTTGACGCCCTCGATGGATTCCAGCTTCTGGCGCACGTCCTCCATGATGAACTCCGCCGCGGGGCAATTGGGGGCGGTCAGTGTCATGTCCACGGTGATGTCGAAATCGTCCGTCACGTCTATGCGGTAGATGAGGCCCAGGTTGTAGACGTCTACGGGGATTTCGGGGTCGTACACCGTCTTCAGCATGGCGACGATTTTCTCTTCTATCTCAAATTTGGTCATATTCTTCTTCGATATTGGTTCAACCGACAAAGCTAAAGATTTTCCGCGAGACTGCAAAGCCCGTCCTTGATTTTCACAGTCGTCCCTCATCGTTGAAGCTGTAATAGTCGCCGTCGGCCACGATGACGTGGTCCAGCACGCGGATGTTCATCAGCCGGGCCGCGTCGCGCACGGCTTGGGTCAGTCGGGTGTCGTCCGGGCTGGGTTGGGTGTTGCCCGAGGGATGGTTGTGCACCAGGGCCAGCTGGGTGGCGCGCGCCAGGAGGGCTTCGCGCAGGATGGTGCGGACGTCTGCGGTGGTCTGGTCCAGTCCGCCGCGGCTGATGCGTATCTTGTCGATGACGCGTGCGGCCTGGTTGAGGAGCAGCACCCAGAATTCCTCCGTGGCGAGGTCGCACAGCAGGGGGTGGAACAAGTCGTAGATGTCCTTCGAAGAGCGCATCGTGGGCCGTTCGGGCCGTTCCTGCAACGTGCGGCGTTTGCCCAGTTCGAGGGCGGCCATGATGCTGATGCTCTTGGCGGGCCCCAGGCCCTTGAAGCGGGCGAAGTCGCGCACCTGCCACTTGCCCAGGTGGTGCAGGTTGTTGCCCGCCTCGGCCAGCACGCGCTGCATCAGGGACACGGCGCTCTCTTCGGTGTTGCCCGAGCCTATCAGGATGGCCAGCAGTTCGGCGTCGGTCAGGGCTTCGACTCCCTTCTGCATCATCTTCTCGCGCGGGCGGTCTTCTTCGGCCCATTGGTTGATGTTGAGTTTGTCCATTGGTTGTCGGAATTTATCTAAAGGTTGAAAGGTGTGTCTTTGTTTTCGTAACGGGTTGTTTGTCAGCAGGATATTTGGTGGTGTCTCCGGGTGCGTCCGGAGATATCTGCGTGCTTGCTTCCAGATATCTGCGTGTCTGTCCGCAGTAGTCCCGGAGCGTGCGGCCCGGCGTATGGCGGCTGGCGGACAGGCCGTATGTCAATCTTTATTTGTAGAAATTGTGCTTGAATGCCTCGAATTCGTCCTTGCCCCGCACGCACCGCCTCCACCACGCGCGCCAGAAGCCTGTGCCGTAGCCGATGAGTTGCACATAGGCGGCCGCCACGGACAGCAGGCCGATGCGCAGGCTGCGGTTTTGCACCGTGCTGTCCAGACATACCAGGAGGGCGTAGAGCGCCAGCGGCGCCAGCGACCAGGGGCATACCGCCGCGCCCGCCAGCAGCACGGCCGTGCCCAGGGTGAAGACGCCCGGCAGCAGATGGACCACCTTCAGCGAGTCGGGGTATTTCTTATAGAGGTTGATGCGCGCGATGCCCGAGTTGTGCACCTGCTTGAAGAACTTGCGCAGGTCCGTCCGCCGCTTGTGCCACACCCATGCCCCGGGGAACAGCCGGCAGCGGTAGCCTCCGCGGAAGATGCGGATGCTGAAGTCGATGTCCTCGCCGAAGCGCATTCGCGAGAAGCCTCCCAGGCTCTGGTAGACCTCGCGCCGCACGCCCATGTTGAAACTGCGCGGATAGAACTTGTCCATCTTCTTCCGTCCGCCCCGGATGCCGCCCGTGGTGAAGAACGACGTCATGGAGTAGTTGATGGCCTTCTGCAGGGGGGTGAACGACGGGTGTGCCCGGTCCGGCCCGCCGAAGGCGTCGCACGGTTCGCGGCGCAGCTCCCGGTCCACGGCTTCCAGGTAGCCGGGCGGCACGATGACGTCCGAGTCGAGGATGAGAAGGTATTCGCCCACGGCCCGTTCGGCGGCGAAGTTACGCGTCTGTCCGGGGCCGGAATTGGTTTTCGTGAAGTAGTGCAGGTCCAGGCGGCCGGCATGGCGGTCCGTCACCTCCCGGCAGGGCAGGGACGAGCCGTCGTCCACGACGATGACTTCGAAGTCGCGCAGCGTCTGCTCCGTGAGGCTTTGCAGCAGTTCGTCCACTTCGTCGGGGCGGTTGTAGACGGGGATGAGGAAGGAGTATTTCATAAGGTTGTCCGTTCTTGCGGCAACAAAGATACGGGTTTGCAGGCACATTGGCGTTCCGGGAAGTGCTTTTTTTGTGGGGAATAGCAAGAAATAGTGCAGGGTAATAGCTTGTTGTTGAAAATAATGTTTATATTTGCAAAATACATTTTTTATTAACCCGTTAAAGTCTAAGGCATGAAACGATTATGGTTCCTGTTGTCAGTCTTGTTGCCAGGACTGTTGTTGGCCGGGAATATCCCGGAAGAACAAGCACGCCGTGTAGCCACGGCTTTTTGGCAATCTGCTCCGCAGACTCGTGGAGCAGTGGTTTATTGGCAGTTGGTGTCGCAAAGCGGTAATTTGGACACCCGCTCCTCAGGTCTTGAGCCGGCCTACTATGTTTACGACAATGCGTCGGGGCCAGGTTTCGTCATTGTGGCGGGCGACGATGTGGCCATGCCGGTGCTGGGCTACTCGTTTGAGCACGAATTTCCGCAAGGTGAGTTGTTGCCCAATGTGCAAGGTTGGCTGGACGGTCTGCGCGAGGAAATCAATGCCGCCCGGCGTGATGGTGTGCAGGCCGGAGAGGCCGTGACCCGTGCCTGGCAGGAAATGCGTGCGGGCGATGTGGTGGTGGAGTTGCAGACAGCCTTGTGGAATCAGGATGCCCCTTACAATCGGCTTTGTCCCCTTGTCAATGGGAGTGCCACTTACACCGGCTGCACAGCCACAGCCATGGCCATCGTGATGCGCTATCATCAGTGGCCCGAACGGGGAACGGGAACTTTGCCTGCTTATACCACGATTACGCATAACTACTCGGTCCCGGCACTGGAGTTGGGCCATTCTTATAAATGGAACCTTATGCCCTTGAACTACACAAATTCCAGCGAGGCGCAGAACCAAGCCGTGGCCACGCTGATGCGCGATTGTGCGATTGCTATACAGGCGGATTTCTGTCCGATAGGCAGTAGCGGGACATCGGCTCTTGCTTTGAATATTGCCAGGTCGTTGCCGTCCTATTTTTCCTATGGACGGACGGCACGTTGGGTTGCACGCGCCTCTTATCCTTCTGACGAATGGGATAGAATGATGAAAGATGAGTTGGATGCCAGTCGTCCTATCATCTATTCCGGTTTCAATTCTGAATCGGGTCATGCTTTCGTGCTGGATGGCTATACGACCGATTCCTATTTCAGTGTCAACTGGGGATGGGGCGGCTTTTGCAACGGTTATTACCTTCTTTCGGCGCTTGAGCCGGCGGACACGGGCATCGGAGGCGGCTCTAACGGAAAATACAATGAGCTCCAAGATGCTGTCATCGGCATCCAGAAGGATGACGGTAGTGCCGGAATTGAGGAACTGCGCTTTTCTTACTATGACAACCGGGAGGGAATATCCGGGGCTGACAAGCGTATCTATAATGGTTTTTCTGTGGATGAAACAGACATCCGGCCCAATGAGCCGTTCATACTGCATTTTGGCTTCTTGAGCAATTCCGGCACGGAGGCCTTTACGGGAGATATTCTTATTGCTTTGACCGACAAGGATGGGCAGATTGTAGAGGAGTTATTTCAATTCACAGCTCAGGAGTTACCGGTGGGGTATGGCTACATGGTTGACCCGGAAGTCGTCATTACTCAGCCGATATTGGCAGGTTACCGCATCCGGGCCTATTATCGCAGCGAACGTACCCCGCAATGGACCGTGGTGCGCGGCAATGAGGAGGGAGGCTGTGTGTGGGACATGGTCCTGCAGTACGAATATACCATCGAACAGTGTACCTCGTTCACCTATAACAAGACGGAGCGCAAGATTTATCTTGCCACAGACAGCAACGTCACTGTCACTCTGACCGGTACCGATGGGAAGGACTATGCCGGAGCCTGTCGCCGAGAGGGCACCTCGGTCACCATTGATGCCGCCCAACTGTCTGCCGGCACCTACGTTCTGACCTTGCAGCGAGGTAGTGAACAGAAAGAGTTGCGCTTCACCCTTGGACAATCCCGATGATGCCGGGGGCATTCGTACATTATATAACTAACCTAAAGAACAAAGAACATGAGACGATATGATTTAATACTGATGGTGTGTCTGCTGGCAGGTCTGGCCGCTTGTTCGGACGACAAGAACTCGGAGCAGCCCGCGCCTGTGCCGGGTATCACCTTGGACGGAACGGGCAGTAGCCTTCTGTTTGAAACCGGCGGTGGCAGCCAAAGCGTATCCTTCAACGCCACAGTGGGCTGGACAGCCGAAACCGACCAGGACTGGTGTAGCGTGTTGCCTGCGTCGGGAGGGGCGGGTGATGCCTCCGTCACCGTCACGCTGGAGGCGAACGATACGCCGGACGAGCGCAACGCCACCCTCGTGCTGACGGCAGGTACCGCGACGAAGCGCATTACCCTCGTGCAGAAGCAGCAAGATGCCTTGACGGTCACCTCCAACAAGGTGGAAATGGATGCCGCAGGCGGGAATTTCGAGATAGAGGTACAGGCCAATGTCTCCTTTGGCTATGAACTGGACGAGGACGCTGCCGCCTGGATTGCACCGGTGGAAACCAAGGCCCTGACGACGACGCGCCTACAGTTCAACGTACAGCCCAATGATAACGAAGAGAAGCGTGAGGGCAGGATTGTGTTGCGGGCCGGCGAGCTGACGGAGACGGTGACCGTCTACCAAGCGGCGGGAATGCCTACGCTGGTGCTGACGCAGAATGAGTACACCGTAGGCAGTGCAGGCGGGGAAATCGTCATCGAATTGCAGAGCAACGTGGAGTATGAGATGATTCTGCCCGGACAGGCCGACTGGATCAGCAAGGCCGTCACCCGCGCCTTCTCCACCTATACGCACCGGATACAAGTGGCACCCAACGAAGACTATGACCTGCGCGAGGCAGAGATACATTTTGTGAATGAGCAGAAAGAGATAGACGAGGTGGTGCACATCCTGCAGGTGCAGAAGAATGCCATACTGGTGGCCAAGAACTCTTATGAAGTGACGGCTGAAGCTGGGCAACTGGATTTCTCCATCAATACGAACGTGGATTTCCAAGTGTCCGTATCAGCCGATTGGCTCAGACAGGCACCGGACACCCGCGGGCTGGTGGAGGTTCCCCTCAGCTTTGTATATGAGTCCAATGAAGAAGAGACGCCCCGGGAGGCAGTTATAACCTTATCGGCCGACGGCGTGGAGCAAACAGTCACAGTGGTGCAGGAGGGCATAAAGAATGAAAACCGGGTCAGTATCGTGCATAGCGGACAGACCTTTACGGCACCGTTGATAACCGGTGTTTCCTTTACCGATGCGTTCATTTCTTGGGGCGACGGCACCTGCGAAGAATACAAAGCGGAGGCCACTCATGCCTACGGAGACGGAGGTATTCATACTGTGGTCATCGAATCCGTAGGGGCCGAGGAAATCACCTTGCCGGACCTGGAGGGAGTTTCAGAGATTGATTTGTCGGCCTTCTGAAGCCAGTCTGTAAACAAGCAGGAGGGCGCATCGGTTCGCGACGCGCCCTCCTGAGTTGATTGAGGGGTATATGAGAAGATTGTTATGCCTTCACGCGGCTGACGTACGAGCCGTCGCGCGTGTCGATTTCAATCATTTCGCCTTCATTGATGAAGAGGGGTACACGGACCGTGGCGCCGGATTCCACCGTGGCGGGCTTCAGCGTGTTGGTGGCCGTGTCGCCTTTCAGGCCCGGCTCGGTGTAGGTCACCTTCATCTGTACCTTCACGGGCACTTCGGCATAGAGCACCGTTTCCGTCGAGGCATCGGACACAACGTCCACCACCATGCCTTCCAGCAGGAAGTCCACGCCGTTGATGAGGTCGTGGGCGATGGGGATTTGTTCGAACGTTTCCTGGTTCATGAAGATGTAGTCCTCGCCCTCCTTGTACAGGTATTGGTGCGGGCGGCGTTCCACGCGCACGTCTTCCAGCTTTTCACCGATGTTGAAGCGACGCTCCAGCACGTAGCCGTTCACCACATCCTTCAGCTTGGTGCGCATGAAGGTATTTCCTTTACCGGGTTTCACATGCAGGAAGTCGATGCAAAAGTAGAGCTTGCCGTCCATGCGGATGGCAGTGCCGATTTTAATGTCTTGGGCATTAATCATACGTTATTCTATATTATTATGTTAGTTATGAGCGTTTCCTTATTTCGGCTGCAAAAGTAATGCAATTCAGTAAAAAACACAAAAGATTTGAGAGAAAATGAGTTATCTCCTTGGTTATTTCGTGGAAAGTCCCTACTTTTGCAGCCCGAAACTGGAATAATAACATAAAAAAGATAACTGCAATGAAAAGAACATTCCAACCCTCTAACAGAAAGAGAAGAAACAAGCACGGTTTCCGTGAGAGAATGGCCACTGCCAATGGCCGTCGTGTATTGGCTGCCCGTCGTGCCAAGGGCCGCAAGAAGCTGACCGTTTCCGACGAGTATAATGGCGTGAAGGCGTAAGCGGAAAGCCGCGTAGCATACGGAGCCGCCCGGTATCGCAGGGATTGCGATGCCGGGCGGCTCTGTTTTTTGCGTTAACCTAACCTTAACGTAGCCTTAACCTAATACCTTTTGGAGCCGCCCTATCTTTGCAGTGTCAAAAGGACAAAGAAAGAATAAGAATAAAAATGAAAGTATAACCCATTAAAACCATTACGATTATGAAGACTTTAATCATGTCACTTGTCATTGCAGCCGCCGGATTGTCCAACACCGCTTTCGCCGGGAATGCCGCCCAACAACGCTTTGCCTACAACACGGAAGAAACCGGGAATGCCGAAATCCAATATGTATATAAGGTGTCGGCAGACGGCCAATATCTCAGCCA
>DWZE01000087.1 GCA_019118325.1 Candidatus Bacteroides intestinavium
TTTAAGTAGCCTCTTGTCACATTGAACCCATGACTGTGATTCATGCCAAATGCAACTTCATAAAGATTGGCATCACAGTCGTTTTGAGCAATGGTCGCCCACGTATGCCTGAACGTGTAATAGCAATAGTAGTCCTCCTTTTTCATCCCCATGTCGGCGCATATCTTGCGTATTCCGATATTCACGTTGGCATTGAAACTGTCGGAATTACTGTAACGGCTGTGGAATACAAACAGGTACTCATCATCCTCATCTTTGGAGAGATACTTATTAAAGGTCTCTTGGATAAATGGCTCTATTCTCATTTCCATATATGCCTCGTCTCTGCGACTGTGGCGTGTTTTTGCCCTTTTATAACCAATAATACCATTATTGTAGTCTTTCTTTTTGAGTTCGTAAAGGTCAACGGTGTTGATACCGCCAATGCACAGTGATAGAAGTGCTACATCCCTGCCAAGCTCCGGGAGGGGAGACAGCATCTTCGTTTTAGGAAGCGGACGGTTGAAGAACTCACGGCAGGCTTCCGCGCTGATGGCACGTTTCATGGTATTGTCAGATTTGGGAATTGTAACTTTAAGCCAAGGATTGAACTTTATACGTATAACACCGCGCTCTTCATCGTTTAGTTCTACAATAGCTTTTTTGAAAATTTGTCGCACACAAGTAGGGTACATTTCTTTGGCTCGGTTTGTCTTTGACAGACTCTCTATCCAAAGATTTATTGCAGAAGACGACAAGTTACTAAACAAAAGTCGGGTTGTCCCCATGAAGCGTTCTAAATGGTTTACCGCAAGTCTGTAATTCTTTGCATTGCGTTCGTGTCCATCCGCTTCCATTCTGTCTATGAACTTTCGTGCGTAATCACTGAAGCACGCTTCTTCATCGTCTTTCAACAAAAACTCTATCACTTCCTTTATTTCCCAGCAAGTCGCATTTACACGGTTCAGGCGGTCCGTATATTGTCTGATGAGCATAGCGCAATACTCATTTACAACAGGGTCGGTGAGATCACCACCTTTCGTAATATGAGCAGCGTCTACAATTTTATTTGTTTTAATGTAACTGGATTTGCGCTGATGCGTAATCCTGATGTAAACTGTGTAGAAGCCATCGCTTCTTGGCTTTTTTACCGTTGCTTTAAATGTTGTCATACCTATTTCCTTTTTAGATAAATACTAGAAATTCTTTGGGGTAAACAGGGGTAAACATGATGATTTTTGGGGTAAACATAGAGTAAAACAAATATGCTCATTTGGCTCATTTTTTGATGTCAACTGCACGAACTGTCTTAACACAACTCAGGCTGTAATCACCGTATAAATCGGTAGATTACAGCCTGATACAAATTTTAATTGCTATTCTGCCTGAGGGCTTCTAAACTTAGAGAGTATCCTCTATTGCAGCCTGCGCCGCAGCCAAACGTGCGATGGGCACACGATAAGGCGAGCAGCTGACATAGTTCAGACCTACTTTATGGCAGAACTTCACGGACGAAGGCTCACCACCATGCTCACCGCAAATACCACACTTCAAGTCAGGACGAACAGCACGGCCTTTCTCTGTAGCCATACGGATGAGTTGGCCGACACCATTCTGGTCGAGCACCTGGAAGGGGTCTACCTTCAGAATCTTCTTCTCCAGATAAATGGGGAGGAAGGAAGCGATGTCGTCACGAGAGTAACCAAAGGTCATCTGTGTCAAGTCGTTGGTACCGAAGGAGAAGAATTCGGCGGAGGAAGCGATGCGGTTGGCAGTCAGAGCGGCACGCGGAACTTCAATCATCGTACCTACCTTGAAGTCAATGCTGTCACCTACCTCTTCGAACAACTTGGCTGCTTCGGCACGGATTACCTCTTCCTGCTGCTTGAATTCATAGAGGATACCGGTCAGAGGCACCATGATTTCGGGATGCGTCTCAATGCCTTCCTTCTTCAGTTCGAGGGCAGCACCCAGAATGGCACGTGTCTGCATCTGCGTGATTTCGGGATACGTGTTACCCAGACGACATCCACGGTGACCCAGCATCGGGTTGTGCTCGCAAAGGGCTTCCACACGCTTCTGGATGTACTTCAAGTCAACACCCATCGTCTCGGCCATCTCTTCCTGTCCCTTCAGATCGTGGGGAACGAACTCGTGCAAGGGCGGGTCGAGCAGACGGACAGTAACCGGATAACCGGCCATAGCCTTGAAGATGCCCTTAAAGTCGGCCTGCTGGTAAGGCAGAATCTTCTTCAGTGCCTTGCTGCGGCCCTCGGCGTCTTCAGCCAGAATCATCTCGCGCATGGCCTTGATCTTCTCACCTTCAAAGAACATGTGTTCCGTGCGGCACAAGCCGATACCTACGGCACCGAAGCTGCGGGCCACGGCTGCATCATGAGGCGTATCGGCGTTGGTGCGTACCTGCAAGCGGGCATACTTGTCGGCCAACTTCATCAATTCGGCAAAGTCGCCGGAGAGTTCTGCGGCCTTGGTCTCTACCTGGCCTTCGTAGACTTCGCCCGTGCTTCCGTTGAACGAAATGAAGTCGCCTTCCTTCAGCGTAACGCCATCTACCTCTACAGTACGTTTCTTATAGTCGATATTCAAAGCACCGGCACCGGATACGCAGCACTTCCCCATGCCACGAGCCACTACGGCAGCATGCGAAGTCATACCTCCACGAGCCGTCAGGATGCCTTCGGCCACCGTCATGCCGGCCAAATCCTCGGGAGAGGTTTCGATGCGGACCATCACCACACGCTTGCCTGCAGCACGCCATGCGGCAGCATCATCGGCGAAGAACACGATTTGTCCACAGGCAGCACCCGGAGAAGCGGGCAAGCCGCGGGTCAGCACCTTGGCTTTCTTCAGAGCTTCCTTATCGAATACGGGGTGCAGGAGTTCGTCCAGCTTATTCGGCTCGCAACGCATCAGGGCGGTCTTCTCGTCGATGAGTCCCTGACGGAGCATATCCATGGCGATCTTCACCATGGCAGCGCCCGTACGCTTACCGTTACGCGTCTGGAGGAACCACAGTTTGCCTTCCTGTACGGTGAACTCCATGTCCTGCATGTCGTGATAATGGTTCTCCAGCTTGGTCTGCAGGGCATCCAGTTCCTTATAAATCTCCGGCATGGCCTCTTCCATGGAAGGATATTTGGCGACACGCTCTTCCTCGCTCACACCGGCCAGCTCGGCCCAGCGCTGCGAACCGATCTTGGTGATCTGTTGCGGCGTACGGATACCGGCCACCACGTCCTCGCCTTGCGCATTGATGAGGTACTCGCCGTTAAAGAGGTCTTCACCCGTAGCTGCATCGCGGCTGAAGCATACGCCCGTAGCCGAGGTATTGCCCATGTTGCCGAATACCATGGCCTGTACATTGACGGCCGTTCCCCATTCGTCGGGTATTCCTTCCATCTTACGGTAGAGGATGGCGCGCTCGTTCATCCAGGAGTTGAACACGGCGCAGATGGCTCCCCACAGCTGTTCGTAGACATCGGTCGGGAAATCCTTGCCTGTGACATTCTTCACAGCTTCCTTGAATTTCTTTACCAGTGTTTTCAGGTCTTCCACGTCCAGTTCATTGTCCAGACGCACACCCTTGGCTTTCTTCACCTCTTCGATGATGGCCTCAAAGGGATCAATGTCATCCTTGTTGGTCGGCTTCATACCCAGCACCACGTCGCCATACATCTGGACGAAACGGCGATAGGAATCCCATGCGAAGCGTTCGTTGTTGGTCTTGCGGGCCAATCCGGCAACCACTTCGTCATTCAGACCGAGGTTAAGGATGGTGTCCATCATGCCGGGCATGGATGCACGTGCACCCGAACGTACGGAAACGAGCAAAGGATTTTCCACGTTGCCGAACTTCGAGTTCATCAGGTTTTCAATCATTGCAATGGATTTCTCCACATCGTCTTTCAGCACAGCCACCACGTTATCCTGTCCCTTTTCATAATATTCGGTACAAACTTCGGTGGTGATGGTGAAGCCCGGAGGAACGGGCACTCCAATGAGGTTCATTTCAGCCAGGTTGGCACCTTTACCACCCAGCAGGTTACGCATGTCGGCCCTGCCTTCTGCCTGGCCGTTACCAAAGGTATAAACTCTTTTCTTGTCCATGATACAATCTAAAGTTATTGAACAAATTTTTCTGTTCGCAAAGCTAAGGATATTTCATTAGATTATGAAACTTTTCGGGCAGAAAAATGGTGAAAAATTGCAATTTCGACTTTGCAATCTCCATTTTCCCCCCTTTCCCGAAAGCTCCAGGCACCGAAAGAGCCTCTTTAAGAAAGCTAAAATGCCTCTTTAGAAAGCTAAAAAGCCTCTTCAGGATGACAAAGAGCCTCTTTGGGAAGGACAAAATGCCTCTTTAACCCGCCCTTCGCGAAGAGTTAAGGAAGGACAGGCGCCATATATCCGAAAAAAACCGTATATTTGCCTGCCAACAAAAGGTACCATCTTTACACATTAATATATATGAAACGATTTCTTCTCACCGCAACCGCCCTTTTATCCGCCGCAATCATGAAGGCGGATGAAGGCATGTGGATGTTGCCAGACCTGAAAGTGCAAAATGAAACCGCCATGATGGAACTCGGGCTGCAGATACCCGTGGAAGCCATCTATAGTGCGGACAGCCTCTCCATCAAAGACGCCGTGGTGCAGTTCGGAGGCGGATGTACGGGCGAAGTCATCTCTTCCGAAGGACTTGTCCTGACCAACCACCACTGCGGATACTCCTACATCCAGCAGCATAGCAGCGTGGACCATGACTACCTGACTGACGGCTTTTGGGCCATGTCCAGACAGGAAGAACTGCCCTGCAAGGGACTTTCAGTGACTTTCATAGACCAGATTCTGGACGTGACCGGCTTTGTGCAGGAGCAACTGAAGCAAGACCCCGACCCGCAGGGCACCAACTACCTGTCTCCCAAGTATCTGTCCGAAGTTGCCAAACGCTTCGCCCGCCAAGAAGGCATGGTGCTGCCACAGGGCTACCGGCTGGAATTGAAGGCTTTCTATGGCGGAAACCGTTATTATCTCTTTGTCAAGAAGGTATATACAGACATCCGCATGGTCGGCGCCCCTCCCTCGTCCATCGGCAAGTTCGGAGCAGATACGGACAACTGGATGTGGCCTCGCCATACGGGCGACTTCAGCCTCTTCCGCATCTATGCCAAGCCCAATGGAGAGCCGGCTGACTATTCGGCTGTCAATATGCCCCTTCGGGTCAAAAAACATTTGAAAATCAGCACAAGAGGTTATTCCGAGGGCGACTTTGCCTTCGTAATGGGATTCCCCGGCACCACCTTCCGCTATATGATCAGTGACGAGGTGAAAGAACGGATGGAAACCACCAATTTCATGCGCATCCATGTGCGTGACGCACGCCAACAATTGCTCAACAAAGAAATGCAGGCAGACGATGCCACACGCATACACTATGCAGCCGTCTACGCCAGAAGCGCCAATTACTGGAAGAATGCACTGGGCATGAATGAAGGCCTCGTCAGCCTGGACGTATTCGATGCGAAACGTGCCCAAGAGCAAGCCCTGCTGCAATGGGAGAATGCCCATGGCGATACAGCCTGTGCCGGAGCGTACCGGCGCATTGAAGGCATCGTGGCCCAACGGAGACAGGCACTCTATCACCAGCAAGCCATCCAAGAAGCATTCGTGACAGGCATGGACTTCATGCGCATCCCCTCAACAACAGCTTTGGCCAACGCCTTGAAGGAAAAACGGGAGAAGCGCATCCAACAGGCTAAAGACAGCCTGATATCAGCAGCCGACAAATACTTCCAAAGCGTCCCCTTCCCTCGGGTGGAAAGCGATGTGGCCAAGGAAATGATGCGCGTCTATATGCGTTACATCCCCGCCGGACAACGCATCAGCATTTTCCAAGTCATAGACAAACGCTTCAAGGGAGATGCCGACCGCTTCATCGACGCCTGCTTCGAACACTCCATATTCGGAAGTCGGGAGAACTTCGACAAGTTCATCGCCCATCCCACCCTGAAACAGCTGGAGTCCGACTGGATGATATTGTTCAAGTATTCCATCACCGACGGATTGCTGCAGACAGCCCTCGCCATGTCAGAAGCCAACAATACCTATCAGCGGGCTCATCAGATCTGGGTCAAAGGCATGATGGACATGCGTCGGGCCAAGGGACTGCCCATCTATCCCGATGCCAACCTGACGTTGCGCCTGACGTATGGACAAGTATTACCCTATAGTCCCCAAGACGGCATCGTTTATGACACCTACACTACGCTGGACGGCGTCATGGCGAAAGAAGACCCGACCAATTGGGAATTCATCGTACCGGACAGGTTGAAGGAACTGTATCGCACGAAAGACTACGGCCCCTATGCCCTGGACAACGGCCAGATGCCCGTCTGCTTCATTGTCAATACGGACCAAACGGGCGGAAACAGTGGAAGCCCCGTATTCAACGCACGAGGCGAACTGATTGGCACCGGCTTCGACCGCAACTACGAGGGATTGACCGGCGATATTGCCTTCCATCCCACTCTGCAACGTGCCTTATGTGTGGACATCCGCTACACCTTATTTATTATAGACAAATTTGCAGGCGCCTCGCATCTCATCAAAGAAATGGATATCGTAGAATAAAAAGCAGGTAATCAGAATTAAATGATAATTTATCGATTAGAGTTTTAGGCGCGGATTACGCGGATTTCACGGATTAAGTTTTATCAT
>DWZE01000088.1 GCA_019118325.1 Candidatus Bacteroides intestinavium
AAGATATAAGCTATGGCACTTAAAGCAGGTATCGTGGGCCTCCCCAACGTAGGGAAATCCACTCTTTTCAACTGCCTGTCCAGCGCAAAGGCGCAGGCGGCAAACTTTCCTTTTTGCACGATTGACGCCCAGATGGGCCAGGTATCCGTACCCGATGAACGGCTGACCAAACTGGCCGAACTGGTACATCCGGGACGCATCGTCCCCGCCGTGTGCGACATCGTGGACATCGCCGGACTGGTGAAAGGCGCCAGCAAGGGCGAAGGACTGGGCAACCAGTTCCTGGGCAACATCCGCGAATGCGATGCCATCATCCACGTGCTGCGCTGCTTCGACAACGGCAACATCGTCCACGTGGACGGCTCGGTGAACCCCGTGCGCGACAAGGAAATCATCGACACCGAGCTCCAACTGAAAGACCTGGAAACGGTGGAGAACCGCATCAAGCGTGTGGAAAAACAGGCCAAGGTGGGCGGCGACAAGCAGGCCAAGACGGAATACGGACTCCTGCTCCGCTACAAGGAAGCCCTGGAACAGGGACGCAGTGCCCGCACCGTCACTCCGGAGAACGAAGACGAGGAGACGTGCGCCCGCCAGATGTTCCTCCTCACCACCAAGCCCGTGCTCTACGTCTGCAACGTCGATGATGCCTCCGCCGCCACAGGCAATGCCTATGTGGAGCAGGTGCGCGAAGCCATCAAGGATGAAGACGCCCAACTGATGGTCATCTCCGCTCAGACCGAGGCAGATATTGCAGAGCTGGAAACCTACGAAGAGAAACAAATGTTCCTCGAAGACCTGGGCCTGAAGGAGAGCGGCTGCAACCGACTCATCAAGGCCATCTATAAATTGCTGAACCTGGAAACGTTCATCACCGCCGGCGAAATGGAGGTGAAAGCCTGGACCTACCACAAAGGCTGGAAGGCCCCGCAGTGTGCCGGCGTCATCCACACCGACTTCGAGAAAGGCTTCATCCGCGCCGAGGTCATCAAGTACGACGACTATATAAAATATGGCAGTGAGGCCGCCGTGCGCGAGGCCGGCAAACTGGCGGTGGAAGGCAAGGACTACGTGGTGCAGGACGGGGACATCATGCACTTCCGGTTCAATGTGTAAGGTAAAAACAAGGTGTTGCCATGAGAGACCTCGAAACCCCATCGGATTCAAATCCTACCAACTACTCACCGCTAATCACTAATCACTGGACACTAAACACTATATCATCATGAACTACTTAATCGCAGGAACCGGAGGCGTAGGCGGCTCCATCGCCGCCTTCCTCGCACTGGCGGGCAAGGATGTCACCTGCATCGCCCGCGGCGAACACCTGGCTGCCATCCGCGAGCAGGGATTACGCCTGCACAGCGACCTGAAGGGCGAGCACACCCTCCGCATACCCGCCTGTACCGCCGAGGAATACCAAGGCAAAGCCGACGTCATCTTCGTCTGCGTCAAAGGCTACTCCATCGACTCCATCACCGACCTTATCCGCCGCGCGGCCAAGCCCGACACGGTGGTCATCCCCATCCTCAACGTCTATGGCACGGGGCCGCGCATCCAGCGCCTGGTGCCCGGCGTGACGGTGCTGGACGGCTGCATATATATCGTAGG
The DNA here is from genome assembly GCA_019118325.1 of Candidatus Bacteroides intestinavium. Taxonomy (GTDB): domain Bacteria; phylum Bacteroidota; class Bacteroidia; order Bacteroidales; family Bacteroidaceae; genus Bacteroides; species Bacteroides intestinavium. The sequence goes on from DWZE01000088.1 coordinate 1,612, forward strand.
CTTCGTCAGCGGCAAGGGCGAAATCACACAGATGGGACGGATATTCCGCCTGGTGTATGGCGCACACCGGGGCACGATTGTTCCCCGTGAAACGCTGGAAGAGATACAACACGACCTCGAAGAGAGCGGCATCAAGGCTGAAATCTCCGAGGACATCAACCGCGACACGTTTGTGAAGTGGTCGTTCATCTCTGCCATGGCCGTCACAGGGGCTTATTACGACGTGCCTATGGGCGAAGTGCAGAAACCCGGTGAAATCAGAGACACCTTCATCGGCCTGTCCCGCGAAAGCGCCGAACTGGGCCGCCGGCTGGGCATCGACCTCCCCGCCGACCTGGTGGAATACAACCTGAAGGTCATCGACAAGCTGGACCCGCACAGCACCGCCTCCATGCAAAAGGACCTGGCCCGCGGTCACGAAAGCGAGGTGCAGGGCCTGCTGTTCGACCTCATCGACGCGGCCAAGGCACAGGGCGTGGACATCCCGACGTACCGTCGTGTGGCACAGAAATTTATTCAATGAAGAACGAAGAACGAAGGATGAAGAATTTCCCCATACGGTAGCTTCTTTCCTCGTTCCTCAATCTTCGCTCATCACTCTTAATTCTTCATTAAATTAAAATGGACCTCTTACTCTACATCCACTGGAATCCCGACCCGACGTTCTTCCACCTCTTCGGGTTCCCCATCCGCTACTACAGCCTGTTGTGGATAGTGGGTATCGCGTGCTCGTACTTCATCGTGCGCCGCGAATACCGCGACCTCCGGATAGGCGACGACAAGTTCGACCCGCTGTTCTTCTACTGCTTCATCGGCATCCTCGTGGGCTGCCGCCTGGGCCACTGCCTGTTCTACCAGCCGGAATATTACCTGAGCGGCGTGAAGCCTTTCATCGAGATGTTCCTGCCCATCAAGTTCCTGCCGGACGGCGACTGGAAATGGACGGGCTACGAAGGCCTGGCCAGCCACGGCGGCACGCTGGGCCTCATCATCGCCCTCTGGCTCTACTGCCGACGGACGAAGATGCACTTCATGGACGTGCTGGACATCATCGCCGTGGCCACGCCCATCTGCGCCTGCTGCATCCGCCTGGCCAACCTGATGAACTCCGAAATCATCGGCAATCCCACCACGGTGCCCTGGGCTTTCATCTTCGAGCGCGTGGACCTGCAACCCCGCCACCCGGGACAATTATACGAAGCCATTGCCTACTTCATCTTCTGCCTTGGCATGTTGTACCTCTACCGTCGGGGCCTCAAGAAGCGCGCCGAGGCGACCATCGGCATGAAAAAAGACGAGGTGGCTGCCCTGCCCGCCGCCTTCCCTCAGCGTCGGGGCTTCTACTTCGGGCTGTGCCTGACGGAGATATTCCTCTTCCGCTTCTTCATCGAGTTCCTCAAAGCGGACCAGGTGGCCTTCGAGCAAGGCATGACGCTGAACATGGGCCAGTGGCTCAGCATCCCGTTCGTCCTCATCGGGGTGTATTGCATGTATTTCTACGGGAAGAAACAGACAGCCTGACCCCCGCCTCAGAAGGATCGTCCAACGCCCATAGACGCAGATATCACCGTCCGTGGGCGCAGATATCATCGCCCGTGGGCACGGATATCATCGTCCATGGACACAGACACCCCCGCCCGCAAGCACCTGTATGGCAGCTTGCGGGCGGGGGTTTATCGGTGTTTATCCAAGGGAGTCAAAAGGCCTCCATATCCGGGAGAATGCTTACTTCCCCCGCAGAATCCGCTTGATGTCATTCAGCTTGTTCAGCGCCTCCAGCGGCGTCAGGTTGTTGACGTCGAGGTTCAGGATTTCGTCGCGTATCTGGCAGAGGACGGGGTCGTCCAGTTGGAAGAAGCTCAGTTGCATGCCGCCCGCCGAAGAAGCACCTTCGGTGATGGTCTTGCCGCTGACGGTGCCTGTCTGGCGGTTTTCCTGCTCCAGCTGCTTCAAGATTTCGTCGGCACGGCGCACGATGCTCTTGGGCATACCTGCCATCTTGGCCACGTGGATGCCGAAGCTGTGCTCGCTGCCTCCGCGCTCCAGGCGGCGCAGGAAGATGACCTTGTTGTCCACCTCCTTGACCGCCACGTTGTAGTTCTTGATGCGCCGGAAGGTCTTCTCCATCTCGTTCAGCTCGTGGTAGTGCGTGGCGAAGAGCGTGCGGGCCCGTGCCCGGGGATGCTCGTGGATGTACTCCACAATGGCCCAGGCAATGGAGATGCCGTCGTAGGTGGACGTACCGCGCCCCAGTTCGTCGAACAGCACGAGGCTGCGGGGCGAGAGGTTGTTGAGGATATTGGCCGCCTCGTTCATCTCGACCATGAAGGTAGATTCGCCCACGGAGATGTTGTCGCTGGCACCCACGCGGGTGAATATCTTGTCCACCAGGCCGATGTGCGCGCTCTCCGCCGGGACGAAGCAGCCTATCTGCGCCATCAGCGTGATGAGGGCCGTCTGGCGCAAGAGGGCGGACTTACCGGCCATGTTCGGTCCCGTGATGATGATAATCTGCTGGGTCTCCGTATCCAGGTGCACATCGTTGGCAATGTAGGGCTCGCCGATGGGCAGCTGCTTCTCGATGACCGGATGACGGCCCTGGCGGATGTCCAGCACGTCATCATCGGCCAGGACGGGACGGATGTACTTGTTCTCCTGCGCCACGGTGGCAAAAGACAGGAGACAGTCCAGCCGCGCCAGTTGGTTGGCGTCAATCTGTATGGGCGGGATGAACTCCACCAGCGACTGCACCAGGTCGTTGAACAGCTGTGTCTCCAGCACCAGTATCTTGTCTTCGGCGCCCAATATCTTTTCCTCGTATTCCTTCAGCTCCTGCGTGATGTAACGCTCGGCATTGGCCAGGGTCTGCTTGCGTATCCACTCGCGGGGCACCTTGTCCTTGTGCGTATTACGCACCTCGATGTAGTAGCCGAAGACATTGTTGTAGCCGATTTTCAGGCTGGGGATGCCCGTCTCCTCGCTCTCGCGCTGCTGGATTTGCAGCAGGTAGTCCTTGCCGGAGTAGGCGATGCGGCGCAACTCGTCCAGTTCGTCGCTGACGCCACTCTTGATGACCCCGCCCTTGTTGACCAGCAGGGGCGCGTCGTTGGCAATCTCGCGTTCGATGCGGTCGCGCACGGACTGGCAGAGGTTCAGTTGCTCGCCGATGCGGTTCAGGCTGGCGTTGTCCGCCTCCTGGCATGCCGCCTTGATGGGTTCGATGGCCTGCAAGGCCACTTTCAGCGCCACCAGTTCGCGGGGCGAGACGCGTCCTACGGCCACCTTGGACAGGATGCGTTCCAGGTCGCCCACCGGATGCAGCTGCTCCTCTATCAATGCCTTGAAATCCGGATGCTTGAAGAAATACTCCACCACGTCCAGCCGGTCGTTGACGGGACGCAGGTCCTTCAGGGGGAAGAGCAGCCAGCGCTTCAGCAGTCGGGCCCCCATCGGGCTGATGGTCTTGTCGATGACGCCCAGCAGGCTGCTGCCCCCGTCGTTCATCGAGTCCATCAGTTCGAGGCTGCGCACGGTGAACTTGTCCAGGCGGACAAACTTCTCCTCCTCAATGCGGGCCAGGGAGGTGATATGTCCTATCTGCGTGTGCTGCGTCATGAGGAGGTACTGGAGGATGGCCCCCGAAGCGATGATGCCGTTCTTCAGATGCTCCACGCCGAAACCCTTGAGGTTCTTCACCTCGAAATGCTTCAACAGCTTCTCGCGGGCCGTGCTCTCGGTGAACACCCAGTCGTCCAGCTCGTAGGTGAAGAATTTACTGCCAAAATTCCCTTCGAACATCAGACGCTTGCCGCGTTCGAACAGCACCTCTTTGGGCGCGAAGTTGTTCAGCAACTTGTCCACGTAGTCCGTCGTTCCTTCCGAAGTAAGGAACTCGCCCGTCGAGATGTCCAGAAAGGCCACGCCGCACACCCCTTTGCCGAAGTGGACGGCAGCCAGGAAATTGTTCTCCTTATAATTCAGTATATTGTCATTGATGGACACGCCCGGAGTCACCAGCTCGGTGATGCCGCGTTTCACCAGCTTCTTCGTCAGTTTGGGGTCTTCCAGCTGGTCGCAGATGGCCACGCGCTTGCCGGCCCGGATCAGTTTGGGCAGGTAGGTATCCAGGGCATGGTGAGGGAAACCGGCCATCTCGATGGTCTGTCCCGCCTTGCCATTGTTGCGCTTAGTCAGGGTGATGCCCAGGATTTCAGAGGCCACGACGGCATCGGTGGAATAGGTTTCGTAGAAGTCCCCGCAACGAAACAGCATCACGGCGTCCGGGTGCTTGGCCTTGAGGTCGAGAAACTGCTTCATCATGGGGGTGAGGACTATATTCTTATCATTACTCATGAGGGTAAGTTTGCTTTAGGCCGGCAAACTTAGACAAAAATCCCCGATTATTCAGCCTGCGGCGAAAAAAAATCCCATTATCCACTAGGGATGTCCTCTCTTCAAACGCTATTATCCTGAAAAAGGCAAAAAACCAGGCATTATGAATAGAGAATTGCTGTATCGTTTCTTCGAAGGCCGCGCATCGGCGGAAGAAATGAAAGACATAAAGGAATGGAGCGAAAGTTCCGCCGACAACCACCGGTCCCTGCTGCGGGAGCGGAAGTTGTTCGATGCCATGCTGGTGCTCAGTTCCATGAAGTCCGGCAAGGAAGAACGCCCCGCACCGGCCATCCGCCGTCCGCGCCGCCTCGTGCGCGAACTGCTGAAGGCAGCCGCCATCATAGCGGTGACGGTCTGCAGCACCACGGCCATTTGGTTTTCAATAGGTAATAACAGGTATGCTCACATGGCCATGCAGACTGTCACCGTACCCGCGGGGCAGCGCGCCAACGTCATCCTGGCCGACGGCACCAGCGTGTGGCTGAACGCCGGTACCACCCTTACCTATCCGTCCATCTTCGACGGCGACCGCCGCGAAGTCACCCTGGACGGCGAAGCCTACTTCGACGTGACCCACAACGAAGAACAGCCCTTCAGGGTGCGCACCCACCAGATGGACATCGAGGTACTGGGCACGGAGTTCAACGTAGAAGCCTATGCGGACCTCAACCGCTTCGAGACCTCCCTGATACGGGGATGCGTCAAGGTCAGTTCGGCTGACAACCCCTCGCAACATATCATCCTCGCCCCCAACCAACGGACACGGGTGGAGGACGGCCGCCTGGTCGTGGACAACATCGAAGACTTCGACGTCTACCGCTGGCGCGAAGGTCTCTACTGCTTTCATGAGAAGCCCCTGGCCGACATCATGAAGGACCTGGAGAAATACTTCGACCTCGACATCAAACTGGAAAATCCCGACCTGGCAGACATCGTCCTGACCGGCAAGTTCCGTATACCCGAAGGCCTGGACTACATCCTGCGCGTACTGCAACTCGACGTAAACTTTACCTACCGCCGCGACGTGGAAAAGAACATACTCTACATCAATTAACCATGCTATCAAACCATTTAAAACAACCTGGAATCATGAGAAAGCCGACGTAAAAACAAACCGTTACCCGTAACCTTGCCTCTTGCGGAAAGACAACAGAAAAACCGGCAAGTGCTTGCACCACCTGCCGGCTACGAGGCATCAATACAATTTTTATTCCTAAAAACTTATTAAACACTCATCAACAAAGGTATGCAAAACATTCCTATGGTGGATTTCCATGTACCAAGAAATCCGGAAATTAAACATTTATTAAGATTCGCAAAGACAGCCACCGTCTGTCTCTGCTTCGGCACCATGTGCCTGATGGGCGGAAAAGCTTATGCGCAGGAAGCCAAAGTGAACATCGACCGCAAAGACGCGCGCATCGAAACCATCCTGAACGAGATTGAGAGCCAGACGGACTATCTGTTTGTCTACAAGAAAGACATTGACGTGACCCGCCTCTGCACCGTCGATGCAGCAGGCAAAAGCGTGGCCGACATCCTTACGCAGATATTCCGCGGCACAGGCGTAACCTGGAAAATGGAAGGCAAGCACATCGTCCTGACCCGCCAGGACGGCGCCCGTTCCCAACAGACCGGCCAAAAGGGCAAACGAACCGTGACGGGACAAGTCTTGGACGAAGCGGGCGAACCTGTCATCGGTGCCTCCATTCTGGAAGAAGGCACGACCAACGGCATCATCACCGACATCGACGGCAACTTCTCCCTGACAACCGCGGAAGGCAGCAACCTACAGATTTCGTACATCGGCTACCAGACGATGACCGTAAAGCCCGAGGACGGAAAAGCCCTCCGGATTGTGTTGAAAGAAGACAGCGAACTGCTGGACGAAGTAGTGGTAGTGGGCTTCGGCACGCAGAAGAAGGTGAACCTGACGGGAGCCGTCAGCGTGGTAACGGCCAAAGAGATAGAACAACGTCCCGTGGCCAATCTGACCCAGGCCCTGCAAGGTATGGTGCCGGGCTTGCAGATCACACAGACCAATGGTAGCCTGGAAGATTCACCCAGCATCAACGTGCGCGGCACCACCACCATCGGCCAAGGTACCAGCGGCTCCCCGCTTGTGCTGATTGACGGCGTGGAAGGCGACCTGAACTCGGTAGCCCCGCAAGACGTGGCCAGCATCTCCGTACTGAAAGATGCGGCCGCCTCGTCCATCTACGGTTCGCGCGCACCGTTCGGCGTCATCCTCATCACCACCAAGTCCGGCAACGATGAAGGCAAGGTGACTGTCAGCTATAACAACAGCTTCCGCTTCGGCACACCTATTAATATGAACCACATGATGAACTCCGTGGACTTTGCCAGCTGGATGAACGATGCCACCACCAACGAAGGCGATGGCGTCTACTTCACGCAAGAGCGCATGGACCAAATCGTGGCCTACCACAACGCAAAGCCTTATGGACCGGGATCACGCATCACCAGCGACGGCACCATTCTCTACTCCATCGGCGAGCGCAACGACGGCAGCGGCCTGTGGCAGGACGGCTATGCCTACGGTATCAATGACGAGGACTACTTCGACTTCATCTTCAAGAAATGGACTTTCTCGCAGGAGCACAACTTCAGCGTAAACGGCGGCAACAAGAAACTGAACTATTACGCCTCGGCCAACTACCTCAACCAGAACGGTATGATCAACCTGGGCGAAGACGGTCTGAACCGCTACAACGTCATGTTGAAGGTCAACTCTGAAATCACCCAGTGGCTGCGCTTCAACTACTCCATCCGCTTCAGCCGCCAAGACTACAAACGCCCTGCCACCATGACTTCCAGCCTGTATCACGACATGGCACGCCAGGGATGGCCCGTCCTGCCCACCTACGACCGCAACGGCTACCTGTATTCGTCGCCTTCACCCCTGCTGGGACTGGCGGAAGGAGGTACGGACCGCTGGCAAAGCGACCGCCTCAGCCAGCAGGTGAACTTCCAGATAGAACCCGTCAAGAACTGGATTACCCACATCGACTTCAACTACAGCACGTACAGCAACGACCGTCACTGGGATTCCCAGGAACTGTACAACCACGACGTGAACGGCAATCCCGTAGTATTGGAAGACGACTCCGAAGTACACGAAGGACTCTACAAGACCAACTACTACAACTTCTCGGCTTACTCCGAATACACCCATCTTTTCAACGAGGTGCATAACTTCCACATCATGGCCGGTTTCCAGGCCGAAGACCTGAAAGAAAGACAATACGGCCTGACGCGCGACGGCATCCTGTTCAGCAACAAATCGCAGATTGACATGACCACGGGCCTCGGCCCCGATGGCAGCGAGGTGCCCCCCAGCGTGTATGGCTCCGAGAACGAATGGTGCACCGCCGGTTTCTTCGGCCGCATGAACTATGCCTATGACGACAAATACCTGTTCGAGGCCAATGTGCGTGCCGACGGAACTTCCCGTTTCCGCGGCAATAACCGCTGGAAAGTATTCCCCTCGGTTTCGGTGGGATGGAACATTGCCCGCGAAGCTTTCTTCGAACCGTTGGCCGACGTCATCGGCATGCTGAAACTGCGCGCTTCCTTCGGTACGCTGGGCAACCAGAATACCACCAACTGGTATCAGACCTACCAGACCATGAGCGTGGGAGCCTCCAACGGCTACTGGCTGATGAACGGCCGCCAGCCCAACACGGCCTATGCGCCCGCACTGGTTTCAGAGGACCTGACCTGGGAAACCATACAGACCACCAACCTCGGTCTGGACTGGAGCCTGTTGAACAACCGACTCACCGGTTCATTCGAGTATTACATCCGCGACACCAAGGACATGGTGGGCTATGCCCCCGAACTGCCCAACATCCTGGGAGCTTCCGTGCCGGTGACCAACAACACCGACCTGCGCACCTCCGGCTGGGAATTGACCTTAGGGTGGAGAGACCAACTGAAAAACGGGCTCGGCTACGGCATCGCCTTCAACCTGTCTGACGCACGCACCAAAATCACCCGCTATCCCAACAACCCGACCAACAACATCTGGAGTTACATTGCCGGACGCTATACCGGAGAAATCTGGGGTTACACCACCGTAGGACTGGCACGCACCGATGAAGAGATGCAGCAACACCTGGCCACCTTGCCCAACGGCGGACAAGACGCTCTGGGTTCCGACTGGCGGGCAGGCGACATCATGTATGCCGACCTGAACGGAGACGGCCGTATCTCCTCAGGCGAAGAGACATTGGACGACCACGGCGACTTGTCGGTCATCGGCAACAACACGCCGCGCTTCCTCTTCGGCCTTGACCTGAACGCCAACTGGAAGGGTTTCGACTTACGGGCATTCTTCCAGGGCGTGATGAAGCGCGACGTCTGGAATGGAAGCGTGTTCACCTTCGGTACCAGTGGCGGAGGCATGTGGTATGACACGGGCATCGAAGCCGTAAGCGACTATTTCCGCAACGAAGATACCTGGTCCGTGCAGCAAGGCTACAAGGAGGCCAACGTAGACGGCTACCTGCCCCGCCCGCTGCACAGCTACAAGAACCAACAGACGCAGACTCGCTACCTGCAAAATGCAGCTTACATCCGCCTGAAAAACCTGCAAATCGGCTACACCATCCCCACCGTCATCACCAAACGCTGGGGCATCGAGAACCTCCGCGTCTACTTCTCGGGCGAAAACCTGTGGACCCTTTCGGGCGTAGACAAGCAGTATGACCCCGAAACACTGACCGGCGGTTACGAAGGCGAAGGCATCGGTTATCCATTATCCAAGACATTATCGTTCGGCATAAACATCACCTTATAATTCAACCAAGAAATGAAAACTTTAAGAATATTATCAAGCGCATTGCTACTCTCGGCCACGCTGGCCTCTTGTGAAGACTTCTTAGACAAGGAACCGCCCTCGTATGCCGTCCCCGAAGATTACTACCGCTCGGAAGACCAGATTCAGGCTGCCGCCAACGCTTTCTATACGGACGTGGCGCCCAACCTCCAAGGCGCATTCTCGGACGACTATACCGACATACAGGCCGGCACATCCGCCAACGGCATGTATGCCGAAGGACAATGGCGTGTGGGTCGTGACAACAGCAACTGGGACTGGACGCTTATCCGCAACATCAACTACTCGCTCAACACCTCGGTGCAACGCTATAAGAACGGCGAGGTAAAAGGCAGCGCCCAGAACATCGAACAATACATCGGCGAGATGTACTTCTTCCGTGCCTACCGCTACTTCATCATGCTGCGCAACTGGGGCGACCTGCCCATTGTCACCGAAGCTATGCCCGATGATGAAGCCGTGTTGGTGGCTGCCAGCAAGCGCCGCCCGCGCAACGAAGTGGCACGCTTCATCATCGCCAACCTGGACACGGCACGCACCTATATGAAAGACGGTTTCGACCCCGTGCGCAACCGCGTATCCAGAGACGTGGCTACCCTGGTGAAGTCACGCGTGGCCTTGTTCGAAGCCTCCTGGCTGGAGAACTTCAAGAACACCCCCTTCGTTCCCAACGGACCGGAATGGCCGGGCAAGAGCAAGGACTATAACGCCAACTACGAGTATCCGTCGGGCAGCATCGACAACGAAGTGCGCTACTTCCTGGAAATAGCCGCCGAGAGCGCCGAAGAAGTGGCCGAGAAATACAAGAACTCGCTCACCCGCAACACCGGCATCGTGCCCCAAAGCGAGGATGACGACAACCCCTATTTCTACATGTTCGGCGCAGTCGACATGTCGGGCTATCCGGACATCCTGATGTGGCGCGGCTTCGACAAGAGCCTCGTCACCAACGGAACGGAGGTAGGCGTACAGTTCGGCAACTGGGGCGTAGGCGTCACCCGCAACGGCGTGGAACGGTTTGTCATGAGCGACGGCAAGCCCTGGTATGCCACCCACGACGGATTCCGATACGACGACAGCACCATCGGCAACGTGCGCCAGAATGCCGACCCGCGCCTGCACATTTTCCTGAAAGAGCCGGGACAGCTGAACGTGTTCAAGAACATGGAAGAAAGCACCACCCACGCCGTACCCGTAGAGCCCTATCCTGACATCCTGATAAGCGACTACAACAAGGCTTACAGCACCGGATACGCCCTGCGCAAAGGCGGCACCTTCGACAAGGCCCTGTGCGAAAACGGATTGGCCTACAACGGCGCCATCTCCTTCCGCGCCACCGAAGCCCTGCTGAACTACATGGAAGCCCAATATCTGCTGACCCACGATATCAACTCCGGACACATCCTGGAGTATTGGAAAACGGTGCGTACCGCAGCCGGGTTCACCGGTAATGCCGTAGACCCCACCGTCACCATCGAGGCCACGGACATGGCACAGGAACGCTCCGACTGGGCTTCGTACACCGCCGGACAGCAACTGACCGACCGCGTGCTCTACAACATCCGCCGCGAACGCTGCTGCGAACTCTTCGGCGAAGGATACCGCTCGATGGACCTCTCCCGCTGGCGTTCGTACGACCAGATGCTGACAGAACCCTACCATGTGGAGGGCTTCCACCTGTGGAACACCCCGATGGAAGACTGGTACACCGGACTGGTGAGCGACGGCAGCGCATCGGCCAACGTCTCCTCGCCCTCGCTGAGCGAATACCTGCGTCCCTACGAGAAGAACATGACCTCCGGCAACCTGTACCGCAACGGATACATCTGGAAGATGGCCCACTACCTGCAACCCATGCCTATCCGCCAGTTGCTGCTCACGGCCGACGACCACGCTTCCGTGGAACGCTCGCCGCTGTATCAGAATCCCTACTGGCCCACAGAGGCTGACCTGGCAGCTGAACAGTAAAGGCAGTCCACACAAAGGACTTGGTTCCAGTACGGGTGGAACCAAGTTCCATAGCCTCTGGAACCAAGTTCCATAACTACTGGAACCAGGTTCCGTGGCTACTGGAACCAACGATTGAAGATACACAAGCACAACACTATATATAAGACGACAACAGAGTAACTGTTAAGTACACAGAGACGCGAAGGGGTAACCTGCATTCCGGAGCGGAGACGCCATCATCGGACGCCCCTGCATCCTATACTTTTGACTTAAAAAAAGGTAAAAGCGGATACAGTGCTGCCCCTTCGTTTATCTGTGTCGGAAAACAATCCTTACTTTTGCCACACGTTAGTTTACCGATAAACCGACCCACATGATCAGTTACTTAACAAACCTATCAGGATTATGAACAAGAAATTACTATTGACTTTATGCCTGGGCAGTTGGGCCCTGGGCTTGGCGGCCCAATCGGACTTCCGCCTCACGCATGGCCCCTACTTACAGGAAGTGACCACGGGCAAAGCCACCGTGGTGTTCCAGACCTCCGGGAAGGCTTTCTCCTGGGTCGAGGTGAAACCTCACGGAGCCCCTGACGGAGAGGCGGTGCGTTGCTATGCCACCCGCGACGGACAGCGGATGGCCAACGACACGTTTCATGCCATACGGCTGCAAGGATTAAAACCAGCCGGGACCTATGACTACCGGATTGTCTCCAAGGAGATGGTGGATTTCCAGCCCTACAAGGTGGTGTTTGGCGACAGCATTACCTCGGACTGGCACCGCTTCTCCACGCTTGACCCCGCACGCCGGGGAGCTTCCATCTTTATCACCAGCGACATGCACAGCGATGCCGCCAAGCTGGACACGCTGCTTCAACTGGCAGATTATCAAACATGCGACGCCTTTTTCTATGCGGGAGACATGATGAGTTACATAGATAACCCTGAGTTACCCTTCACTTCATTTATCGACCTCAGCGTGGAGCGGTTTGCTTCGTCCATCCCTTTTGAGGTGGTGAGAGGCAACCACGAGACGCGCGGCCACCTGGCACGCAGCTTCTCCCATTACTTCCCCAAGGAGAACGGGAAGATTTACGGAGCCTACCGCCTGGGCGACCTCATGATCGTGATGCTGGACAGTGGCGAGGATAAGTCGGATGCCCACCCCGTATATGCCGGCCTGAACGACTTCGACGGCTATCGTGCCGAACAGGCCCGCTGGCTGGAGCAACTGATAGAAAGCGATGACTACAAGACGGCGCGCTACCACATCGTCATCTCCCATTTCCCGATGGTCATGCCGGAGAAAGACAAGGCCGAGGGCACCTGGAAGGGCTGGGAAGACGCCATCCGCCGCTTCCTCCCGGTGCTGAACAAAGCCGGGGTAGACCTGCTGGTGGCCGGCCACACGCATCGCTACGCCTATTATGAACCCGGTGCCGACGGAAACGGCTTCCCGGTGCTGATACAGGGATTCTATAGTGCGGTGCGCCTGGACGTAGAGGATGGCAAGATTGCCCTGAAAGTGGTCGACACTCGGGGGAATATCTTGAAGCAGGAGACGTTAGTGGTTAGCGACGGGCGTCGTCTGCAATGATCCATATTATTCACCAATACAAACCTAAAAAAACAAACGTATGAAACTGAGAAAACTATTACTTTCCGGCCTCCTGGCGTGCGGACTGCTGGCCACGTCCTGCTCCGCCCCCCAGGGAGAGCCGCACGACTTCTCCGTGGGCAACCGGACCTTCCTGCTCGACGGGAAACCTTTCGTGGTGAAAGCCGCCGAAATGCACTACACGCGCATTCCCGCCGAATATTGGGAACACCGCATCGAGATGTGCAAGGCACTGGGCATGAACACCATCTGTATCTACGCCTTCTGGAACATCCACGAACAACGCCCCGGCGAATTCAACTTCGAGGGACAAAACGACATCGCCCGCTTCTGCCGCCTGGCACAGAAACACGGCATGTACATCATCCTGCGGCCCGGACCCTACGTCTGCTCAGAGTGGGAAATGGGCGGACTGCCCTGGTGGCTGCTGAAGAAAAAGGATATCCGGCTGCGCACCAACGACCCCTACTTCCTGGAACGCACCAGAATCTACATGGACGAAATCGGCAAACAACTGGCCGACCTGCAAGCGCCCCGCGGCGGCAACATCATCATGGTGCAGGTGGAAAATGAATACGGAGGCTATGCCGTGGACAAGAAATACATCGCCAACATCCGCGACATTGTCCGGGGAGCCGGCTTTACGGACGTGCCCCTGTTCCAATGCGACTGGAGCTCCACCTTCCAGCTGAACGGACTGGACGACCTGCTGTGGACCATCAATTTCGGCACAGGCGCCAACATCGACGCCCAGTTCAAGGCCCTGCGCGAGGCACGTCCCGAGACGCCCCTGATGTGCAGCGAGTTCTGGAGCGGATGGTTCGACCACTGGGGACGACGCCACGAGACGCGCGACGCCGAGACCATGGTGGCAGGCATCCGCGACATGCTGGACCGCGGCATCTCCTTCTCGCTCTACATGGCACACGGAGGCACCACCTTCGGACATTGGGGAGGCGCCAACTGCCCGCCCTACTCGGCCATGTGCAGCTCGTATGACTACGACGCTCCCATCAGCGAAGCCGGATGGGCCACCCCGAAATACTACAAGTTGCGCGACCTGCTGATGCAGTATGCCGATTCGGGACAGGTCATCCCCGACGTACCGCAAGCCTTGCCCGTCATAGAGATACCCACCATCCGCCTGGAAGAAGTGGCACCCTTGTTTGACAACCTGCCCGAACCCCAGACGACCGACAGCATACAGCCCATGGAAGCCTTCGACCAGGGTTGGGGAACCATCCTCTACCGCACCACTCTGCCGCAAGACGTGGACGAAGGCACTATCCTCCTCGTGGACGAAGCCCACGACTGGGCACAGATTTTTGCCGACGGCAAACTGCTGGGCCGCATGGACCGCCGACGCGGCGACAACAGCCTGCCGCTGCCCGCCCTGAAACAGGGAACACAGCTGGACATCCTGGTGGAGGCCATGGGGCGCGTCAACTTCGACCGCGCCATCCACGACCGCAAGGGAATCACCGAACGGGTGGAACTGCTGACCGACGACCAACATCAGACGCTGAAGAACTGGCAGGTGTACAGCTTCCCCAACGATGCCGACTTTGCCGCACAGAAGAACTTCCGTAAAGGCGACAAGCTGGACGGTCCCGCCTACTACCGCGCCACTTTCGACCTGGAGGAAACGGGAGACGTCTTCCTGGACATGCAGACCTGGGGCAAAGGCATGGTATGGGTCAATGGCAAAGCCATAGGACGCTTCTGGCAGATCGGGCCGCAACAGACGCTCTATATGCCCGGATGCTGGCTGAAGAAAGGCAAGAACGAAATCGTGGTCCTCGACCTGCTGGGACCTGAGAAAGCCGAAGTGACCGGCCTGAAACAACCCATCCTGGACATGCTGCGCACGGAAGAGCCCCTGACCCACCGCAAAGAGGGCGAAACCCTCTCGCTGAAAGGAGAAACGCCCGTAGCCACCGGACGCATGGCCGCCGGCAACGGCTGGCAGGAAGTCAAGTTCGACCGCCCGGCAAAGGGCCGCTACGTCTGCCTGGAAGCCCTCGACGCACAAGACGGCAAGGATTATGCCGCCATTGCCGAACTCTACCTGCTGGACGCTGAAGGCAAACCGCTCTCGAGACAGAAGTGGCAGATAGACTACGCCGACAGCGAGAGCACCAGCTGGGGCAACTATGCCGCCGACAAGGTGTACGACCTGCAAGAGTCCACCTACTGGGGCACCGCCGAAGGCATCCCCTACCCCCACACCGTAGTGATTGACCTGAAGGAAAGCTGCACGGTGAGCGGCCTGCGCTACCTGCCGCGTGCCGAAGAAGGCGCCCCGGGAGCCATCAAGGGCTACAAAGTGTACATCAAAGAGACGCCCTTCGACCGTTGTTCTAAACTCGAATGGTAGAAGCCAAGAGGATAGGATGTATCAAAATATAAAATGGCACGCAGATGACACTGATTAAACAGATTTTCGCAGATTTGTCTAACTGTAAATCAACGAAGTATAATCAGTGGTCATCTGTCGCATCTGCGTCATCTGCGTGCCATTTTATATTTCGGCACACTCTCTTGTTTATACCCCCAAGAAAAAAGCTACCAAGCAGGACGAAGGCAGATAGTCCTTCAGCAGGGCGCGCAGTTGCTTGTTAGCCTTGGTGATGTGAAACTCCACCCCCTTCACCGTAATGCCCAGCCGCTCGGCAATCTCCCGGTGGGACAGATCCTCACGGCGGCTCATGAGGAAGACACGGCGCGTCTGCTCGGGCAAAGCCGCCAATGCCCTGGCCACCAGGTGACGGATTTCGTCCGTGAACAAGTCCGAAGGTTCAAAGTCCTCCAAAGAGGCTATACGCGTGGAAAGCTCCCAAAGGTGCAACTGATAAAGCTCCCCGTGAACGTCCTGGCTCACCTGCTCATGACGCAAATGGTCGATGCACCTATGTTTGATAACGGTCAGGACATACGCCTGCGGATTGGCCCCCTCGGGCAGATTCTCCCGATTGTTCCAATAATACATGAATGCCTCCATGACAATGTCCTCGGCCACCATCTCGTCATGCACATAGGTATGGGCAAAACGGATGAAACCTTGCCGACATTCACTGAAGAAGTCATTAAACTGACGCAGGTCCATCACTTTATTGTTTTTTGCAAAAATAACACAAATACAATAAGAAAGTGCTGGGGAATAAAATTTTAACTATTCCTCCTCTTCCGGTCCATGCCGCCAACACACGGCTCTCCCTTCCCGCAAGAGAAAAGGACACATCGGTTAACGAATGTAGCCAAGGCATAAAACATGTTATATAACACATTTCTTTCGCCGGGAAATTTGCAGATTCTCCGGAAAGCCGTACCTTTGCAACGTGTTTTTCATAGTATTAGATTTAAGGTTAACAAAGGTTGGGCTCAGCGGAGCCCTTTTTTTATGCCCGTTGCCAATTCCCCTTGTAGAAAGACAGAAGCAAGTTTCCGCGGCCATTTATCCTTGCTTCTATGACCATTTATCCTTGCTTCTATATCGGTTGAAGCATAGGAAAGCATTATTGGGTAGAATGCGGACATTCATTTTATATTTCAATCAGGTTCGGAAAGTTGAAGCTCGTGTAATCTCCATTCATGATTGCGCCATTTGAGAAAATAGTTGAACCATCTTCCTTTACGCCGTGCTGTTTATGGATATGACCAAACAGATGCAAACGAGGCTTTATTTCTTCTACTCTCGCTAAAAGTTCTGTCGAACCATAGTTTATCTCATCGTCAAAATCAAGAATGCCATAGGGCGGACAATGGGTAATTAATACATCTGTGTCGGCAGGTATGGTAGCATAGTTACGGCGCTGACGGTCGGAAATGCAATCTTCCATAAACATGGGAACGCCATAAAACCTAACGCCATGAATTGTCACACTGGAATTGCACAGGTAATGCACATTCTCATCCAATCCATCAATATTGGCTCTATACAAGCAGGCATCGTGATTGCCACAGATGAAAATCTTGTGCGAATAAGAGAGGTCACAAAACCAGTTCATAAAATCAATGGCTTCTTGCTCGCTTCCGTTCATGGTGAAATCCCCTGAATGTACAAGGATGTCAGCATCGGGCAGCTGTGTGAGCCGCCGATGCTGACCGTGGGTGTCGGAGAGGTGGAGGATGGATAACCTATTCATTGGATGTTTTTTTCTGAGATGAATTCTGCAAATTCAGTTTCTACTTGTTGGCAGAAACTCTTAATGTATGGAGTGCCATCACTCGGCTTTGCAATATTAAAACAATAGTATTGCTTTTTGTCACCTTGTTCGTTCTCCAACACAATGTTACGCCTCTTGTAATCCCATTCCTGCGTCATGAGATAGATATCGTATTCCTTATTGTTACTTTGCTTATACCATTGCAGATAAAGCTCCTTTCCGTTTACATGATAGATGAAGTTTATACTAAGATTTCCCCAAAACAGTCCGGTGCCGGCTATTCTCTTATTGCTATCGGTCAGTTCTATAATTCCAGCATCTAATAGTTGGTTCAAATAGGTATCGCGCATCGGATAGTTCAACATTACCCCATACTTATAGCCACAATAGTACAAAGCATCATGTGGATGACGGATATACAGATTCCAGTTATTTGTGTTTTCCGATACGAGGAACCTAACGAATGATTCATTCGCCAATAGTCGTATTTTATCAGACTTTGTCTCATTCGAAGGAGAATGCCCCATCAACAAATGGTGAACCGGTTTTGAATAGATATATTCGTTGGATGTATTGACTTTGGTCAGGATGTTTTCTTTCCATGTTTTTGCGGTACAAGTAAATATCTTGGCATTCCACCAGAATTGTAATTCCCAACTGTCACAGTAGCTGTATAGCGTATGCAAGGCTTCCACACGCTTCTCCGTCCGGATACCTTCTTTATCGAACAACAGCCTTGCGGTCTCCATCTTTTTATCAAAGCAACTCCAATCTACCTTTCCTTCTTCGTTGTTGAAAAGGAAGGCGATGGCACCTTTGAAGAACGTAAAGTTCTCTGCTGCGTATATTTTACCTTTCCAGTCAGGGCCTTTCTTTATTTGTTTGGCTTTCGATATTTCTTCCAATAGCTGTCTCCGGCTGAATGTGTCTTTTATCTGGCTTTCGTCTATTCCGGCCAAGTAAGTGATGATGTCGTCCGAAGCATTATTGGGCATTGCTGCATTTCCGAGTTTGGGCAATTCATTGATTCCCTTTCCAAAGAAACGGATGGCACTGATGCTTTGTTCCTTGTCTATATAGCTGTTCTCCACTACATTCCATACAAAATGCATCCAGTCTTTTAGTCTGTTTGTGTTCACCTCTTTACATGTGGTCAGATAAACGCAAATAGCATGGAAAACTACTTGTTGCGGATAGGTAAGCGTGTATGGAGTATTATCTGTCTTATTGTTTTCTATCTTTTTATAATGTGGGATAAAATAGAATGGTGTATTGCCGGTTTTATCTTCGTCTGACCTCCAATAAGGCCAAAAAAGCTCATCCATAGCCTGTTTGACTTTTCCTTTTCCATAATCTTCTGTTAGTTTTTCATACTGTCTACACAGATTGTTCAAGCAAGCCGTAAGTTCACCGATACATTCTTTAGTGAGTACATCATTGTAGATGCTCATGCTTTGATAATGGCAGTCTGTTTTGTTTCCTTTCTTATCTGCCGTGGACAGCATCTTATACAAATCTTCCATTGTTATCT
>DWZE01000089.1 GCA_019118325.1 Candidatus Bacteroides intestinavium
TGATTATTAGTTTATTATATTAAGAAGAATGCTTACAAAAATAAATTTTGTAACAAACTTTCATCAAATAACGGAATGCTACATTAAGAATAGGATATCAAGAATTTTCAGCACCTGCCACGACTAAAATGCATAAATTTACTCCGCGTAAAGTATAATCATACAAGTATGCAGAATTAAAGGGGATTCCAGTTCCTTAAACCCTAACGACATTGATAATGCTGATGATGCCTGATTTGAAAATAAGCGGCAGGCTATTGCATAGGTCAAAAACAATGTTTACCTTTGTAGGGTTATCAACAAAGAATTAAACACCTTATATAATTATGAACACGCCGATTGATCGTACATTGGTAGACAAACTCATCGCAGACCTGGGCATTGCCGACTTCTCCCGGGCCACTATTCGTGAAGTGAAAGCTGTGGCAGCTCAGGCTGAAGCCGCCTCGGGTGTGGAGTTTATCAAGATGGAAATGGGCGTGCCGGGCCTGCCTCCGTCTGCTGTAGGCGTGGAGGCGGAAGTGGAGGCTTTGCGCCGGGGTGTGGCTTCGCTCTATCCGGACATCAATGGCGAATCCATGCTGAAAGCGGAAGCCTCGCGCTTCGTCAAGGCTTTTGTGGACGTAGATATCTCGCCGGAGGGCTGTGTACCTGTCACAGGGTCGATGCAGGGAACATTTGCTTCGTTTCTGACCTGCACGCAATGCCAGCCGGAGCGTGATACGGTGTTGTTCATCGATCCGGGATTTCCTGTACAGAAACAACAACTGGTGGTGATGGGCGCACGTGCCGAGAGTTTCGATGTCTATGACTATCGAGGTGCAGCTCGTCTGGGTGCCAAGTTAGAGAGTTATCTGGAGCAGGGGAACATCGCGGCCATCATATACTCCAGTCCCAACAATCCTTCGTGGGTCTGCCTGCGCGAAGATGAGTTGGAAGCCATCGGACATCTGGCCGCCCGTTATGAGGTTCCCGTTCTGGAAGATCTGGCTTACTTCGCAATGGACTTCCGCCGTGACTTGGGACGTCCTTTCGAGCCTCCCTATCAGCCTACAGTGGCACGTTATACGGACTTGTATATCCTGCTCATCTCCGGTTCTAAGGCATTCAGCTATGCCGGGCAACGTATTGGTGTGGCGTGCATCTCCGACAAACTCTATCATCGTGCCTTCCCTGGCCTCCAGGCCCGTTACGGTGCTCCCGGGACATTCGGTCCTGTCTTCATCCATCGCGTGCTCTATGCACTTTCATCGGGCACGGGGCATTCCGCCCAATATGCCTTGGCGGCGATGATGCGCGCAGCTTCGGACGGTACCTACCGCTTCCGCGACGAGGTAAGCGTCTATGGCGAGCGGGCGCGCAGGCTGAAGGAAATTTTTCTGCGCCACGGCTTCTACTTGGTGTATGACACCGATGTAGATGAGCCTGTGGCTGACGGCTTCTACTTCACCATCGGCTATCCCAACCTGACAGGTGGCGAGTTGGCGCATGAACTGATGTACTATGGTGTCAGTGCTTTGCCCTTGGATACTACAGGCAGTCTGCGCCAGGGGCTTCGTGCCTGCACCTCTTTTATTCAGGACCATCAGTACGACCTGTTGGAGGAGCGGATGGAAAGATTTGAGCGGGAGCACAGAAAATGAAAAAAATGAGAATTGAAAATTCGTAATTGGAAGATTTTTTTAAGTCTTTCAATCGCTCAACTTATCAGCTGACAAGGATACAAGTTAAAAATGCCTTGCTTGACGAATATCTTGTATGAAGTAGCCCGCAACAGACGCCTTGTAAATTTGTCAACTACACCGGAGTTTGGAAAGTTGAATTGGATTTTTAATCCTTTGCTTCTTGTTCTTTGACCAGGGATACCTCCTTTCGGGGGTATTCCGTCTTTGTGTCATCTTTGTGTTATCGTTGTTTGGCTAATTTCCAATTCTCAATTCTCAATCCAAATGGATACAGACATTTACCGCATAGAATATAACCACGTGGAACCATGCCGGGGCTGCGTGCTGATAGCTGAACCTTTCCTACGCGACCAATTCTTCGGGCGCTCAGTCATCTTTGTGGTTGAACATTCGGTCGAAAGTGGTACCATGGGACTGGTATTGAACAAACCTTTGCCGGTCATGCTGGCCGACATCATGTGTGATTGCCAATCTACGGAAGATATCCCTGTCTATCGGGGTGGCCCTTTGGCTATGGATACCCTGTTCTATCTGCACACCTTGGCCGATGTACAAGACTCTCTGCCTGTGACTGATGGCATTTATCTGAACGGAGATTTCGAGGCTATCCGGCGGTATATCCTTCAAGGCAACCCCGTGCGAGGACACCTGCGCTTCTTTCTGGGTTATGCGGGATGGGAAGACGGGCAATTGCATGAAGAATGCGAGGCGGACACCTGGATGGTGAGTCGTGACGGGCGTCCTTGCCTGCGCGACGATACGGACCGACAATGGGAAAATGCCTTATCCAGCTTGGGAGACAAGTATCGGATTTGGGCAGGTTTCCCGCAGATCCCGGAACTGAATTGAATGAGATAAAGACTTGATATCTCCGTGTCTGTCATTGAGCGCTGACCAGTTTTTTGAATTCTGCCGGATAGGGTGTTTCAAAATGCATATCCATGCCCGTTACGGGGTAGTGGAAGCAGAGTTTGAAGGCATGAAGGGCCAAGCGTCCAAGGGGATTGACGTCCTCCAAGCCATAGCGTCCGTCACCAACAACGGGGTGCCCCAAGTCCTGCATATGTACGCGAATCTGGTTCTTGCGTCCTGTTTCGAGGTTCAGTTCCATCAGAGAATAGCCGTTAGCGCGTCTGATGGTGCGATAGTGCGTGATGGATTCTTTACCTCCATCATCCACGGGGCTTGAATGTACGTAGAGTGTGCGGTCGGTGAGCCACGAACGGACGGTTCCTTGATCGCGCTCCATATTGCCTGCTACTACGGCCACATAGCGCCGGTCGAAAACCAATTCGTGCCAATTGTCGCGCAAGGTGTGTTGTGTCTTTTCGTCCTTGGCGAACATCATCAGGCCGGAAGTATCCCTGTCCAATCTATGTACTATGTAGACGCGATTCCGTCGGTCCTTGCGACGCAGGTATTCATTGAGAATGGTGCAGGCAGTGCGCTCTTTCTGGCGTTCAGTGCTGACCGAGAGGAGCCCCGGACGCTTATCGATAACGATGAGGTAAGCATCTTCGTAGACGATTTTCAGCAGATTGGAATGAAACTCGTGCGTGTGCTTGTCTCGACTGATTTGTACCTTCATCCCCGGTTGGAGGGGGAAGTTGTATTGGGTGGTGATGACATTATCCACAAAGACCACGCGCTTCGTCAGAAGAGACTTGAGCTTTGTCCGGCTGGCTTGGGGCATCACGCTGGCCAGGAAGGCCATCAGTTCCATCGGCTTGCGGACGAGGTAGTCCGTGTATTGGTTTTGGGCTTTGGCGTAGGTTTTCTGTTTCATAAATGTTTTTTTATTTTAGAGGAATGGGTGGTAACCGGAAGGAGTTATAGGCCGGTGTCAAAGGAATTGGCTTTTGACTCCTGAGCGAAGCGATAACTCCTTCTGACTCCTGCGGACTCCGCTCCGCCTCCCATTTCCCTCAGCTCATCTTTTTTTCCAGTCTTACAACGTTCTCCACGTGATACGTATGTGGAAACATGTCCACCGGCTGGACGTGGGTGACACGGTATTTCGTGTCCAGCAACTGGAGGTCGCGCGCCTGGGTGGCCGGATTGCAGCTGACGTAGACGATGCGCTCCGGCTCTGCCTGGAGGATGACGTCCACCACGTCCGGATGCATGCCGGCGCGGGGAGGGTCGGTGATGATGACGTCGGGACGTCCATGTTCGCGGATGAAGTCCCGGGTGAGGATGTCCTTCATGTCACCGGCGAAGAACAGGGTATTGCCGATGCCATTGATTTCCGAGTTGACACGCGCGTCCTCGATAGCTTCGGGTACATATTCGATGCCTATCACCTGGCGTGCCTGGCGTGAAACGAAATTCGCGATGGTACCTGTGCCCGTATAGAGGTCGTACACCAGTTCCTTGCCTGTCAGGCCTGCAAACTCGCGTGCGGCCTGGTAGAGCCGGTAGGCTTGGCGCGAATTGGTCTGATAGAAGGATTTGGGACCTACCTTGAAGCGCAGGCCTTCCATTTCTTCGAAAATATGGTCCTCGCCCCGGAAGGTATGTACCTCCAAGTCGCCAATAGAGTCGTTCACCTTGTTGTTGACGACGTAGAGCAGGGAGGTGATTTCGGGGAAGGTGTCTCCCACGTAGGCCAGGATTTCATGGAATTTCTCCATCTCCGCGTCTCCATGCACCTGCGCCACGAGGATAATCATCAGCTGCCCCGTGGTGGAGGTGCGCACGATGATGTTACGCAGCATCCCCTCGTGTGTGCGGAGGTTGATGAAGGTATATCCGTGCTCGTAGGCATAGTCGCGCACGGCGTTGCGGATGCGGTTGGAGATGTCGTCCTGAAGCCAGCACTTATCAATGGCCAGCACTTTGTCGAAGGCGCCGGGGATGTGGAAGCCCACGGCATTCATCTGTTCGTAGACAACGTTCTGAGCCACTTCCTCGCGCGTCAGCCAACGCTTGTTGGAGAAAGTGTATTCCAGCTTGTTGCGATAGCCTTCGGTCAGTTCGGAGCCCAGGATGGGAGAGATTTCGGGCAATTCCACCTTGCCGATGCGGGTGAGGTTGTCCACGACTTGCTTTTGCTTGTATCTCAGTTGTTCGGGGTAAGCCAGGCATTGCCATTGGCAGCCGCCACACACGCCATAATGCGTGCAGAAGGGAGTGGCCCGCTTGTCCGAATATTGGTGGATGCGCACGGCCTCGGCCTCGGCATAGTTATGTTTCTTCCGCTTCACCTGGAGGTCCACCACGTCGCCCGGCACCACATAGGGTACAAACACCACGAGGTTGTCCACGCGGGCGATGGCTTTTCCTTCGGCGGCCACATCCGTTATTGTGATGTTTTCCAGCAGGGGGAGTTCTTTCTTTTTTCTTGCCACGATTTTTTCTACCTTGAAAATGTATGCTTATTTTTCTTTCTTTTCTTTGTTGTCTTCCTCCTCGTCGTGCTTTACCACGAGAAGTTTGTCCACACGTCCTCTGTCCATGTCTACTACCTCAAAATCCAGATTCTTGTAGGAGAAGAGGTCACCGGCCTTGGGTACCCGCCCGATGAGGAACATGGCCAGGCCGCTCAGGGTGGTGAAGTCTTCTTCTTTCAGGTCGTCATAGTTCAGGATTCCCATGGCCTCCATGAAGTCGTCCAGGTTCATCGAACCCTCCACCAGCAGGGAGCCGTCCTGGCGTGCCACGATGTCTTCCTCCTCAATCTCGTTTTCCTCGAGGATGTCTCCGAAGATGCTTTCCGTCAGGTCGTGCAGGGTGATAATGCCTTGCGTGCTGCCGTATTCGTCCACCACGACGCCGAACTTGTTCTTGTTTTTCTTGAATAGCTCCAGTACCTTCTTGGCATAGAGGCTTTCGGGGATGAACAGGGGCGGGCGGGCGATGGCGCGCAGGTCGAATGGCTGGTCGCTGCCCAGCATCACGATGATGTCCTTGACTGACACCACGCCGATGACTTCGTCCTTGCCGCTCTCCACCAGGAGGTATTTGCTGAAGTGCTGTTCGCGGATGATGCGGAGCACGTCCTCACGGGTGTCGTCAGGGTGCATCACCACGATATCCCTCCGATAGGTCATCAGGTCATTGGCGCGTTTGTCCGAGAAGCGGAAGACGTCGCGGAGCATTTCTGTCTCGTCCTTGTCGATGACTCCTTGCTCGGAACTTTGGTGCAGGATCATTTTCAGTTCTTCCTGGGTCATCTGGCGCTCTTCGCCTTCTTCCAGTCCTATCAGCTTGTTCACCAGCTTGGTGGAGGCACTGAGCAGGAGGACGAAGGGGTAGGAGATGTTCTTCACCGCCACCATCAGGGGACTGAGCCGCGTGGCCCATTTCTCGGGATCGCTCAGGGCGATGGACTTGGGCACCAGCTCGCCCACGATGAGAGAGAGATAAGTGATAATCACTACCACCGTGGCCACCGCCAGCGTGTGGGCATAGGGCTCGGCACCGGGGATGAGCAGGAAGAGGGGTTCAATCTCGTCGGAAATGGTGGCGCCGCCATAGGCACCCGATACGATACCGATGAGTGTGATGCCAATCTGGATGGTAGAGAGAAATTTCTCGGGTTCTTCCAATTGTTTCAGCACGTCCTTGGCCCGTTTGTTACCCTTTCCGGCCATCGTTTCCAAGCGTGCTTTGCTGGCGGATACCAGCGCTAATTCGTACATGGCGAAGACGCCATTCATAAGTAATAAAAGCAGGATGATGAAAAATTCCATATAAGTCTTTACTGTTTTTCAGGCGCAAACATACGAATTATTTTCCGATTATGGAAACAGAACCCCCATAAAGTACCCCGGACGGTAGCTTGGCCGTGCCTTCAGCCTTGCCTGCCATAATCCCGCTCTCCGAAGATTTTGGTACCCACCCGGACCAGCGTGCTGCCCGCCCGGACGGCCAGGGGATAGTCGTGGGACATCCCCATGGACAACTCGCTGAACGTGGTGTCGCCTGCGAAGAAGGCGTCCCGCAGTTCCACGAACAGGGCGTGCAGGCCCTCGAACTCGCGGCTTACCCGGGCGGCATCGTCTGTGTTGGAGGCCATGCCCATCAATCCGCGGATGCGGACATGGGAAAGGCTCTTCCACGCATCCCCGGCCAGCAGTTCGCGACATTCGTCGGGGGTGAAGCCGAATTTGGTCTCTTCGCGGGCGATGTGGATTTGCAGGAGGACATCGATCGTGCGCCCCGCCTTGGCACCTTGCTTGTCCACCTCGGCCAGGAGGCGGAAGGAGTCGATGCCGTGGATGAGGGCGACGTAGGGAGCGATGTACTTCACCTTGTTGGTCTGCAGGTGTCCGATGAAGTGCCACCGGATATCTTTGGGCAAGGCTTCGTGTTTGAGGCACATTTCCTGCACCTTGCTCTCGCCGAAGATGCGCTGGCCTGCCCCGTAGGCCTCCAGGATGGCTTCATCGGGATGAAACTTGCTGACGGCCACCAGCTGCACACCCTCCGGCAGGTCGGCCAGGACTTGCTGCAGATTGTCTGCCACGCTCATCCCTGCACCTCCGGTTTGTCGTCGGGCCCGGCGTGGTAGGGGTAGACGTCCATGATGGCGGTCTCGGCCACGGAGGCGATTTGGTAGTCGGCCATCGTGCCCTTCATGCCTTCGTCCAGCTTCTTGACGGCGTCGCGCAGGTCGGCAGCCTGTACCAGCACCTGTGTGGAGGTCTTCTTCTCGGCGCCGCTTTTCTCGTCGAGGGTGATGAAGACCAGCTTGCACTTGAACCAGCGGTCGGCGGCTTCCTCCTCCGAGGGGAAGAGCTCGCTGTAGTTGGCGCGCTTGATGTCGGACACGATGAACTCGCCCGTGATGAAGGGGGTCATCTCCTCGATGATGCGGGCCTCGGCCTCGGTGAAACTCAAGGCGTCCACCAGGTAGGGCTCAGTGACCTTCTTGTTCATGCCGTTCTCCATTGTCTTTTCGTATCGAATCTTGCATTCGAACCAGGTATGCATTGCCATAGTCTTTTCGTATTAAGTGAAGATATGATTGGGTTAGTACTTTCCGTCTTGCGGGCGGCAAAGATAGGCAATCCCGCGCAATCGGCGAACTATTTGGCCGATTTTTGTGTGTTTCACGCGAAGCCTGTATCTTTGCGCCCCGAAATGAACCTCTAATTGATACGTTTTATGACAGAACAGACCTATACCATCCGCCTTGCTGGCGCCGTGGCCCGCAACCCGCAGGTGCGGCTGGCCGCTCCGGTGGATTTGGAACTGAAGCCGTCGGAGCACGTGGCCATTGCCGGCGACAACGGGGCGGGGAAGTCCCTCCTCGTGGACCTGATGACCGGACGTGCGCCCCTGCTGGGCGGGAGCGTGGCTTATGACTTCCGCCCGGCGGCGGACGATGCCCTATATAATAATGTGAAGTACATCGCCTTCCGCGATACCTACGGGAGCGCCGACGCCAACTATTACTACCAGCAACGCTGGAATGCGCACGACCAGGACGAGGTCCCCCCGGTGCGCGACCTCTTGCCGCCGCCCGCCGACCCGGACCTCGCCACCTGCCTGGCCGAACTGTTCCGCCTGGACGAGCTGATGGACAAGCGCATCCTCCTGCTCTCCAGCGGCGAAATGCGCCGTTTCCAGCTGTACAAGGCCCTGGCGGGCGCGCCGCGGGTGCTCATCGTGGACAATCCGTTCATCGGGCTGGACGCCCCGACGCGCGAGATGCTGTCCGAACTGCTGGGCGAACTGGCGCGGACGGGCATGATACAGATGGTCCTCGTGGTGTCGCGTCCGGAGGACATCCCTCCGTTCGTCACGCACGTCGTCCCCGTGGCGGACAAGACCGTCCTGCCCAAGGTCGCTCTGGCGGACTACCTGGCGGCGCGCCGCCCGCTGCCGACCGGCGCGGACGGGGATGCGGAGCGGCGCATCGCGAGCCTGCCGGCCGGGCAGGCGGACTACGGGCCGGACGAGGTGGTGCGCCTCAGCGGGGTCAGCATCCGCTACGGCGGCCGCACCATCCTGGACCGTCTGGACTGGGTGGTGCGCCGGGGCGAGTGCTGGGCCCTGTCCGGCGAGAACGGGGCAGGGAAGTCTACGCTCCTCAGCCTGGTCTGTGCCGACAACCCCCAGTCCTACGCCTGCGACATCTCCCTCTTCGGGCGGAAGCGGGGCACGGGCGAGAGCATCTGGGACATCAAGCGGCACATCGGCTACGTCAGCCCCGAGATGCACCGCGCCTACCTGAAGAACCTCCCCGCGCTGGACATCGTGGCCAGCGGCCTGCACGACAGCATCGGGCTCTACCGCCGTCCGAAGGCGGAGGAGCTGGAGGCGTGCCGCTGGTGGATGGACACGTTTGGCATCGGCCCCCTCCACGAGCGTCCGTTCCTCACCCTCTCCAGCGGCGAGCAACGCCTGTGCCTCCTGGCCCGCGCCTTCGTCAAGGACCCCGCGCTGCTGGTCCTGGACGAGCCGCTGCACGGGCTGGACACGCGCCGCCGCGCCCTCGTGCGACGCATCATCGAGGCCTTCTGCCGCCGGCCGGGGAAAACGCTGCTGATGGTGACCCACTACGAGGAGGAGCTGCCGGCGTGCATCGACCACCGGCTGCGCCTGTCGCGGCGCGGAGGCGGCGTCCTCCGGGACTGAGCCGGGGGCACTTCGGGACTGAACCGGGGGTACTTCGGGACCGGGGCGCGCCTGGTCCCGAAGTAGGAGGGAAATCAGTGCCACTGGTTTATAGAATCAGTGCCACTGATTATAGGAATCAGTGCCACTGATTTCCCGTCCGGTCCCGAAGGCGCCGCGTCCCGTCCCGGAACCCGGACAGAGCCACTCCGCAACCCGGTCGGGTCCGCCACGGAATCCGTCCGGAGGCCCTCCGCGGGCTGGGGTTTTATGCTTTTTTAAGGAAACGGGACAACTCCCGGCCGCGCCGTCTTGCGGATTGGATGAAAAAGCGTACATTTGCGGCAGATTACACAGACAAACAGAAAACGAGATGAAAGAAAGATTGCTGGCCTTCGTCAAGACCTACGGGCTGCTGGTGCTGCTGTTCGTGGCGCAGAAGCCCTTGTTCATGCTATTCCATGTGGAGATGTACGCTGACTGCCCGGCGGCGGAGTGGGGGCGTGTCGTGTGGCACGGCCTGCCGCTGGACCTGAGCGTGGCGGGCTACCTGACGGCCCTTCCGGCCCTGCTGCTGGCCGCCTCGGCGTGGTCGTGGGGGCGGTGGCTGACGTGGGCCCTGCGCGTGTGGTTCGGGGTGGTGTCGCTGCTGCTGAGCGTGGTCTTCATCCTCGACCTCGTGCTCTACGAATACTGGGGGTTCCGGCTGGACACCACGCCGTTCTTCTACTTCTTCTCCTCGCCGGGCGACACGCTGGCCAGCGCCTCGGGCGGCACGGCCGTGCTGGGCTTCCTGATGATGGCCGTATGCACCGTGCTGGTCTATGCCCTGTTCCACTACTGCGTCCTGCGGGCCGTGGAGCGCTTCCGCCGTCCTGCGCGCCGGGCGGCCGCGTGCGGGGTGCTGGCGCTGCTGGCGGGCGCGCTGTTCATCCCCATACGCGGGGGCTTCACCGTCTCGACCATGAACACGGGCAAAGCCTATTTCTCGTCCAACCAGCGGCTGAACCACGCCGCCATCAATCCCGCCTTCAGCCTGCTGGAGTCCGCCTTCAAGGAGAGCGACTTCGCCTCGCAATACCGTTTCCTCCAGGCCGATGACGCCGACAAGCTCTTTGCCGACATGCTCGACCCCCAGGTGCGGTCCCTCCGGGCCCCGGCGCAGCCGCGCGACAGCCTGCACAGCCTGCTGCGCACGCCGCGACCGGACGTGCTCGTGGTCATCCTGGAGAGCTTCTCGTCACACCTGATGGGCACGCTGGGGGGCGACTCCACCGTGGCGCCCTGTCTGGACTCCATCGCCGCGGGCGGCGTGCTCTT
This sequence comes from Candidatus Bacteroides intestinavium, assembly GCA_019118325.1. Classification (GTDB taxonomy): domain Bacteria; phylum Bacteroidota; class Bacteroidia; order Bacteroidales; family Bacteroidaceae; genus Bacteroides; species Bacteroides intestinavium. Next base: position 10,572 of record DWZE01000089.1, read on the forward strand.
CACGCGGATGCACGCCAACAGCTTCCGCACGGACCGGGGCCTGGTGTCCATCCTCAGCGGCTATCCCGCCCAGCCCTCGACCAGCATCATGAAGTATCCCCGCAAGTCGCAGTCCCTGCCCTCCATCGCCGGGACACTCCGCCGCGAGGGCTACCGGACGCGCTACTACTACGGGGGCGACGCTGATTTCACGAACATGCGCTCCTACCTGATGTCTTCGGGCTTCGAGGACATCGTGTGCGACCGCGACTTCCCCGTGCAGGACCGCCTGAGCAAGTGGGGCGTGCACGACCACCTCGTCTTCCGCCGCCTGCTCGACGACCTCCGCGCCGACACCCTCACCGAGGGCCGCGCCCCCCGCTACCGCGTCGTCCAGACCTCCAGCAGCCACGAGCCCTTCGAGGTGCCCTATCGCCGCCTGGCGGACGACCGCATGAATGCCTTCGCCTACACGGACAGTTGCGTGGGCGATTTCGTGCGGCGGCTGCGCCGGCTGCCGCAGTGGGAGAACACGCTGCTCGTCCTCGTGCCCGACCACCAGGGAGCCTGGCCCGAGGCCCTCAACAACCTCTCGCCCGAACGCTACGAGATACCCCTCATCCTCGCCGGAGGCGCCGTGCGCCGCCCGCGCCGCATCGACACCGTGGGCTCGCAACAGGACATCGCCGCCACGCTGCTGGCCCAGCTGGGACTGCCGCACGGGGACTTCACCTTCAGCAAGGACCTGCTGGACTCCCGGTCGCCCCACTTCGCCTTCATCACCTTCCCCGGCGCGCTGGGCCTGGTGACGGACGAGAACCGCATCTTCTATGACATCAATGCCGAACAGGCCGTCACCATGCTGGGCCCCCATCCGGAGAACGCCCTGGTCCATGCCATGGCCTACCTGCAAAAATTATATGACGACTTAGCTTCCCGATAGACATGACCGACCTCTTGCAACTCCTCAACCAATGGGACACAGACCTGCTGCTCGCCATCAACGGCTGGCACAACGGGTATTGGGACACTTTCATGTATGCCTTCAGCGGCAAGTGGGTGTGGGTGCCGATGTATGCCGCCCTGGTGTACCTGCTGGCCCGCAACCTGCCCTGGCGCACCACCCTGTGGTGCCTCGTGGGCGTGGCCCTGTGCATCACGTTTGCCGACCAGGTGGGCGCGTCCCTCATCCGCCCCTGGGCCGAACGCCTCCGTCCGGCCAACCCGGAGAACCCCATCTCGGACCTGGTGCACATCGTCAACGGCTACCGGGGCGGGCGCTACGGCTTCCCTTCGTGCCACGCGGCCAATACCTTCGGGCTGGCCTTCTACCTGATGCTCGTCGTCCGCCGCAAGGCGTTGACAGGGCTGCTCGTGGCCTGGGCGTTGGTGACGTGTTACTCACGGGCCTACCTCGGCGTGCACTATCCCGGCGACCTGCTGGCGGGAGCCTTGCTGGGACTGGCGGGGGCGGCCCTCTGCTACACGCTGTTCCGCCTGGTGGCACGCTACGAACGGCCCCGCCGCTTCCGGCAACTCTGGGTGCCCGCGCTGGTGTGCGGACTGACCGTGGCCGCGATGCTGGTGTACGCTTGTTTCTGACAAATACCTATATATATGGAGAAGATAGAGAATATGAGAACGCTGGGCGGGTGGATGAACGACCAGCTCACGTCGTGGGGACTTCCCTCCCGTTACGCCGACAGTATCGACGAAGTGTTGGTGGCCGTGCTTATCATCCTGCTGGCCATCGGGTTGAATTATTTCTTCCAGGCCGTGGTGGCCGGAGGCATCAAGCGGTATGCACGCCGCTCGGCGCGGATGTGGAGCACGCTGCTGGTGGAACGCAAGGCGGTGCACCACCTCTTGCACGTGGTGCCGGGCATCCTGATTTACCTTCTCCTGCCCCTGGCCTTTGTCAAAGGCGACGGGATGCTGGACTTCTCGCGCCGGGTGTGCATGATTTACATCATCGTGGCCATCCTGCTGTCCGTCAACGCCCTGCTGCTGGTGATGCTCGATATCTACAACTCCAAGGAGGTGCGCAAGAACCATCCCATCCGGGGCTTCGTGCAGGTGCTCCAGGTAGTGCTGTTCTTCGTGGGCGGCATCCTGGCCGTGTCGGTGCTGATAGACAAATCGCCTGTTTACCTTTTCACCGGCCTGGGCGCGTCGGCTGCCGTGCTGATGTTGGTCTTCAAGGACAGCATCCTGGGCTTTGTGGCAGGCATCCAGCTGTCGGCCAACGACATGCTGCGCATCGGCGACTGGGTGACCCTGCCCAATGGCTCGGCCGACGGCGTGGTGCAGGAGATTACCCTCAACACGGTGAAGATACAGAACTGGGACAATACCATCACCACCATCCCTCCCTACACGATGGTCAACAGTACCTTCCAGAACTGGCGGGGCATGCAGGAGAGCGGGGGACGCCGCGTGGACAAACGCATCTGGCTCGACCTGGACACCGTGCGCTTCTGCCCGGCTGACGAGGTGGAGCGCCTCAAGCAGGACTTTCCCCTCTTGGCGGATTATGCTCCCGAGTCCCAACCTACCAACTCCCAACTCTACCGTACCTACATCGAGCGCTACCTGATGAGCCTCCCTGTGGTCAACCAGGACCTGGACCTCATCATCGCCCAAAAGGAGCCGACAGAGCATGGCCTGCCCATCCGCGTTTACTTCTTCTCCCGCGTCAAAGCCTGGCGGGAGTACGAACGCATCCAGTCTGACATTTTTGACCACCTGTTGGCCGTGGCGCCCCGTTTCGGACTGAAGCTTTACCAGGGGATATAAGGCACTTTGCCATTTTTCACATCGAAAAGGGTGGAATATCTGGGAGAAAAGCTATCTTTGTGGCTGTTTATCGAAAGAAATCAGGAGTTATGGAACAATTGTGCGACATCAGACGACTTATCCATGAAGGGCAGGTAGCCGAAGCCATCCGTGCGCTGGACAGCCTGTTGGACACGGACTTCCCCGCACGGGACGAGGCTTACTACCTGCGTGGCAATGCCTACCGCAAGCAGGCCGACTGGCAACAGGCCCTGAACGACTACCAGCGTGCCGCCGACCTCAATCCGGACAGCCCCGCTGTTTCCGCCCGGCGCGCCCTTCTGGATATCCTGGAGTTTTACAACAAGGACATGTATAATCATTAACCCAAATAAACAACAGTAATTATGGCTAAGATAAAAGGAGCAATCGTGGTGGACACAGAGCGTTGCAAGGGATGCAACCTGTGCGCCGTAGCGTGTCCGCTGCATGTGATAGCCCTCGCAAAGGAGGTGAACTTAAAGGGGTACAACTATGCCCGACAGGTGTTGGAAGATACGTGCAACGGCTGTGCATCATGTGCCACGGTATGTCCGGACGGTTGCATCTCGGTATATAAAGTGAAAGTAGAATAACATAAGGATGAAAGATATGGCAGAAGAAGTAGTATTGATGAAAGGGAATGAAGCCATTGCCCGTGCCGCCATCCGTTGTGGAGCCGACGGCTATTTTGGCTATCCCATTACTCCTCAGTCGGAGGTATTGGAAACCCTCGCTGAATTGAAGCCTTGGGAAACGACCGGCATGGTCGTGCTGCAGGCCGAGAGCGAGGTGGCTTCCATCAACATGGTATATGGCGGTGCCGGTGCCGGCAAGATGGTGATGACCTCCTCCTCTAGTCCCGGCGTCAGCCTGATGCAGGAAGGCGTGTCCTATCTGGCCGGAGCCGAATTGCCTTGCCTGATTGTCAATGTGATGCGTGGCGGACCAGGATTGGGTACCATCCAGCCCAGCCAGGCGGATTATTTCCAAACCACGAAAGGCGGAGGACATGGTGACTATCGTCTGATAACCCTGGCGCCTGCCTCGGTGCAGGAGATGGCCGACTTCGTGGGGCTGGCTTTCGACTTGGCTTTCAAGTATCGCAACCCCGCCGTTATCTTGGCTGACGGTGTCATCGGACAGATGATGGAGAAGGTAGTCCTGCCTCCGCAGAAGCCCCGTCGCACGGATGAAGAGATTATAGCCCAATGTCCCTGGGCCACTACTGGGCGTACCAAGGGCCGCAAGCCCAACATCATCACCTCGCTGGAGCTGAAGCCCGAAGCCATGGAAGTAAATAACCTGCGTTTCCAGGCCAAATACAAGAAGATAGAAGAGAATGAGGTGCGTTTTGAGAAGATACAGTGCGACGATGCCGACTATCTCATCGTGGCCTTCGGCTCCATGGCACGCATCGGACAAAAAGCGATGGAGTTGGCCCGCGAAGAAGGCATCCGCGTAGGAATCTTACGGCCTATTACGCTTTGGCCATTTCCCACGCAAGCCATTGCCGAAATGGCCGGACAAGTGAAAGGAATGCTGGTGACGGAGTTGAATGCCGGACAAATGGTGGAAGACGTTCGTTTGGCCGTCAACGGACAAGTCAAGGTAGAACATTTCGGACGCTTGGGCGGCATCGTCCCCGATCCCGATGAAATTGTCGAAGCCTTGAAGGCGATGATAGACCAATAACAGTTACGGCTATGGACACCGACAAGATACGAAACATCCTGAACCTCGCCTTCATGTTGCTGGCCCTGCTGGCTGTCATCTTCTATTTCGCGATGGCCCACGACCAACGCTTCTTCCTCTACACGTGCGGAGCGGCGATAGTTGTCAAGATGGCGGAGAGCTTCATACGTTTCACCAAGATTACCAAACCTAAAGAAAGGAACCACGATTATGACGAAAGAAGATATCATTAAACCGGAGAATCTGGTTTACCGCAAACCGACGCTGATGAACGACAACCCCATGCACTACTGTCCGGGATGCAGCCACGGCGTCGTGCACAAGCTCATTGCCGAAGTCATCGAGGAAATGGGCATGGAGGAGAAGGCCATCGGCATTTCCCCTGTGGGCTGTGCCGTGTTCATCTACAACTACCTGGACATTGACTGGCAGGAAGCCGCCCACGGACGTGCACCCGCCTTGGCTACGGCCATCAAACGCCTTTGGCCGGACCGCCTGGTATTCACCTATCAAGGCGACGGCGACCTGGCCTGCATTGGTACGGCAGAAACCATCCATGCCTTGAACCGCGGCGAGAACATCACGATCATTTTCATAAACAATGCTATCTATGGCATGACGGGAGGACAAATGGCTCCCACCACCCTTGTGGGACAAAAGACCTCTACCTGTCCTTACGGCCGCGACGTGCACCTGCATGGCTATCCCTTGAAGATTGCCGACATCGCCGCCCAATTGGAGGGTACAGCCTATGTCACACGTCAAAGCGTACAGTCCGTTCCGGCCATCCGTCGGGCAAAGAAGGCCATTCGCAAGGCTTTCGAAAATTCAATGACCGGCAAGGGTAGCAACTTGGTAGAGATAGTATCTACATGCAACTCTGGCTGGAAAATGTCACCCGAAAAGGCCAACAAGTGGATGGAGGAGCATATGTTTCCTTTCTACCCGCTGGGAGATTTGAAAGATAAATAACTAATGAATGAAGGAGCAATGAAAGAAGAAATCATCATAGCAGGCTTCGGCGGACAGGGTGTTCTGTCAATGGGCAAGATTCTGGCTTACTCCGGCTTGATGGAAGGCAAGGAAGTAACGTGGATGCCCGCCTATGGTCCGGAGCAACGTGGCGGCACGGCCAACGTGACCGTCATCATCAGTGACGAGAAAATATCGTCGCCCATTTTGAGTAAATATGACGCGGCCATCATCCTCAACCAGCCTTCGCTGGAGAAATTCGAGAGCAAGGTGAAACCCGGGGGCGTTCTTATTTACGATGGCTACGGCATTATCAACCCGCCCACACGTAAGGACATACATGTCTATCGCATTGATGCCATGGATGCAGCCAATGAGATGAATAATACCAAGGCCTTTAATATGATTGTGTTGGGAGGTCTGTTGAAAATTAAACCGATGGTTACGCTGGAAAACGTGATCAAAGGCTTAAAGAAAACCTTGCCCGAACGCCATCATCACCTGATTCCCATGAATGAAGAGGCCATCCGCCGAGGAATGGAATTAATCCGCGAGGTATGAAATCCTATTGACGCGGACAAAACATAGGAAGCCCTCTATTTCTATCCGTGAAGTCTGCGGAACTTGTGTCTTTGGGATGCCTCAAGGAATTCCTTGAAAAAGCACAATGGCATGTGTGAATGAAAAATCGTAATCATTCCACATGCCATTCTTATATGCTCTCTGTTACGTTCCTTTATACGAAAGGGCGATTGTTCCCTATCCGTTTATTGATGACAATATAGGCGAGCAGTCCGCCAATGATCAGCATCAGCGAACTGCCCAGCACCTTGTTATTAACATACCCGATGAGCAGGCAAAATCCAAACAGAAAGATGCCTATGCCGATAAGAATAAGTCCCAGGTTTTTTATTAGTCCTTTTTTCATTTAGTTGTATATGAGGTCTCATTTTAACCCAATGGATTTTCCGGCAACATCACCACACTCTCTTTCTTTTTACCATCCATTTTCACCACTGCAGGGTGTTCGAAGCGAACGTGACGCAGATAGTCTGTTTCACGTACGGCAGGCAGGGCGTTAAGATAATCCTGGTTGTAAAGCCCGTCGTTCATATAAGCATTGATGGTGAAATAACCAACGCCAAAAGAGGTCAGGTTCTGGAAGAAGTGTGTGCCTTGGCTGGGGTCTACGCGGTAGTTCGTCAGACCGGCTTCGACAATGACACGCGCGGCGGAAATGTGCGGCCATTTCACGGGGATTCCCAACCAAGGGTCACTGCTGCCCCAACGTCCCGGACCGATGAGGATGTAATGGAGTTTCATATCCAGAAATTGCTGGTTCCACCTTTCAATCTCGCGGGCTATCTCGGGATTGCGTGAAGCGCTGTAGTTCTGCGTCTTGACGTAGACTACATCCCGGATATCGTCCTGAATGCCGTGTCCCAAGGAATTATTGGAGCGCAATAACAGGCGTTCGTCGGGAATAAGACTGAGGTCTTCGTCCAACATCTCCTTGCTGTCCACGATGGGGCGTATTTGCAAGAGGTAGAAGGTTCCGGTCTTGTCATTTTCGCGGCTCATGTTGGCTGCAAACTCTATTTCCACAGGACGGCGCATCTCTTCTTGTCCGTATTTTAAAGCCAACTGGAGAATACGTGCCAGGGGGAAGACATCGTGTTGAAGGATATTGGCAAAGGTGATGACCTTGCGCCCGCCCGGATAAAGGCCGTCACGGATGATTTGGTCATAAGGATCATAGGTGGAAGCAATGTAGTTCAGCGAACCGTCTTTTTCTGCTTCCTTGACGGGAAGTTTCAGCAGATTGAAGCCATCGTCGATGGAAAAGTTCTGTCCGCCATTGCTCAAGTCGAGGGCATAGAAGCGGGTCTGCGTTTCGCGCAAAGCCATTTCCAATTCACTGGTTTGAAGCACTTGATTGGGATGATAGGGGGAGAAACGCAAGGTCATGCCTCCGTCTACGATATATTTGCCTAAGCCTAATGCCAGATTAACGATACCTTCCTCGGCTTTCTCATCACCGATGGGGTAGTAGTTAAGGGAACGTGCCACACCCGACATGGAAGGATAGTAACGGTCTCTGTACTGATTGCCGACCACCTGCTGGAGTATGACAGCCATCTTTTCCTGGTCAATGACATTGCTGGTGGCCTGCATGTAGGCCTTCGAATCGCGGAAAAATACTGAGGCATATACGCCCTTGATGGCATCGGACAGCATACGCAGCATCTCGTACTTGTCATCTAGGTAGGGAATCATATACGTATTGTAGATGCCGGCAAAAGGCTGGTAGTGGGAGTCTTCCAACAGTGAGGAGGAGCGGATGGCAATAGGCGACTTCACTACATCGAAGAAGGTGAAGAAGTCCTCCACCAGCCGGTCGGGCAATTTAGCCTTCAGGAAGTAGCGCAGGATGAGGTCATCGTCCGCATCGCTCAGGGCCACTTGATAGAGGTTATTCGTATCCATGAATTCATCAAAGACGTCCGTACAGAGCACTACGGTCTTGGGAATGGCCACCCGCGCATTCTCAAACTCTTCAAAGTCCGGATGATGCTTCACCAGGTTGTCTATGAAAGCCAGGCCGCGCCCTTTGCCGCCCAATGAACCGTCTCCAATCCGTGCAAAATTGGAGTAGAGGTCAAAGCGGTCACGCTTGAAGACGGCCACTACACCCTGGTTTTTCATCTTGCGGTATTTCACAATGGCTTCGAAGATGAGACGCCGGTGGGCATCCACATCCTGAAGGCTGTTCCAGGTGATGGGCTTCAAGAATTCGGCTATGGGGAACATGGCGCGCGAATAAAGCCAACGGCTGACATGGTTATGGCTGATATGGTAAAGGAACGACTCTGCGGGCACGGCAAAAAGGATGTTCTGCAATTCCTTCAAGTTCTTAACCCGTGCGATTTCCTCACCCGTTTCCGGATTGCGGAAAATGAAATCCCCGAAGCCGAAATTCTGTACCACCGTACGCCGTAAATCAACATCCATTTTCTTTGAATTCTTGTCGATAAAGGCGGCCCCATACTTGGCGGCGTATGCGGAATTCTCCGATTCGCTTGACTGGATGATGAGGGGAACAAAGGGGTCTTCCTTGCGGATGGCGGCGCAAAGCTTGATGCCGCTCAACCCGTCTTTCGATCCGCCCTCCGTCTTTGGAAAGCGCACGTCGGTGATGACTCCCAGCAAATTGTTCTTGTATTTTTCGTAAATACCATAGGCTTCGTCGTAGGTACGGGCCAGGATAATTTTGGGACGGCCTCGCATGCGCAAGGTACGCTGGTGGGCATTCAGAGCCTCGGTGCTGAATTCCTGACTCTGCTGAAGAACAAATTTATAGAGGTTGGGCAGGACAGAGGAGTAGAAACGTACCTCGTCCTCCACCAACAGGATGACCTGCACACCCACCTGATTGACGTCATGCTCCAGGTTCATCTTATCCTCAATCAGCTTGATGATAGACACCAACAAATCCGTATTGCCCAGCCAACAGAAAACGTATTCGAAGGCACTGAGGTCCTCGTTGGCCATCCGTTCACTCACTCCATGGCTGAAAGGAGTCAGAATGACGATGGGGATTTGGGGATAGTCCTGCTTGATGCGCCGGGCCGTGTCGAATATTTCCGTTTCGCCTGTACCGGGCATACAGATGACCAAGTCATAGGTGAGCGAAGCCAGTTGCTCCAAAGCTTCATTACATGTGGTAGCCTGCGTGAAGCGGGGAGGGGAGCTGAGGGAAAGGGAAGCGTATTCATTGAAAATCTTTTCGTCAATGCGTCCGTCGTCCTCCAACATGAAGGCGTCATAAGGGTTGGCCACCAACAGCACATTGAAGATGCGTCGCTTCATCAGGTCGGCAAACTGGGTGTCCTTGAAATAGAGTTGATTGAGTTTGAATTTGCTTAGCATACGGATGGGGATTTAAACTTTTGTTTTCAGTAATTCTTCCAGTCGCAGGACCTCATCGCGCCATTGGGCAGCTTCGATGAAGTTTAGTTTGCGAGCGGCCTCTTGCATCAGTTTGCGGGTGCGTGCGATGCTTTTTTCCAGTTGTTCGCGGTTCATGTATTGCATGATGGGATCTGCTGCCACTTGGGCGGTCGAGTCCTGCTCCACGTAAGGGCGTGGCACTTTCTCTGTGGCTGGCGAAGTGCCTTTGGCAGTTTCCTGAACCGGCGCGACTTGGGCAAACGGACTGATGCCCTTGCCTTTTTCGATGGGGCGGGGGGTGATATGATGCTCGTCATTGTAGCGCAACTGCTTCTCACGCCGGCGGTTGGTCTCCTCGATAGTCTGACGCATGCTTTCTGTGATGCGGTCCGCATACATAATGACACGTCCGTTTACGTTACGGGCTGCACGACCGGCTGTCTGCGTCAGAGAACGGTGTGAGCGCAGGAAACCTTCCTTGTCCGCATCCAATATGGCCACGAGGGATACTTCCGGGAGGTCCAATCCCTCACGAAGCAGGTTGACGCCTACCAACACATCATAGTTTCCCTCGCGCAGGTCGGCCATGATTTGTATCCGTTCCATGGTTTCTACATCGCTATGGATATAATTGCACTTCACGTTGTTATTCAGCAGGTATTCGGTCAGTTCTTCAGCCATGCGTTTGGTCAGGGTCGTCACGAGGGTACGTTCACCCCGCTCGATGCGCAACTGTATTTCCTCCATCAGGTCGTCTATCTGATTCAGACTGGGTCGTACCTCGATAACGGGGTCCAACAGACCTGTAGGGCGGATGACCTGCTCGACGATGATACCCTCGGATTTCTTTAACTCATAATCCGCAGGAGTGGCGCTCACGTAGATGACCTGCTTCACCATTTGCTCGAACTCCTCGAACTTAAGGGGGCGGTTGTCAAAGGCTGCGGGCAGGCGGAATCCATAATCCACGAGGTTGGCCTTGCGGGCGCGGTCGCCTCCATACATGGCCCGGATCTGGGGAATGCTGACGTGACTTTCGTCTATGATAGTCAGGAAATCGTCGGGAAAGAAATCCAGCAGGCAATAAGGACGTGTGCCTGGGGCGCGGTTGTCGAAATAGCGCGAATAGTTCTCAATGCCCGCGCAATGTCCCAATTCGCGCAGCATTTCCATGTCATAAGTCACCCGCTCCTGCAGGCGTTTGGCTTCCAGCATCTGTCCTTGCTGCTCGAACCATTCCACCCGCTCCCGGAGGTCGTCTTCTATCTGATGGATGGCGTGCAGGGTGCTTTCCTTGGTGGTCATGAAAAGGTTGGCGGGATATATCTTATACTCCTCCACTTGCGAGGTGGTCACACCTGTTATCGGGTCTACCTCTTCGATAGAGTCCACCTCGTCTCCCCAAAATATGACCCGCAGGACAGTGTCGGCATAGGCCAGCCAGATATCCACGGTGTCACCCTTTACGCGGAAACAACCCCGGTTCAGCTCCACGTCATTGCGAACATACAGGCTTTCCACCAGATGCCTTAGAAAGACGTTGCGGACAAGGCTCTTTCCCCGCTTCACCTCGATGACATTATTATAGAAGTCCGAAGGATTGCCCATACCATAGATACACGACACGGAAGAAACCACCACCACATCATTCCGTCCGGACAACAAGGCCGATAGGGCCGCCAGCCGAAGCTTGTCTATCTCGTCGTTGATGGCCAGGTCTTTCTCGATGTAGGTATCCGTGGAGGGCAGGTAGGCTTCCGGCTGATAGTAATCATAATAGGAAACATAATATTCCACGGCATTGTGCGGAAAGAACCCCTTGAACTCGCTGTAGAGTTGGGCAGCCAAAGTCTTGTTGTGGCTCAGGATGAGTGTGGGTTTGTTGAGATTGGCCACCACGTTGGCCATGGTGAAAGTCTTTCCGGAGCCGGTCACACCCAACAGAGTCTGTGCGGGTATTCCTTCACGAAGTCCTTCTGTCAGTTGGGCAATGGCTTCAGGCTGGTCGCCAGTAGGCTTATAATCAGAGGTCAATTCAAACTTATTCATAAATTCACGTAAAACCACGGCAATATTCGGCAAAATCTTTGATATAAACAAAAAAATCACTTACTTTGCGGTGATACTTTTATTATAAACCCATTTATCAATACAACGAAAGACATGATTTGGAATGAAAGCATTGAGTGCATGGATCGCGAAAGTCTTCGTAAGATTCAGAGCATCCGCCTCAAGAAGACCGTGGAGCGTGTCTATCACGACACACCTTTCTATCGGAAGAAGATGCAAGAGCTGGGAATCACTCCGGATGACATCAACAGTATCGATGACATCGTCAAACTTCCCTTTACCACTAAATATGACTTGCGAGACAATTATCCGTTTGGCCTTTGTGCCGTGCCGATGAGCCAGATTGTCCGTATCCATGCCTCGTCCGGGACAACGGGCAAGCCTACCGTGGTGGGGTATACCCGTAAGGACCTTTCGGTATGGGCCGAGTGCCTTTCGCGTGCCTTCACTGCCTACGGTGCGGGCAAGACAGACATTTTCCAGGTGTCTTACGGTTATGGCTTGTTTACCGGAGGCCTGGGTGCCCATGCCGGAGCTGAGAATATCGGCGCTTCAGTCATCCCCATGTCCAGCGGAAATACGGCCAAACAAATCACCTTGATGCACGACTTCGGGGCCACTGTGTTGTGCTGTACGCCTTCCTATGCGCTCTATCTGGCCGATGCCATTGCAGATTCCGGACTTCCACGTGACGAATTCAAATTGAAAATCGGTGCCTTCGGAGCGGAACCTTGGACGGAGAGCATGCGTCGTGACCTCGAATCCAAACTGGGCATCAAGGCTTACGACATCTATGGATTGAGTGAGGTGGCCGGTCCCGGCGTAGGCTACGAATGTGAGTGTCAGCATGGCACCCATCTGAATGAGGACCATTATTTCCCTGAAATCGTGGATCCTGTTACCTTAGAACCGGTGGCACCGGGCGAGACGGGCGAATTGGTATTCACCCACCTGACCAAGGAAGGCATGCCCTTGTTGCGTTATCGCACCAAGGACCTGACAGCCTTGCATTATGACCAATGTCCCTGCGGCCGCACCTTGGTACGCATGGACCGCATATTGGGCCGAAGCGATGACATGCTCATCATCCGTGGTGTCAACGTATTCCCCACTCAGATAGAATCCGTCATCTTGGAAATGCCCGAGTTCGAACCCCATTATCTTCTCTTGGTAGACCGTGTGAACAATACGGACACGATGGAGCTGCAGGTGGAAGTCCGGCCGGAATATTACTCGGATGAAATCAACAAGATGCTGGCCATGAAGGCCAGACTCACTGCCCGACTGCAAAGTGTGCTGGGTCTTAGCGTCAATGTCCGCCTGGTTGAGCCCCGCACCATTGAGCGCAGCACAGGCAAGGCTAAACGCGTCATTGATAACCGTAAACTGAAATAATAGTATGGTAGCGAAACAACTTTCTATTTTCCTGGAGAACAAGTCCGGCCGCCTCACGGAGGTGACCGAAGTGCTGGCCGAAGAAGGCATCAACCTCTCGGCGCTCAGCATCGCGGAGAATGCGGATTTCGGCATTCTCCGGGGCATTGTATCCGAACCCGACAAAGCCTATCAGGCCTTGAAGGACAGGCATTTTGCCGTAAATGTCACCGATGTGATAGGCATCAGTTGTCCCAATGTACCCGGAGCATTGGCTCGGGTGCTCCGTTTCCTGTCGGATGAAGGGGTATTCATTGAATATATGTATTCCTTTGCCAACGGAGAAACCGCTAACGTCATCATCCGCCCCAACAATATGGACGAATGCATCCGCATCCTGACCGAAAAGAAGGTGGACCTGCTGGCAGCAAGCGATTTGTACAAATTGTAGTTTTTGAAAAATTAAGGTTCGCATCGTTGGCTAATTCGATGCGAACCTCTATCTTTGCACAATATTTGTGTGAATGTGATGAAAAGAAACATACTTATAGGCGCTCTCGCCGCTTGTATGCTCTCTTCGTGTGGAGAATACAACAAGCTTTTGAAAAGCAGCGATTATGAATACAAATACGAAGCGGCAAAAGCCAGTTTCGCTAAAGGTCAGTACAATCGCTCCATCACTTTGTTGAACGAGTTGATAACCATCCTCAAAGGAACTCCTAATGCGGAGGAATCCTTGTATATGTTAGCCATGAGCTACTATAATATGGAGGATTATCAGACAGCCGCCCAGACTTTCATTCAGTATTATAATGTCTATCCCCGCGGCGTTTATACCGAACTTGCCCGTTTTTATGCAGGTAAGGCTTTGTTTTTAGATACCCCTGAACCACGCCTTGACCAATCGGGAACGTACAGTGCCATTCAGCAATTGCAGATGTTCCTGGAATATTTCCCCGAAAGTTCTCGCAGGGAGGAAGCCCAGAATATGGTGTTTGCCTTGCAGGACAAGCTGGTGATGAAGGAATATCTTTCTGCAAAGTTGTACTACAACCTGGGCAATTATCTGGGAAATAACTATCAGGCTTGTGTAATAACTGCTCAGAATGCCCTGAAGGATTATCCTTATACTAATCTGCGGGAAGACTTGTCCATCCTCATATTACAGGCAAAATATGAATTGGCCGTGTATAGCGTGGAGGAAAAAAAGGAAGAACGCTACCGGGAAGCCGTGGATGAGTATTATGCTTTCAAGAATGAATTCCCGGAAAGCAAGTACACGAAGGAAGCTGACCGTATTTTTAAGGAATCCCAAAAGGTCTTGAAAGACGAGCCTCAGACAATAGATTGATTATTAGAATTCTAAATAGAGATAAATTGACGTATGGATTACAGAAAGACCAATGCTCCTACCACAACGGTAACTCGTGACATGATGGATTTGTGCAAGGATACCGGTAATGTTTATGAGACGGTAGCCATTATTGCAAAGCGTGCCAACCAGATTAGCGTTGAGATCAAGAACGACTTGTCCAAGAAATTGGCGGAATTTGCCTCTTACAATGACAATTTGGAGGAAGTATTTGAGAATCGTGAGCAAATCGAGATTTCCCGTTACTATGAGAAATTGCCCAAGCCCACATTGATTGCCACGCAGGAATATATCGAAGGAAAGGTATATTATCGCAATCCTGCCAAGGAAAAAGAAAAACTGCAGTAATGATACAACGCATCCAATCCGTTTATTTATTGCTGGCAACGATAGCTCTCGTTATTGCCCTATGTATGCCTGCGGGGTATTTTGTAGGCGGCAGTGAGGCGGAGGTATATCCGTTCAGACCGTTGGGAGTGATGTTGGCAGAGGGAAGCGTTCAGTCCACATGGGGACTGTTCGGCATATTGCTGTTGAGCGCCCTCATTGCATGCTGCACCATATTCTTGTTCCGTAACCGGCAATTGCAGATGAGAATGACAGTCTTCAATGGTCTGTTGCTGATAGGATACTATGTGGCATTCAGCGTGTTTGTCTATGTATTGAAGGGGGAATCCTCCTTTACATTTCAGATAGGCTGGGCTTTGTGTTTGCCGTTGGCGTCCATCATCCTGAATTATCTGGCTTTCTGCGCTATCCGCAAGGACGATAAGATGGTGAGGGATGCATACAGATTAAGAAAATAAGGCTGCCCTTAAAAAGGGACTTGGCTTTGACAAAGAGGCACTTTAGCTTCCTGAAGAGGGACTTTAGCGTTCCAAAGAGGGATATAAAAAACACGCTGTTACCTGTGTCAATCGGGTAACAGCGTGTTTTTTATATGAATATCCGCAGATTGCCTAAGCAGAGAGAGGCATCATATAGGAGCAAGGATAAATGACCAAGTATTATTGGATACTTGGCCATTTATCCTTGCTTCCATGTCGGTTGAAGCATAGCATACTTGCAAAAGCATCATTGGGGGAAAGGCGGACATTCTCATTTCCTTATGGCATCAATGCTTGTCTGGAAGTATCAGGGAAGCATTATTTTCAGCAACTTTCCCCCATAGCCTCCTATGGAAATTTCTGAGGGACGGTAGGGAACAAAACTCAAGTTGGAAACTTCGCCAGTCAGCAGGTCGGTAGCTCTGCATTCCTCCATGGGAGGTATCTGCAGGCAGTCGAAAGCGTGCGAAGGCAGGTTGACGGCAATATCCACCGCTTGCGGGTCAAAGTTGACAGCACATAGCAGAACCTCCTTGCCCCACTTCCGCAAGAATACGTATTGACGATGTTCATTGAAGCGCCAACCGTTGATATTGGCGTACATCAAGTCGAAGAAACTTCCTTGACGGATGGCAGCCTCCGTGTTGCACAAGGTGAGAATGCGGCGGTAAAGGGACTGCAGATTCTTCTCACCGTCTGTCAGCATACGTCCGTCGAACTTGCCGCCATCACGCCAGCGACGGATGGTGTCTACACTCCAATAGTCGAAGATCGTGGTGCGTCCGTCACATCCGCTGAAACCTTCTGCATCCATGCCACGTTCGCCAAATTCCTGGCCGAAATATATCATCAGGGGATTGGTGTTCATGCAGGCGGAAACTATCAGTGCAGGCACAGCTTTCCATGGGTCACCGGCGAAGAAGTCGGAGGCTATGCGTTGTTCGTCGTGGTTCTCCAGGAAGTTGAGCATATGGTCCTGAATGGTGTCCAGTTCCTGCCAGCGATAGGTGATGGCAGTCGCCGACTCCCGGCAGCAGACAATGGCGCGCAGCGTGTCGTACAGTCCCACCTTATCATACAGGTAGTCGAAGCGGCCCCGATAGAGATACTCCCGATACAGGCCGGGATTGTAGACCTCCGCAATGAACAGCAAGTCCGGATATTGTTCCTTGACTTGGGGGATGGCCCAGGCCCAGAATTCGACAGGTACCATTTCGGCCATATCGCACCGGAAGCCATCAATGCCCTTGGATGCCCAGAAGAGCAGGATGTCAAGCATCTTGTGCCAAGTGTCCGGGATGGGAGTGAAGTGGCACGTATGCCCGTTCACATAGTCCACGCCATAATTCAGCTTAACCGTTTCATACCAATCGTTGATACCTGGACAGGCATCGAAGCGGTCATTGCCGGTAGCTTTGGCGGGGAACTCTTCGTAAGGTTCAGAAACAGTGTCTTGTTTGTTAAACTCGCCTTGTAGCGGTGTTCCCGGAATGTAATAGAAATTGTTGTCGGCATCGAATGCACAGTCTGTCCGGTCATGGGCGCCTAACTGAACGGTGCCTTCGGGTTGGGCATCAGAGTAATATTGCCGGGCTACATGATTGGGCACAAAGTCCATGATGAAGCCTAATCCGCTGCGATGAGTACGTTGAATCAGATTCTCGAACTCTTTCATACGCCCCGGCACATCTTTGGCAAGGTCCGGGTCTATGTCGTAATAATCCTTGATGGCGTAAGGAGATCCAGCCTTTCCCTTCACCACAGCCGGATGGTCGGGCCGGATATTGTAACGTCGGTAGTCGGTCTGAGTGGCATGTTCGATAAGTCCGGTGTACCAAATATGCGTGGCGCCCAGGTTTCGTATTTCTCCTAAGGCCTTGGCGGTGAAGTCAGCCATCTTGCCGCAACCGTTGGTACGCAAGTCGCCATGTGCTTCGCATCGGTTGTTGGCATTGCCAAACAGGCGGGTAAATACTTGATAAATGATTATCTTTTTGTTAGCTTCCATAATTGTGTACTGCATTAGGTGGTTTATATTCGTAAGGAACGCCCGTCGGCCTGTCCGGTGAGGAACTGACGGGGTTCGGAAAGAAAAGGCTTGTTTAAAGTCTGTTCAGGGCTTTCAGCACAGCATAGCCGCCGAACAGTTGCAACAACATACCGGGGATGCCCATGCGGAAATCTTGTGCAGCCAGCATGAAATCACCGCAAATGATCCACTCGCAGGCTGTACCAATGACCTGATAGGTCAGAATGGCTACCAACAGAGCAGCGAGGGATACCCGTTGTGTGCGATGTGCCACCCATGCAGCGGCACCGGCCAGCAAACCTGATTTCACCAGTATGGCAGGCAAGACCGCCAGGGCCGGCATGCCGAACAACCAATGATTGAACAGCGGGGAAAGCAATGCTGTCAGCAGTCCCACACGCAAACCAAACTTGTAAGATGCTATTAAGGTGAAAAAATAGATGGGCAGCCATGTCGGTCCGCCGGCAGGTACCAGGTGGAACAACTGGGGCAATGCGATGTTGCCTACAATGAACAGGAAAGCAAAGACATAGGTCTTCACGCTCCGGAAGGGCAGGGAATAAAGTCTTACTGATGCATTCATATTATTATCGTTTTTACAGGGATTGTCATACGTGAATGAGTTCATACTGCATCGTGCCGATGCCTATTTTCTCAGCGTGGCGCAGTCCTGCCATCCAGTCCGTATCAGGATGTATCATATGGAACTTGTCACAGCCACACAAATTATCGTGCTGATGTTTAGCGCCCAATACATTGTCCGTATGCAGGATGGGAGCTTTCATGACTAAATCGGCACAAGCCATGTCCAAGGCAACGGGATCGGCAGAAGCCAGCATCCCCAAGTCGGGAACGATGGCGGCATCGTTATGGTTCCAGCAGTCGCATTCAGGAGATACATTCATGATGAAACTGATGTGGAAGTGGGGCTTGTCCTGCAGCACGGCCTTTGTATATTCGGCAATTTTGTAATTAAGGCGTTCAGAAGTATCCCAATCGCTGATGACGGCGGCATCGTGTTGACATAAGGCCACACATTGTCCGCAACCGACGCACTTCGCATAATCAATCTCAGCCTTGCGTTGTTCGTTCAGATGAATGGCGTCATGGGCACAATGCTTGACACAGATGTTGCAGCCGATGCAGTGTTCTTGTTGGATTTTAGGTTGCGAAGAAGCATGCAGTTCCAATTTGCCTCCCACGCTGGCACAACCCATGCCCAGGTTCTTCAGGGCACCTCCGAAACCTGCCTGCTCATGGCCCTTGAAGTGGTTCATGCTGATGATGACGTCAGCGTCGGCTATAGCGGTACCAATCTTGGGAGTGGGGCAATACGCTGCGCCTTCGATGGGGATCTCACGATAGTCCGTCCCTTTCAGCCCATCTCCAATAATCACCTGACATTGTGCGGAGATGGGGTTAAACCCGTTCTCCATGGCGCTTTGCAGGTGGTCAACGGCATTAGACCGACGACCCGAATAGAGCGTGTTGCAATCTGTCAGGAATGGCTTGGCGCCATAGGAACGCAACAGATTTGCCAGGCGGGCCGCATAGTTGGGGCGGATATAAGCCAGGTTGCCGGGCTCACCGAAATGTATCTTGATAGCGGCAAAGCTGTCCTGCAAAGGAAGTTTGCCAATGCCGGCACGCTTCAGCAGCCGCTCCATCTTGTCCAAAAGGTTGGACGTAGGAGAGGTGCGTAAATCCGAGAAATAAACTTTTGACTTTTCCATTAGATAATCAATATATCATCTTCTTTATAGTCCTGCAAAGTTAATGGTTTCCTCCAAATAAGGTCGTTATCTAAGGAGAAAAAGTGCCACAAAGGACCATTTCCATGCCCGAAACGCAAGTCCCGGCCTGCCAGGATGGCTGCGCGGGTGAAGTCTTCGCCATGCGTGATGGCTTCACACGTGCTGAACCCTGCGGCCAGGTAGGCGGCGATGGCGGAAGAGAGGGTACAGCCTGTCCCGTGCAGGTTGCTGCTGGTTATCTTGTCGAAATGAAAGTCATCCGTCCATGTATCTCCTCCCAAAACATCTACGAGTTCGTTTCCCGGAAGATGTCCCCCCTTCAGTAAAACACGGGTGCCATATTGCGAGGCCAGACGCATGGCTGCCTCTTTCATCGCTTCCACATCGTCGATGGAATGCCCCAGCAGCAGCGAGGCCTCGGGCAGGTTGGGAGTAAGAAGGGTGCAGCGGGGAAATACGCTTTCTTCCATCGCCCGGATTGTTTCAGGCTCCATCAGGGAACGTCCGCTGGTGGAAACCATTACCGGATCGCAGACGACGGGAAGGTGTGGATAGGCAGAAAGTACCTCGGCCAGCGTCTGTGCCACGGAGGCATTGGGCACCATGCCGATCTTGATGGCCGCCACAGGCAGGTCCACCAGTACGGATTCCAGTTGTTGTCTTACCACCGGGGCCGGCACGGGAAATACGTCTTGTACGCCCAGGGTATTCTGGGCCGTGACGGCCGTAATGACCGATGCGGCATAGGCACTCAAGCCCGACAGGGTCTTGATGTCAGCCTGTATGCCGGCACCACCGGAGGAGTCGGAACCGGCAACGGTCAATACCACGGGAGGCGTGTTCGTGGCCCGCAGCAATTGCCGGAAATGTTCCAGGAAATCAGGCTGGCCGAAGTGGTCCCATACATCTCCCAGTACAGCCACACCGCCGAAGCCCAGCATACGGAGCATGCCCACACGGTCTGCCGTCACGCCTCCGAGGGCGATGATGCCGTAGTCGAGGACGAAATGCTCACGCGCTTGTCGCAGCTGGCCGGGAGTGAAGGCCGAGTGGTAGCCCGTTTTGGAGATGCTGTCAAAGACTGGGCTGAGGAACAGATATTCATAACTTCCTTTCTTCTTCTTCAGTTCCTCCAGCGAATGGACCGAGGTGCTGACTTCCCACTTGTAGTACGGCACGTGTTCCGTAGTGCGGCGGTTGACATGAAAGCCCCGCAGCTCGTACCGTAAGGCCAGGTCAACATGCTCGTGCAGGACAATGCGGTTGTAGTATTTCCCCGGTATCTGCTTCAGCAGTTGTTCCACCTGTTCCGGGGTACTGCCCGGCTTGCGGATATGAAGGAATTCCAGGCCTTCGTCCAGCAGCATCCGGATGGCCTCGCTTTCTCCCTCGAAAAAGTCGGGCCGGGTGATTACCATCAGTTCCATATAGATTCAGAATGAGAGGATGTGGGTATTCAGGGTGCGCAAGTCTATCGTCCATAGCCGGCCATAGAGTGGCTCGCCATAGCCGGCCAGTATCTTGAGGGCTTCGTTGGCTTGCACGGCACCCACCACGGCCGGAGTCACTCCCACCACGTGTGGGTCCGGAGGCAAGGCGCACATGGCTTCCTCGTCGGGATAGAGGTCGCGATAGGTGCGGGGAGCGGGGCCTGCATGGAGCACAGCCACCTGTCCTTCCAGTCCGCGGACGGCACCATATATATAAGGTATATGCATACGTGCGCAAGCGTTGTCCAGGATGTAGCGTGTGGCAAAGTTGTCGGTACCGTCCAGCACCAGGTCGCAACCTTCCATCAATGCGGCCACGTTCCGCCCTGACAGCCGGCAGGGATTGATTTCGATGCGTATCTGGCTGTTGAGCTGGCGCAGGCGCTGGGCGGCACAGAGCACCTTCGGTTTCCCTTGGTCGGCTTCCGTGTAGAGCACCTGCCGTTGCAGGTTCGTGAGGCTGACCATGTCGTCGTCCACCAGGACCAGCGTGCCTATGCCGGCTGCGGCCAAATAGAGGGCGACGGGGCATCCCAGCCCCCCGACTCCTACGATGAGTACACGGGCGCGCGCCAGACGCTCCTGTCCTTCCGGCCCAATCTCGGGGAGGGCCGTCTGGCGTTCATATCGATTGTTTATGTTCATTACTATATATCTAAAATTATGATTAACGGTGAATGAGACGCCCGTCAGCGTCCTTTGTCCCTCCACCCCCGCTGCAGATACTTGTGGAGGGGGGGAGGAAATGTCTGATGGAGAGATACGTATGTCACCATCATCGACATACGTATGTCACCACTACCGACGAGCGTATGTCTCCGACGGTGAAGAATGTATAATGATGGTTTACTATACCGCTGCTGTCAGCTTCGGGTGGTCAAACGAGGCATCCCAGTCCTTCCAGACCGGCTCGCGTCCCATGCGGCGCAGGGCGGCGTCCACCTCGTGTGCGGTACGCTCGTCGCTGACGTGGAATTGCTCCAATGCCTGCGGATAGGTGTAGTAGCCGCCCGGTTCAGTCTTGCTCTCGGCGCTCATCGTGGTGACTCCCAGCGTGGCCATGTGGTCGCGGATGGAGGCCGGCTCGCGGGTGGAGTAGGAGATGTCCACGTCGTGGTCGAAGATGCGCATGGCAAAGGTGGCCTGCGCCAGCTCCCGGTCGGTCATGACCACGTTCGGTTGGAATCCTCCGTTCTCCGAGGGGCGCATACGGGGGAAGTTGACGCTGTACTTCGTCCGCCAATAATGCTTCTGTAGGTAGCGCAGGTGATGGGCCATCATGGTGATGTCCGTACGCCATTCCCGCTCCAGGCCGATGAGGACGCCCATGCCGATGCTGTGGACGCCGGCCTGGCCCATGCGGTCGAAGCCGTTCAGTCGCCATTCGAACTTGGACTTCATGCCCCGTGGATGATAGATGTTGTAGTGGGCGCGGTTGTACGTCTCCTGGAAGCAGATGACGCCGTTCATGCCGTGGTGGGTCAACTCTTCGTATTCCTCGGTCTTGAGAGGCATGACTTCAATCTTCAGGTTGGAGAAGTAGGGCTTGGCCAAGTCGAGGGCGCGGGCAATGTAGGGCACGCCGGCCTTGGCCGGGTTCTCACCCGTGACAATCAGCAGGTTCTCGAACGGGGCCAGGCGTTTGATGGCCTTGTATTCATTGACAATTTCCTCCTCGGTGAGGATGGTGCGCTTCATGGGATTGGAGATATGGAATCCGCAGTACACGCACGAGTTGGTGCAGGAATTGGTGAGGTAGAGGGGCACGAACATGGATATGGTCCGCCCGAAGCGTTCCTCGGTATATTTCTTGCTGAGCCTTGCCATCTGCTCCAAGTAAGGCTCGGCGGCCGGCGAGATGAGGGCCATGAAGTCCTCCACGTCGCAGCGGTCCTTGCTGAGGGCACGACGCACGTCGGCATCGGTCTTCGAGGCGATGCGGGCGGTGGTGTCGTCCCACGATATTTGGTCTAATACTTCGCTAAACATGGTTGTTATGATTGGTTATTGGTTCTGTAGGCTATCCGATGGCACACAGATGACGCAGATGAAATAGATGACCACAGATTATTATATTGTATGAATAAATCTGCGAGAATCTGTTTCATCTGTGTCATCTGCGTGCCCATACGGCCCCACGGGGGTTATTTTTTGTTATTCCTGTTAATGTCCCGACTCAAACGCATCGCGCAGAAGTTCGGGCCGCACATCGTGCAATATTCTCCGTCCACGTGCTTGCCGGCGTGGAAATAGTTCATTGCACGTTCCGAATCCAACGACAAATCGAACTGGTCTTTCCAACGGAACTCATAACGCGCCTTGCTCAAGGCATTGTCGCGGACCTGTGCGCCGGGATGTCCCTTGGCCAGGTCGGCGGCATGGGCGGCAATCTTATAGGTCACGACGCCTACACGCACGTCTTCCTTGTCCGGCAGGGCGAGATGTTCCTTCGGAGTGACGTAGCACAGCATGGCCGTGCCCAGCCAACCAATCTGTGCTGCACCGATGGCTGAAGTAATATGGTCGTAACCGGGAGCGATGTCCGTGACGATGGGGCCGAGTGTATAGAACGGCGCGTTGTGGCACTTCTCGATCTGACGCTCCATGTTCTCCCGGATCTTGTGCATGGGCACGTGTCCCGGGCCCTCGATAAAGGCCTGCACGTCGTGATCCCAGGCGCGGGTGACCAGCTCGCCCATAGTGTCGAGTTCAGCAAACTGCGCCTCGTCGTTGGCATCCTGGATGCAACCGGGACGGAGCCCGTCGCCCAGCGAGATGGCCGTGTCGTAAGAAGCCAGGATGTCGCAAATGTCATCGAAGTGTTCGTAGAGGAAGGATTCGCGGTCGTGGAGGAGGCACCATTTGCTCATGATGCTGCCGCCCCGGCTGACGATGCCGCACAGACGCTTGTCCGCCAGGTGGACATTATGCCGCCGGATGCCTGCATGGATGGTGAAGTAGTCCACGCCTTGCTCGCATTGCTCGATGAGAGTATCGCGGTAGAGTTCCCAGGAAAGGTCTTCCACCCGTCCGTTTACTTTTTCCAGTGCCTGGTAGATGGGCACGGTGCCCACGGGGACGGGACAGTTGCGGACAATCCATTCGCGTGTTTCGTGTATGTTGGCTCCGGTGGAAAGGTCCATAAGCGTGTCGCCTCCCCATTTGCAGCTCCAAAGCGCCTTCTCCACTTCCTCCTCGATGCCGGAGGTGGTGGCGGAATTACCGATATTGGTGTTGATCTTCACCAGGAAGTTGCGCCCGATAATCATCGGTTCGGCTTCAGGGTGATTTATATTGGCAGGCAGGAGCGCACGTCCGGCGGCTAGTTCCTGGCGGACGAACTCGGGCGTGATATGCGTGTCGATGCCTAGTTCCCGGCAATTCATGTTCTCGCGGATGGCCACGTATTCCATTTCCGGGGTGATGATGCCCTGCTTGGCATAGTGCATCTGTGTGCAACGGCGTCCGGCTTTGGCACGGAGAGGCAGGGTGATGTGTTCGAAGCGCAGGTGATCCAGCGAATGGTCATCGCGGCGCATACGCCCATATTCCGAAGAAATCTCGGGCAGACGCTCCACGTCGCCACGTCCGAGAATCCACGGTTCGCGCAGGCGGGGCAGCCCTTTCTTCAGGTCGATATCTACATTGGGGTCGCTGTACGGGCCGCTGGTGTCATAGATGTAGACCTTCGGGTTGGGCGTGATGACTTTCTCGCCTTTCTCGTCAAAGGTCGTGCTGGGCACTTGCTCCACACGGCGCATGGCCACGCGCAGGTCCGGATAGATTTGCCCCGGCAAGTAAATCTTCTCGGAGCGGGAATATTTGATGCGTTGGTTCATAATCGTTGTCGTTAGGGTTATTCATTGAGGAAAGCGGTGAGGGGAGAGCTGGCTTCGGCCTTCATGGATTCAGCCTGTACGCCCAGTCCGGCTTCGTAGGCACGGCGTCCGGCTTCTACGGCTTCCCGGAAGGCAATGGCCATCTGCACGGGGTCTCCTGCCACGGCAATGGCGGTATTCACCAGGCAGGCCGATGCGCCCATTTCCATGGCTTCGGCGGCATGACTGGGAGCGCCGATGCCGGCATCCACTACGACGGGCACCGTGGCCTGCTCGATGATGATGCGCAGGAAGTCGCGCGTCTGAAGCCCCTTGTTTGTGCCGATGGGTGCACCGAGTGGCATGACCGTGGCGGCTCCGGCTTCTTCCAGATGTTTGCAGAGGGTGGGGTCGGCCTGGCAATAGGGCAGGACTACGAAGCCCAGCTTAACCAGTTGTTCCGTGGCCTTGAGGGTCTCGATGGAGTCGGGCAGGAGGTAGCGCGGATCGGGATGAATCTCCAGTTTCAGCCAGTTGGTGCCGAAAGCCTCGCGGGCCATCTGCGCGGCGAATACGGCTTCCTCGGCATTGCGCACGCCGCTGGTATTGGGCAGGAGTTGGATGTGCGGATGTGCGATGTGGCGCAACATGTCATCCTCCTTGTTGTCTAATTCTATACGTTTCATGGCTACGGTCACCATCTGCGTGCCCGATGCCAGGATGGACTGCTCCATCACTTCATTGGAACTGAACTTTCCAGTCCCCAGGAACAGGCGCGAGTCAAATTCGCGCCCGGCAATAATCAGTTTTTCCATATTCCTTGTATATTATAGCATTCAATGTATCTTTAATCCGTTTGTCAGAGGGTCAATATCTCGCGCATCTCCTGCACGGGATCATCGGCACGGAGCATGGTGCCGGACAGGGCAATGCCGCGCACTCCCGTCTCCATGATGGCGGGGATGTCCGCACGGGTAATGCCTCCGATGGCCACCACGGGCAGGGGAATGCCGGCCTCCTGCATCTGCTTCATCAGCCGGGCATAACCTTCCAGCCCCAGGAGGGGGCTGAGGTTCTTCTTCGTATCTGTATGCCGGAAGGGACCGCAGCCGATGTAGTCCGCCCCGCCTTGCCAATGGCGCACGATGTCTTCGAAGGTATTGGCCGTACCGCCGATGAGAAACTCTTCGCCCAGCACCTGCCGGGCTTCGGCCACGGGCATGTCCTTCAGCCCCAGGTGTACGCCGTCGGCATGGAGTTTTTGAGCCAGTTCCACGTGGTCGTCGATGATGAAGATGGCTCCGTAATGTTTGCACAAGGCCTGCACTTCGCGCCCTATTGCCTCCACTTCGTCCAAGGGGTGATCCTTCATGCGCAGTTGTATCCAGCGGCAACCGCCTTCCAAAGCCAGACGGGCACTGTCCAAGTAGGAGTACCGGTCGGTGTAGTGGGTAATGAATTGTACGGGTATCATAGGCTTATCCTCCACAAGCTGCTTTGATGATGACGATGGATGCGCCTTCCTCCAGGGGAGTGTCGCCCCAGTCAGCGCGGGGTATCATACGGTTGTTGAGGGCCATGGCCACGCCGGAAGCAGGCAGGGCCAGTTCTCCGGCAAGCTGGAGTAGCGTGGAGGACGTGGTGAACATCTCCTTGTTGTTGATTGTAATCTTCATCTTCTGTGCGTCTATATAATATTATAATGTGTAGAAGACAAAGCGGATACCACGGAGCGTGTGGCGGGTGGGAGTGTGAATATCCAATTCCTACGGCAGCATTACCTGCATCAGGTTCGAGGGTATGATCTCAGCCCGCGTACGGGGCACCCCTTTGACTTCAAGGGGCAAAGATAGGAGAAATAAATGTAAATATGTGCTTTGTTGAGGAAGATTTTATGCTTAAATATCTATCTTTGCATCCGGAAAAGTCTTCGGACTCTATTCAGGATACGTTATTAGACCACATATTATATAGTATGGAACAACTGAAACACGAATGCGGCGTGGCCATGATCCGCCTGCTAAAACCTTTGGAGTACTACGAACAGAAGTACGGCACTTGGATGTATGGCCTGAACAAGCTATACCTCCTTATGGAGAAGCAACACAACCGGGGGCAGGAAGGCGCAGGTCTGGCCTGTGTGAAGCTGGAGGCCAATCCCGGCGAGGAATACATGTTTCGCGAACGCGCCTTGGGTTCGGGAGCCATCACTGAGATATTTGACACCGTGCACACCAATTTCCGTGACCTGACCTCGGAGCAGCTGCACGATGCAGACTATGCCAAGAAATGCCTCCCCTTTGCTGGCGAGGTCTACATGGGGCACCTGCGCTACAGCACAACGGGCAAGTCCGGACTAAGCTATGTGCACCCCTTCCTGCGGCGCAACAACTGGCGGGCAAAGAATTTGGCTCTCTGCGGCAACTTCAACCTGACCAATGTGGACGAGATATTCGCCCGTATCACCGCCATGGGCCAACATCCGCGCAAGTACTCCGACACCTACATCATGCTGGAGCAGGTGGGGCATCGGCTGGACCGTGAGGTGGAGCGCCTCTTCGGCATTGCAGAATCCGAAGGACTGACAGGCACGGACATCACCCGGTACATCGAGGACCACATCGAACTGGCCAACGTCCTGCGCACATCAAGCAAAGAATGGGACGGAGGCTATGTCATCTGCGGCCTGACCGGAAGCGGAGAGTCCTTTGCCATCCGCGACCCGTGGGGTATCCGCACCGCCTTTTGGTATCAGGACGACGAGGTGGCCGTGCTGGCCAGTGAACGCCCGGTCATCCAGACGGTGTTCAATGTTCCCATGGAGTCCATCAAGGAGATGCAACCCGGACAAGCCGTCATCTTCACCAAGGCCGGACGGATGCGCACCATCCAGATTAACAAACCACGTGGTTTCAAGCCCTGCTCCTTCGAGCGCATCTACTTCAGCCGGGGCAGTGACACGGACATCTACCGGGAACGCAAGCAGTTGGGCCGCGAACTGGTGCCCAGCATTCTCCGCGCCATCGACTACGATATTGACCATACCGTTTTCTCCTTCATCCCCAATACGGCCGAAGTGGCTTTCTACGGAATGTTGCAGGGGCTGGACGAGTACCTCAACCAGGAGAAGGTCTTCCAGATAGACGCCTTGGAGCATACCCCCACGCACGAGCAGCTGGAGCGCATCCTCTCCCGCCGCATCCGAAGCGAGAAGGTAGCCATCAAGGACATCAAGCTGCGCACCTTCATCGCCGAGGGCAACACACGCAATGACCTGGCTGCCCACGTCTACGACATCACTTACGGCAGCCTGGTACCGGGCGAGGACAATCTGGTCATCATCGACGACAGTATCGTGCGTGGCACGACCCTCAGGCAGAGCATCATCGGCATATTGGACCGGCTGGGACCGAAGAAGATAGTCATCGTGTCCAGCTCGCCCCAAGTGCGCTATCCCGACTACTACGGCATTGACATGTCCCGCATGAGCGAATTCATCGCCTTCAAGGCTGCCATCGAATTGCTGAAGGAGCGGGAGATGCGTAACATCATCGCCTCCGCCTACCGGAAGTCCAAGGAGCAGGCCGACCTGCCCAAGGAGCAGATGGTGAACTATGTGAAAGACATCTACGCCCCCTTCACCGACGAGGAAATCTCGGCGAAGATGGTGGAGCTGCTCACCCCGGCGGGAACGAAGGCCAAAGTCCAGATTGTCTACCAACCCTTGGAGGGACTTCACCAGGCCTGTCCCAACCATCCGGGCGACTGGTACTTCAGCGGTGATTATCCCACGCCGGGCGGGGTGAAGATGCTGAACAAGGCGTTCATTGACTACATCGAGCAGGTCTATCAGTTCTAAATGAAGAATGAAGAACGAAGAATGATGAATTAGGATTATGGACGAAGGACAAAAGAAGAAATCAGCTATCGCAGGCGAATGGCTGGCCATGGGCATCGCCCTCGGTGTGGCGTTCGGCATCATATTCGACAACCTGGGTTTGTGGCTACCCATTGGCGTGTGCATCGGGTTGGTGGGGCCTGCGATGAAGAGTATGAAGAAGAATAACAAAGACAACAATACTAACGAACCAGATAAAGAATGAGAAACGTGACACTTATCCTCGATGACGGCACCCGCCTGCACGGGCAGTCGTTCGGCTATGAGAAGCCCGTGGCGGGCGAGGTAGTCTTCAACACGGCCATGACGGGATACCCCGAGAGCCTGACCGACCCCAGCTACGCCGGGCAGCTGATGACATTGACCTATCCCCTGGTGGGCAACTATGGGGTGCCGCCCTTCACCTTCGCTGAGAACGGGTTGCCCCGCTTCATGGAAAGCGAGAAGATTCATGCCGAGGCCATCATCGTTAGCGACTACAGCGAGAACTACAGCCATTGGAACGCCGTGGAGAGCCTGGGCGACTGGCTCAAACGCGAACAGGTACCGGGCATTACGGGCATCGACACGCGGGCACTGACCAAAGCCCTGCGCGAGCATGGCGTGATGATGGGCAAGATTGTCTTTGACGATGAACCGGACAACATCCCCACCGCGCAATATGCCGGGGTAAACTATGTGGACCGCGTGTCGTGCAAGGAGGTCATCCGCTACAATGAGGGAGCAGGCAAGAAGGTAGTATTAGTCGATTGCGGCGTCAAGGCCAACATCCTTAGATGTCTGATAAACAGAGGTGTGGAGGTCATTCGCGTGCCTTGGGACTATGACTTCAACGGCTTGGAGTATGACGGGCTGTTCATCTCCAACGGCCCCGGAGACCCCGACACGTGCGATGCCGCGGTGCAGAACATCCGCCGGGCGATGCAGGACGAGAAGCTCCCCATCTTCGGCATCTGCATGGGCAACCAGCTCCTCAGCAAGGCCGGAGGGGCGAAAATCTACAAGCTGAAATACGGACACCGCAGCCACAACCAGCCTGTACGCATGGTGGGCACCGAGCGCTGCTTCATCACCAGCCAGAACCACGGCTATGCGGTGGATAACAATACGTTGGGCGCCGATTGGGAACCGCTCTTTGTGAACATGAACGACGGCTCGAACGAGGGCATCCGCCACAAGACGAATCCCTGGTTCTCCGCCCAGTTCCATCCCGAAGCGTGCAGCGGGCCGACGGACACGGAGTTCCTCTTCGATGAGTTCGTCAAGCTGCTCTGATGTAAACTATTCGGAATAGTGTCCCCTCTCTTCTAACGTATTGCTTATGAACGCATTGCGATTGATATGCCTTCGGACGGCGTTTGATGTAGGATCAGCCGCCGTTTGATGTAGGATCGGACGGCGTTTGATGTAGGATGAAACGCCGTCTGATGTAGGAGGGAATGGGGTGTAAAAGATAATTATCATTCAACGAATCATCAAACTATCAGATATGAAACCAACAGACATAAAGAAGGTGCTCCTGCTCGGCTCGGGCGCACTGAAGATTGGCGAGGCGGGCGAGTTCGACTACTCCGGTTCGCAGGCCCTCAAAGCCCTGAAGGAAGAGGGCATCCAGACCGTCCTCATCAATCCCAACATCGCCACCGTGCAGACCTCGGAAGGCGTGGCCGACCAAATCTATTTCCTCCCCGTGACGCCTTACTTCGTGGAGAAGGTCATCGCAAAGGAACGTCCGGACGGCATCATGCTGGCCTTCGGCGGACAGACAGCCCTGAACTGTGGCGTCGCCCTCTATCAGGCAGGCGTGTTCGAGAAATACAACGTGCAGGTGCTCGGCACCCCCGTGCAGGCCATCATCGACACGGAAGACCGCGAACTCTTCGTGGAAAGATTGAATGAAATCGACGTGAAGACCATCAAGAGCGAGGCCGTGGAGTGTGCCGAAGACGCCCGCCGCGCCGCCCGCGAGCTGGGCTATCCCGTCATAGTCCGCGCCGCCTACGCCCTCGGGGGGTTGGGCAGCGGCTTCTGCGACAACGAAGAGGAACTGAACGTGCTGGTAGAGAAGGCTTTCTCCTTCTCTCCGCAAGTGCTGGTGGAGAAGAGCCTCCGCGGCTGGAAGGAAGTGGAATACGAGGTAGTGCGCGACCGGTATGACAACTGCATCACCGTCTGCAACATGGAGAATTTCGACCCGCTGGGCATCCATACGGGCGAGTCCATCGTCATCGCGCCGAGCCAGACGCTCAGCAACACCGACTATCACAAGCTGCGCGAACTGGCCATCCGCATCATCCGTCACATCGGTATCGTGGGCGAGTGCAACGTGCAGTATGCCTATGACCCGCAGAGCGAGGATTATCGTGTCATCGAGGTCAATGCACGCCTCTCGCGTTCGTCGGCTTTGGCCAGCAAGGCGACGGGCTATCCGTTGGCTTTCGTGGCCGCCAAGTTGGGCTTGGGCTATGGCCTTTTTGAGCTGAAGAATTCCGTCACCAAGACCACCAGTGCCTTCTTCGAGCCGGCATTGGACTACGTGGTTTGCAAAATACCCCGCTGGGACCTGGGTAAATTCCATGGGGTAGACAAGGAACTCGGCTCTTCGATGAAGTCCGTGGGCGAGGTGATGGCCATCGGCCGCACCTTCGAGGAAGCCATCCAGAAGGGTCTCCGCATGATAGGCCAGGGCATGCACGGCTTCGTGGAGAACAAGGAGCTGGTCATCCCCGACCTCGACAAGGCGCTGCGCGAGCCGACGGACAAGCGCATCTTCGTCATCTCCAAGGCCTTCCGTGCGGGCTATACCGTAGACCAGGTGCACGAACTCACCAAGATAGACCGCTGGTTTCTGGAGAAACTGATGAACATCATGCAGACCTCCAAGGAACTCCACGCCTGGGGGGCCAACCACAAGCAATTGATGGACCTGCCGGACACCTTATTATATAGGGCCAAACGCCAGGGATTTACCGACTTCCAGATAGCCCGCGCCATCGGCATGGAGCAGGACGAGGACATCGAACAGGCCAGCCTGGAGATACGTCGCCACCGTAAGAGCCGCGGCATCCTGCCCGTGGTGAAGCAGATAGATACCTTGGCCGCCGAGTATCCCGCGCAGACCAACTACCTCTACCTGACCTATAGCGGGACGGAAAACGACGTGCATTATCTGGGCGACCGCAAGAGCATCGTCGTGCTCGGCTCGGGCGCCTACCGCATAGGCTCGTCCGTCGAATTCGACTGGTGCGGCGTGCAGGCATTGAACACCATCCGCAAGGAGGGTTATCGCAGCGTGATGATCAACTACAATCCAGAGACTGTCTCCACCGACTACGATATGTGTGACCGCCTCTACTTCGACGAGTTGACTTTTGAGCGCGTGATGGATATCCTCGAACTGGAGAACCCGCACGGCGTCATCGTGTCCACGGGCGGCCAGATACCCAACAACTTGGCCATGCGTCTGGATGCCCAACGCGTCCCCATCCTGGGCACCTCGGCGCGGAGCATCGACAATGCCGAGGACCGCGACAAGTTCTCCGCCATGCTGGACCGCATCGGTGTGGACCAGCCCGAATGGAGTGCCTTGACTTCTATGGAAGACATCAATGCCTTTGTGGAAAAAGTGGGTTTCCCCGTCCTGGTACGTCCCAGCTACGTGCTGTCCGGTGCAGCTATGAATGTCTGCTCCAACCAAGAAGAACTGGAGCGCTTCCTACAACTCGCGGCCAATGTCAGCCAGAAGCACCCCGTGGTGGTAAGCCAGTTCATCGAGCACGCCAAGGAGGTGGAAATGGATGCCGTGGCAAAGGATGGAGAAATCATTGCCTACGCCATCTCCGAGCATATTGAGTTTGCCGGAGTACATTCGGGCGACGCTACCATCCAATTCCCGCCACAGAAGCTGTATGTGGAGACCGTACGTCGCATCAAGCGTATCAGCCGTGAGATAGCAAGAGAGCTGAAGATTTCTGGCCCGTTCAACATCCAGTTCCTGGCCAGGGATAACGATATCAAGGTCATCGAGTGCAACCTGCGCGCCTCCCGTTCATTCCCCTTCGTGAGCAAGGTACTGAAAATCAACCTTATCGAGCTGGCCACTCAGGTAATGCTGGGTATCCCCGTGGAGAAGCCGGACAAGAACCTGTTCGACCTCGACTATGTAGGCATCAAGGCTTCGCAATTCTCCTTCAACCGCCTTCAGAAGGCCGACCCTGTGCTTGGCGTGGATATGGCTTCCACTGGCGAGGTGGGTTGCCTGGGCGATGACACCAATTGCGCCATCCTCAAGGCAATGCTCTCCGTGGGCTATCGCATCCCGGAGAAGAGTGTCCTCCTCTCTACGGGTGGGCCCAAGCAGAAAGTGGAAATGCTTCAGGCGGCACGTCAGCTTCAGAAGAAGGGGTATAAGATTTATGCTACGGGCGGTTCGTCCAAATTCCTCACGGAGAACGGTGTAGAGAACACCCGCGTCTATTGGCCGAGCGAGGAGGGCCAGCCTCAAGCACTCGACATGCTTCACCGCAAGGAGATAGACATGGTGGTGAACATCCCCAAGAACCTCACCTCGGGCGAGCTGACCAATGGCTACAAGATACGTCGTGCGGCCATCGACCTGAACATCCCATTGATTACTAATGCACGCCTGGCCAGTGCCTTCATCAATGCCTTCTGCACGATGTCTGTCGACGACCTGCAAATCAAGTCTTGGGCGGAATACAAATAGGAATTTAATTCTTTAGACGCAGATGACGCAGATGCCGCTGATCTATAATCTTTGATAACGGATAATCAGTCAATAAAGAAAATGAATCTGTGTCATCCGCGTCATCAGCGTCTAAAGAATCACCCCGCTAACTTATCATTTAATTCTTGCGACTTACTTAACTCCTTTAACTTCTCCAACTCCCCTAACTTCCTCCCCAAAAAATCATTTAATCCTGATTGCCTACAGAAAATCTCGCAGTTTTTACCTATTTTTGCACCCAACTAATCAAGAACCTTATGACAACGATACTCTACAGAATCTATCAAGTTTGCATTGCGTTGCCCATTTTCGTAGTGCTGACCCTGCTGACTGCCTTCACCACCATCATCGGTTCGCTAATAGGCGGTGCGCACGTATGGGGGTATTATCCCGGCAAAATCTGGTCACAACTGACCTGCTACCTGCTGCTCTTGCCCGTCAAAGTGGAAGGACGGGAGAAACTGGACAAACATACTTCCTATGTGTTCGCCCCCAATCACCAGGGCATCTTCGATATCTTCCTGATATATGGTTTCCTGGGCCGCAATTTCAAATGGATGATGAAAAAGAGCCTGCGCAAAATACCCTTCGTAGGCAAAGCCTGTGAGAGTGCCGGACATATCTTCGTGGACCGTGCCAATGCCAAAGGTATGCTTTCCACCATCCGGCAGGCCGAACGGTCGTTGAAGAACGGAGTGTCCCTGGTGGTCTTTCCGGAAGGTTCACGTACCCAGGACGGCACATTGGGTTCCTTCAAGCGGGGAGCCTTCCAGTTGGCCGATGACTTGCAATTGCCCGTGGTACCCGTCACCATCACCGGTTCGTTTGATGTATTGTCCCGCAGTGCCAAATGGGTACATCGTCATCGTCTGGTACTGACCATCCACCAACCTATCCCTCCCCAAGGCAAAGGTCCGGAAAACGTAAAGATGCTGATGACTGAAACGTACGAGGCGGTGGCAAGCGGGTTAAAATGATAATTTATCGGTGATGGCACGCAGATGACACGGATGAAGCAGATTTACGCAGATTCATTAATCATGGATGCACTCTGTATCTGTCATGTCGAGCTTGTCGAGACATCTCACGTGGCGCATGAAAAGGTCTTATGTGAGACCCCTCGACTTACGCTCGGGGTGACAGATACATCTGTGGACATCTGTCATATCAGCGTCATCTGCGTGCCATAAATTCCTATTTGTATAACGAACTATACCTGAAGCTATGGGCTTATTAGAATTCAATAAACTCCCCATCAACACCTTGGTGGGGGCCGACTGGAAAACCTTCAAGGCGGTGACCGCCGGACGACAGATTGACCCGGCCTACCGCAACAAGTATCGGTTGACCAAGGCTGTCTGCCGTTTGCTTTCTACGCTGACTTCCCTGCAGGACAAGCGCTACGAAAAACTCCTGGCCGACCAACCCTTGGAGCACGACCCGCTCTTCATTCTCGGTCATTGGCGCAGCGGTACGACTTTCGTGCACAATGTCTTCTCGTGTGACAGCCATTTCGGCTACAACACCACTTATCAGACCGTCTTCCCGCATCTGATGATGTGGGGACAACCGTTCTTCAAGAAAAACATGAGCTGGCTGATGCCCGACAAGCGTCCGACGGACAACATGGAACTGGCCGTGGACCTGCCCCAGGAAGAGGAGTTCGCCTTGGCCAACATGATGCCCTATACCTATTATAATTTCTGGTTCTTCCCGAAATATCAGCAGGAGTATGCCGAGAAGTACTTGCTGTTCAATAACATCACGCCGGAGGAACTGAAGCTGTTCGAGGAGACCTTCATCAAGCTCATCAAGATATCTTTGTGGAATACGCACGGCACCCAGTTCCTCAGCAAGAACCCGCCGCATACCGGGCGTGTCCGTGAACTGGTCAAGATGTTCCCCAATGCCAAGTTCATCTATCTGGTGCGCAATCCCTACACCGTCTTCGAGAGCACGCGCAGCTTCTTCACCAACACCATCCAGCCGTTGAAGTTGGAAGATATCGCACCGGAAGAACTGGAGCAGAACATTCTGTCCGTCTACGCGAAACTTTACCACAAGTACGAAGCCGACAAGTCGTGCATCCCTGCGGGCAATCTCATCGAGGTGAAGTTCGAGGATTTCGAGGCCGATGCCATGGGTATGACCGAGCATATCTACCAGGCCCTCTCTCTGCCCGGATATCCCGAATCGCGCGCCGCCATCGAGAAGTACGTGGGCGGCAAGAAGGGCTATAAGAAAAACAAGTACAAGTACGACGACCGTACCGTGCGCCTCGTCCAGGAGAACTGGGGCTTTGCACTGGAACAGTGGAAGTATGAAATCTGATCAATGAAGAATGAAGGGTGAATAATGAAGAATTTGCCGGATGCTCATTCTTCATCATCATTCTTAGTTCTTCATTCTTAATTCTTCATTAAAACGATGAAACTAAAGTCTTATTTAGTATGCCTTGTCCTCACCCTCCTGGCTTGTACCCCTCTGACGGCCCAGGAAGAGCGGGTGGAGGAAATCCCTTTCGGGAATATGGACCAGTGGATTGACCGGCAAATCAAGGAGTCCGCCATCATTGGCGGAGACACGAAGCATGTCTATGCCATAGGCCCCACGCAGACTATCACCAACAGTGAAGCCTATCGGAATCTGGGCGGCTCGCCCTGGGCATCGTCCAATGTGATGGCCCGTGTGGCCGGTGTCACCAAGACGAACACCTCGGTTTTCCCGGAGAAGCGTGGGAACGGCTATTGCGCACGGATGGATACGCGGATGGAGAGCGTGAAGGTGCTGGGACTGGTCAATATTACGGTACTGGCCGCCGGTTCTGTTTTCTTGGGAGAGATGCACGAGCCTATCACCAGCACCAAAGACCCGATGCGCAAACTGGATACCGGCATTCCTTTCAGCAAGAAGCCCAAGGCCATCCGCTTCGACTATAAAATCCGGATGTCCGACCGTCCCAACCGCATTCGTGCCACCGGCTTCAGCCGCATCAAGGACGTGGAGGGACGTGACTTTCCCGAGGTCAACCTGTATCTCCAGAAACGTTGGGAGGACAAGGATGGCAACATCTATGCCAAGCGCGTCGGCACCATGGTGGTACGTTATGACAAAACCACGCCAGACTGGCAGAACAATGCCACGTACACCATCCTTTACGGCGACATCACGAATCACCCGGACTATAATCCCGACATGATGCGTCTGCAGGTGCAGGAGCGCTTTGCCGTCAACAGTAAGGGCGAGAGTGTGCCCATCCAGGAAGTGGGGTGGGGAACGAAAGACGATGTGCCTACACACTTGCAGTTGCAGTTCACCTCCAGTCATGGCGGCGCTTATATCGGCTCGCCCGGCAATACGTTCTGGGTGGATAACGTGCGGATGGTATATTGATGCTTGACTATTAACGATTTGTACGCTCATGATGCAGGCCCATGCATACGCCGCAGACATCGAACGTCAATATCCTTCCTATGTGTCGTAGGGGGGGATATCTCCGTCCGTGTCCGGTGATATCCCCGCCCGTGTCCGGAGATATCCCCGCCCGCGCCCGGAGATATTCCCGTCCGTGCCTCTTGTAAGCCAACAATTTTCATGGATGTGAGTTGGAGTGTTTAGGAGGCTTGTGGTGGGCGAAGCCAAGAAAATGTAAGAATAGGTCGCTGACTTTCTGCCGGAATGGCGGAAAAATGTTCAATCCGCTGACATCTTATTAAAAATAGGGAAAAGCCGACGTTATTTTTTTCGTATATTTCTTTGGTGTAATGAAAAAAGTACCTACATTTGCAACGTGTTTTGTATCGCTTAGATGCAAAAAGAAATGAAAAAAATGAGGTGTAACAGATACTCGGACATGAGAAAGTGCCTGACTACTAAAACAATAATACGGCTTGTGGCGTTCTTTTTATGTGGCTTGACAACCCTGAATGGAGTTGCCCAGACAGGCGAGCAGACCGTAGATGCATTGGTGGAGATGGGCTTTGAGAATGTTGGGTGGACGGAAGACGGCGATGAGCGTGTGTATGTCCTGCAGAATTCGGCATACCGTTTGCAGGGGGTAGGCGTCGGGAAGGCTGTCGATATTATTCAGGAAATGGGCTTGCCGGAGGACAAACCGTGCCGCATCATTGTCTTGGATAACAACGTGCCTCAGGTTTCTCTTTACTATCACCCGATAAAGGGTGATACCGTTTCACTGGCCGAACGGCGGGATTGGAACGTCAGTTATGATCTCGGCGGTTCCTGGCAGAAGGTGCGGAAGGTAAAGAAGAAAAATAGTTCTTTGTTTAAGGTTGATATCGTGGTGTATCCGGATTTGTCGTTGCAAAATCTGGTGCTTACGCAAATATATACCGTGTTGTTTAATTTGGATCCGACTATTGAGGTGTCCTTGTGGAAGGGAGCGAAATTAAATGCGCAGGTAATCATACCTATTTATAACGAATATGGTGATTCGTATGGCCAGATACGGCAGGGATATATCGGACTTTCCCAACAGGTGCGATTGCCTTACAATACGTTTGTAACGGCGGCAATCGGGACATTTACAAATAATCGTTGGGGAGGCGACTTGAGCGCGATACACTATTTTAAGGATGAGCGTTTTTCCGTAGAGGGACGAATCGGTTATACCGGTCGGTCTCGCTTCGTGAATTGGCGATGGAAAGTAAGTCCGTTGAAGCGGTTGACGTGGACGTTGGGAGGTGGCTTTTATTGGCCTAAATATAATACGCAGTTCAAACTGAAAGTAGAACAGTATTTGTTGAGCGAGAAAGGCATCCGCTTCGAAATGACGCGAAACTTCCGTTATACGTCTATCGGTTTCTATGCCATGAAAGTGCAGCATGCAGGTAATAATGGGTATAATGGCGGTTTCCGTTTTCAGGTGAACTTGCCTCCGTATAAGTACAAACGGAAAGGGTATATTCCGCGAGTTTTGCCATCCCGCTCGTTCGGATTGGCATATAATGCCGGAAATGAACGTTATTATGGGAAAAGCTATAGTGCGACATTGGGTAATACCATCGCGCAGGAAAATAGCTTGAATCCCTATTTTATAAAGAGTGAATTGTTGAATTTTTAATTTATATTGAGATGAACATGAAAAGTAAATTCTTCGGGCTTAATGCCAAGTTGGCATTAGCTGTGTTGGCAGTTGGTACGATGTTTACAGGCTGCTATGATTCTGAGAACGGTGACGTGGTTAAGCCGTATGAACCGCTTCCCGCAACGTACTATGTAATGGGTACTATTACGGATGCTACAACTGGTGATGTGTTGCCAAAAGCAAACGTGACAGTTAATGGTGCATCGGTTGAGTTGAATAGTGACGCTAGTTATTCTGTAGAGGGACAAAGTGGTCCTAACACTGTGGCTGTACGGTTGGATGGTTATAAGGAAGTAAGTCGGACCGTTGATATTCCTACTTTGAGCGATGGTCAGTCTTATACGGCTGTTGTGAATGTGGCATTGACTCCCAATGCTGTTGCGCCTGAATTGGAGGTAGAAGTCGAAGTTGTGACGACTGTAAATCGTGAAGAAATCAAATTGGACAAGGATGGCAAATATGGTCAAGAGCCTGCTCCCGGATTGGATTTGATGGCTGAGGAAGAAGCTGCTGTCTTTACCAGAAACTTTGATGTTGAAGCCGGTTATGACTTTGTGATGAATCCTGAGAATCCTTCTGAAGAGATGCTTGCTTATGTTCAGAACTACTTGGGTGAGAACTATGGTCAGAGTGAGGTAGAAACAATCACTGTGCCCTACACCTTCCAAATTCCTTCTTGGAACGCATTGGATTATGTAAGCATTACTTATATGTACGTGACTACTACTTACACTTTCACTTCTTCTGAAAATGAGACGTGTGTGGTGAATGTCAACGGCATTACAGGCTATGCATTCGGTACGGCATTTATTCCTAACCACAATTATTCTCACAGCCACGGTCATGGCCATGGTCACGGTGATAATATCAACGCTGGTGGTGGTATCTTGACTCCTGAAATGTAATTTGGAGAGTTAAGAACGCTTGGAGAAAGCAATGGAGGATATGATAATGTTGAGGAAGATTTGTTTAATAGGCTTGGCT
The DNA here is from genome assembly GCA_019118325.1 of Candidatus Bacteroides intestinavium. Taxonomy (GTDB): domain Bacteria; phylum Bacteroidota; class Bacteroidia; order Bacteroidales; family Bacteroidaceae; genus Bacteroides; species Bacteroides intestinavium. The sequence goes on from DWZE01000089.1 coordinate 49,453, forward strand.
TTATGTTTCCCTCTCTTGCTTTCTGCTCAATTGACGTATGGAACCACCGGTCTTCTCCATGCTCCTTCGGCAGAAATGCAGCGGGATAAGACAGTGTTGATCGGTGGTAACTTTTTAAACAAGGAGATTACTCCTCCTACGTGGTACTATCATACGTACAATTACTTTCTGAATGTGACCATATTCCCGTGGTTGGAGGTGGCATATACATGTACACTTTTCCAAGCGGAGGCTTTAGGGTTAAAACCTTATGGTTATAGCGGATTTACCAATCAAGATCGGTATTTTTCTTTCCGGTTGAGATTGTTGAAAGAAGGTCAGTTTTGGAAATACATGCCAGCGGTTGTAGTGGGAACTTCGGATCCTTATACAGAGTCTGGCGACGGACAGATTTCGTCCACAGATGGCAATGGTTATTTTTGTCGCTTTTATGTGGCTGCTACCAAGTTCATCCCTGTGGGGAAAAAGGAAGAGATAGGTGTTCACCTCTCTTGGCTTTTTAACCATCGAAACGATTATCCGTTGAACGGTCCGGCTGTAGGACTGACTTGGAATCCTTCCTTTCATCCGCAGTTGAGGTTAATTGCAGAGTATGATGCCAAAGATTTTGCTTTGGGTGCCACCTATTTGCTTTTCAACCATTTGCATGCGCAGGTAGAATTGCAAAGAATGAAGTACTTTACCGGCGGTCTCACTTTTGTGCTACATCTGAAGTGAAAAATGGTCGGGGCAAATAAAATAAAGAGTTGAATATTTAAAAACAAAAAAACGATGAAAAGTAAATTAGTTATATTTTCTTTACTGTTAGCAGGTACAGCAATGACTGTAAATGCTCAGACAAAAGAGAAATACGTCAGCGAGAAAGCCACAGACAATATCTTTGTGAGCGTGACTGGCGGCATTTCTATGGTGAATTCCGGTAAGAGCGAAGGCAAGTTTGGCAAGCCCGCTCCTCACATCACAGTTTCTCTGGGTAAGTGGTTTACTCCGGTTTGGGGAGTTCGTGCACAGGGCGGCTTGTGGAGAGCTAACTTTGATACGGAACATTCTCTCGGTACATTTGATACCAATGGGTTGCCAGTAGGTCAATCTGCAGATTATGACAAGAATGTGGGTCAGATTCGTTTGGATGCTATGTACAACCTTTCCAATGCTATTTGGGGGTACAATCCTGACCGTATCTTCAATCTGTCTGTCTTTGCAGGTCCGGGCTTGACGATTGCCAAGACGGCTAACGGTATGGTTCAGTATGCCGAGGACGGTAAGTCCTGGGCACGAGTTCCCGCCGGTGATCAAAAGGGACGTGTATATGTGAACGGTTCCGTAGGTCTGCAGGGTAAATTCAACGTCAGCGACTATTGGGATATCGATATTGAAGCTCGTGGTGAGTTGGCTCCTTCTTACTTGGGTCACTTGTCTACGGCCAAGACCGTGGGTGGTATCTATGTAGGTGCTGGTGCTACGTATACTTTCGGCGGCAAGAAGTTTGTTCCCTATGTGTCCAAGGTTGATGTCGATGCTTTGAATGACGAAATCAATAAGTATAGAAGTGAATTGGAGCAAGCTCAGACGGATTTGGCTAATGCCAAGAACGCTGTTGCTACTGCACAACCCGAGATTAAGGAAGTTGTGAAGGAAGTTCAGACTGCAGGTCCGCGTGCTATCTTCTTCAAGATTGGTAGCGCTCGTTTGGATGACTACGGCAAGGTTAATATTCAGTTGGCTGCCAAGGTGCTGAAGGCAAATCCGGACAAGAAGTACAGAGTGGCCGGTTATGCTGATAAGGCTACGGGTAGTGCTCCTTTCAACCAAAAGTTGTCTGAAAAGCGTGCTCAGGTGGTTTACGATGCCTTGATTGCTGAGGGCGTTAACAAAGACCAACTCGAACTCGTCGGCTTTGGTGGAACGGAGAACATGTTCGGCAAGAATTTCTTGAACCGTTGTGTAATTCTTGAGTAATCCTTCCGTAGTATTGGTATAATAATAGAAGAGAGCGGGGCATCCGGAATGGGATGCCCCGCTTTTTTATGTTCTTGCTTTGCCATGTCACATATATATTATACCTTTGTATGATTAAAAACATATTTTCATGGGAACTACAGGATTAAAACCTGCTGTCAGACGGAAATTCATAGACATACCGGCGGACATTTTTCGTATGTGGTCCAAACGTATTGTTTTATGCTCATGCAGTAGATGATGCGGTGAGGTTTGAATATTTGTTCTCGCGGGGAATGGCTTACATAATAAAGTTTTATCAGATTTAGAAAAAGGGATAAATGAGAATCATAGCCATAGATTATGGTCGTAAACGTTCCGGCGTTGCAGTGACGGATGTCCTGCAGTTGATAGCCAATGGACTGGCAACGGTGCCCACGCATCAGTTGTTGCAGTTCATCATGGATTATGCACAGAAGGAGCCGGTGGAGCGCATTTTGGTGGGACTGCCCAAGCAGATGAATAATGAACCTTCGGAGAACATGAAGTATATCGAGCCTTTTGTCCGTTCGTTGCGTAAGAAATTGCCTGATATCCCCGTGGAGTATGTAGACGAACGGTTCACTTCGGTCCTGGCGCATCAGGCGATGCGGGAGGGTGGACTGAAAAAGAAAGCCCGGCAGGACAAGGCACTGGTAGACGAAATCAGCGCGACAATTATCCTACAGTCCTATTTGGAGAACAAAGGACGGTCTTTTGTATGAAATAAATAAGTATAAGGGCCTGTTTGAAAATCGCATGCTGTCATGTGGAGCGGGAGTGAAGTCAAAACATCTTCCTGATACTTCTCATGCGCATAGCGGAATCTCTCGACTGCGCTCGGGATGACACAAGAGGTAATGTGAATTTTAAACAGATACTAAGCGAATGAGTTTATTTGTTTGTAAGTTCTTTAGTTTTTAAGTTGATATAAAAGCGCTTATGAACTTACAAACTGAAAAGCCAAGGAACTAAACACTTAAGAATATGATTTTACCAATTTATGTGTACGGTCAGCCCGTACTGCGAAAGGTTGCAGAGGATATTCCTGTGGATTATCCGAATTTGAAAGAACTGATAGCCAATATGTTTGAGACAATGGACAAGGCAGAAGGCGTGGGATTGGCTGCACCGCAAATCGGATTGCCTATCCGTGTGGTCGTAGTGGATCTGGATGTTTTGTCCGAGGATTTTCCTGAGTATAAAGGATTCCGCAAGGCTTATATCAATGCGCATATCCTGGAAGTAGGCGGTGATGAAGTGGCGATGGAGGAAGGTTGTCTGAGCCTGCCCGGCATTCATGAGAGCGTGAAGCGTGGCAACAGAATACGGGTGAGATACCTGGACGAGAACCTGGAGGAGCATGACGAAGTGGTGGAGGGATACCTGGCACGTGTGATGCAGCATGAGTTTGACCACTTGGAAGGGAAAATGTTCATTGACCATTTGTCCCCCTTGCGTCGTCAAATGCTGAGAGGCAAGTTGAACGCCATGCTGCAAGGGAAGGCGCATTGTACCTACAAGGTGAAGACTTTGCGGAAGTAAGGGCGTGTTTGTTGCAGTTTCGCAAGTTGCGAGATTTGCAGCACTTAAAGGAGCCGTGAATATCCGCATTCTATCCAATGATGTTTTCGCAAATGCAACTGTGCTTCAACCGCCATAGGAGCAAGGATAAATGGTCGGGGAAGCTTACTTCATTTGTTTTTTCATCTGTTTGGCAAATTGCGGGCATTCATGAACGAAGTTAGAGAAGTTATCTATCGCCCGGTCCGATTTAGGAGTTAAAGTCGATGGGCGGCATATCGGTCATAGGGGTATTGGTTTTAACTTCTCTAACTTCTCGAAAGTGTAAAAGGCACAAAAAATATAAAAAGTAGTCCGATTGCCCTGCCAACTGACCGAAAAGCATTACTTTTGTCCTGTTTACAAGCACTTAATAAGTAAGTCGCAAGAATTAAATGATATTATCTTTTGAGGAGTTAAGGAGTTAAGAAGTTAAGTAGTTAAGTAGTTAAGCCAATACCTCTGTGTATACGGTTCTCATTGACTTACTATCGGCTTAACTCCTGACGGGAGCGTAGCGGAGTGATAACTCCTTAACTTCTTAACTCCTTAATATAAACATCTGCTTAAATAGAAATGCTGCAAATCTGAAATCTGCAGCATTTCTATTTTTTCCTCATAAAGTTATAACGTTGGTTTTAAAGGTGCCAAAGCATCGCTAGATGTGACGAAGGCGGTAACCGGCTACTCTTCTTATTCCTTCCCCTTCTCGATGCGTATGCGGGCATCTACGGCTATGACATTCTTCTCCGTGGCCAGCAGGGGATTGATATCCATCTCCTTTATCTCCGTCGCGAAACGAAGCAGGGTAGAGAGACGGACTATAATCTCGGCAAACTTATCCTCATTGACGCCCTTCTGTCCGCGCGTACCCTTAATAATCTTATAGGCACGCAGGGAACGGATCATGGAGTAAGCCTCTTCGTAGCTCAGCGGGGCAAGACCGGACGACACGTCCTTCAGCACCTCCACGAAGATGCCGCCCAGCCCGCAGAGCACCACGTGACCAAATCTCTCCTCGTACTTGGCACCAATGAACAACTCCGTGCCCTTCAGCATGGGCTGCACCATGACGGCCGTCGCACCGGGGATCTGCATCATACGGTCAAACTCCAGGGCCAGATGTTGCTCGGTCTTGATGTTCAGCACCACGCCGCCCACGTCCGACTTGTGCACAGGGCCTACCACCTTGGCCACAACGGGAAAGCCCGTGCGACGCGCAAAAGCCAACACTTCGTCTTTCTTGACCGACACGAACTCCTCCACCACCGGAATGCCGGCCGAACGCAACAAGGCCTGCACCTGATAGGGCGGGATGTAACCGTCCTCCTGAATGGAGTCGATGATACGCCGGATGCGCGGTACGTCCACACCGAACAACTCAATCTCGTTATTGGCCGGCCGCGGGGCATTGAGCACCCGGCTCAAGGCTGTACCCAAGGTCACCTCGTCGGCAAAGTTCACGTGGCCTTTGGCCAGGAAGTCGGCCACTTCTGCTCCTGCCGTATTGACCGAAGGCAAGATGGGAAATATCGGCTTGCGGCAATGCTGCATCTTCTCGTGCAGGACGTCGTACATCTTGTACATGGTCACCAGCCCCGGCGTGCCAAAGATGGCCAGCACGGCATCGATGTTATCCAACTTCTCTTCGCAATAATCCAGACAAAGAGCCAGATGTTCGGGTGTACCCGTAGCCAGGATGTCGATGGGATTGCCCACAGCGGCCCCTGGATAAAGTTTCGCCTTCAGTTCGTCCACCAACGGGCCTTCCAGTTTGGGGACGTTCAACCCGCCTTTACTCAGGGCGTCGGTCAGCATCACACCGGGACCTCCGGCATGGGTGACGATAGCAAAGTTGCGCCCCTTTAGTTCAGGCAGGGTGAAGATGCAGCCCACGGTGGTCAGTTCCTCACGGGAAAAGCAACGCACGATGCCCGCCTTACGGAATAAGGCCTCCACTGCTGAATCGCTGCTGGCAATGGCTCCTGTGTGCGACGAGGCCGCCCGGCTGCCGCTCTCGCTGCTGCCGGCCTTGATGGCGGCGATGCGGCATCCCTTGCGGATGAGTGACGAGGCATGGAACAACAAGCGGTCTGGGTCACCGATGCTCTCGATGTACAACAGTTTGATGCGCGAGTCTCGTTCCGGATCAAAGTGCTCGTCCAGGTACTGCAGCACATCTTCTACGCCGATTTGCGTGGCGTTTCCCACGGACCAGACGGAGTTGAACTGCAGCCCCTTGGTGACGGCGCTCTCCAGAATAAACACCGCCGTAGCCCCCGAACTGGAAATAAGATCCACACCCTGCGGATGCAGTTGCGGAATGGGTTGCGAGAATACGCTGTGGTGGGACGTGGTGAGCAAACCTATGCAATTGGGACCTATGAGGGCTGCCTCATGCTCGTTGACCGTGTGGAGGATACGTTCCTCCAGCAGAGCGCCCTCGTGCGTCTCTTCGCCAAAGCCGGCTGAGAGGATAATAAAGGCTTTGACACCTTTCCCGGCAAGCACGTCCACGGCGTCGGGACAGGCGGCAGCGGGAATGGCCAATACAGCCAGGTCGGCCGTCGGCACTTCCTGCACCGAGGGATAGGCATGCACGCCCTGCACCTCGGTTTCCTTGGGATTGACGGCATAGAGCATACCGGCATATTTACCATTCAAGAGGTTGCGCAGCAAGGCACCCCCGGGTTTGTGGACGTTGTTCGACGCGCCCACAACAATGATACTATCGGGATGGAGGAGTTGTTGGTTGATCATAGCAGTTGCATAATTATTCGGGTGTAAAGATAAAAACTAAAAAAGAAAAGTCCCGCCCTCAACTGAGTTTTCGGAATCATCCGATATTCTCCCAACTGAGGACTTCAGTTCAAGCTGTTAATTTCCTGAACGGAAAGGCCGGTAATTTCCGCAATCAAATCTACAGGGATTCCTTTGGCTTTCATGCTACGGGCATTCTGCCGATTGGCCTGTTCAATACCTTCTGCCAAGCCCTCCGTACGACCTTTCGCCAAGCCTTCTGCATGACCTTCTGCCAAGCCTTCCGTACGACCTTTCGCCAAACCTTCTGCACGACCTTCCGCCAAACCTTCTGCACGACCTTCCGCCAAGCCCTCCGCACGACCTTTTGCCAAGCCTTCCGCATGACCTTCCGCACGACCTTCTGCCAGGCCTTCCGCACGACCTTCCGCACGTTCTGTGAAGATGTTGTCACGCAATATCACAATATTGTCCAAATGACGATAATAAGCATTCAGTTCGTTCTTGGTCATACGATCCAACTTCAGACGCTCCTTCACGTCTTCCAAGCCGGGAGCTGATGCTCCTTCCGGTACGTCACCCGTATTGAGATAATAAATCCATTCTTCCAACGGGGTTTTGGCCACCTGATTGAAGTCGTTTACCTTTAATATATAGTATTCGGGATAGAGCTGGCTGACTGCATCCACCTTGAAGGTTTGCTTCTGGAAAGGACTCAGTTCCAACAGTTCGCCGTTGTGGATGCCACGGAATTCCGTTTTCCCGTGGTAGACAATATCAGTACCGTGTCCCAACGAGAAATAGACGATGTTCACGCTGTAGACTTTGCGCACCTTATCGTAACCCTCCCCCCGGTTGATGTACTCGGTCACAAGCTTGGATGCACCGAACAACATACGCTGGAAATAGGCGTACTCATTGTTGTTCTGCACTTCTATCAGGATCAGTTCGCCTTTACTGTTTTCGGCCAAGATATCCACTCGGTTATACTTGTCGAATTCATCTGCCTGATTGCTTTCGCTTTCCAGCAGCTTACGGATAACGATGCGTTCGCCCAGCAAGGTCGTAAGCAAGCCTTCCAGCACGCCAAAATTTACCTTGTTGCGAAGCAGACGTTTCATCGCCCAATCAAAACGGATGTAATTGCCCATAGTGTCCTCTTCCTTTTATGATTCTTCAGACAAAAGTAGCAGAATTTTGCCGAGTTTGCAAACGTTGACCCATTATTATTCCAACCAGGCAAGCAAAAAAAATGAATGTCAGCATTCTTCCCAATTCGGCTTACGCAAGGATGCTATGCTTCAACCGACACAGAAGCAAGGATAAATGCTCAAGTATCCAATAATACTCGGCCATAAGAGCTTGCTCATATAGGTTTCTCATTCTCTGTTTAGAAAACCTAAAGGATAGTCATACAAAAAAATCCCCCATCGCCTCACGGAGACAGGGGAAATCTTGATCCAAATGCTGGAAAAGCAGCGTTTATGAATCTACATGAATACAGCTATTAACCGTAATATATATATAAATAAATCCATGCTTTCACTTATAAAACTAATAAGCATTTATCCTTTATCGTTCTGCCGGCATAGAAGATTGCGTTGGCCATCCCCATGTCTGATAGAGCACAGAGTTATCCACACTTTCATCCAGTGACAACAATTGAATCTCACGGATAGGAAGCGGTGAATTATAGTGTGCATTCATCCATGTGTAACCATCGAATACACTGTTACCGGAATTAATACGATACGGACGGACATATACACTTTCCTCGCTAGAAGAAATGTTGGCATCCGGATTCGTTGGACCTTCAACATAAGTGATTACTGCATGCATCTCGTTATAGATAGCAGTCTCATACATGCTCGTCCAGAAATTAACGCCTTCCGGCATATACGGATTATTAATCAACTGATCCATAGCGCACCAGCGCACCAAGTCGTCCCAACGCATACCTTCGCCCACAAATTCGCAACGACGTTCACGGCGGATGTTATACAGAGTTCTGTCGGACAGAAGATTTCCACTGGAATAAGCACCCCAGTCGCCTGCGGCTTCTTGGCTTATATCCGTTGCATTGATAGTAGCTTGGAAATCCGTGCTTACGCCTGCACGTGAACGGATAGCTCTCCAGTAATTCTGGGAAGAAGCGTCCAAACTTCCATCGCGCATATATTGAGCTTCCATATAGTTCAACAGGGCTTCCGTACCACGGAATACAATTTGTGCAGTCTCACTATAGCCATCACCGAAGCTGTTCTGTTCCCAGTCAAAGCTTTCACCCTTACGGATACGGTAACCTGTCACGTCGCCCATCTGGTCGGTACGTGCCGGTGCCAATACCGGAGTGAAATGGTAGACCGTCTCACGATTGTTGGTCGTAAAAGGCAAGTAGTTGCTTTCGCCGAACACAAAAAGCTGCAAACGACCGTCGCGGTCAGCCTTTACATTGTCCAACGTTTCATCACCATGATAGCCCGAACCTGCTGCATAGATAGGCAGACCGTTTGCCATCAAGAAGCTTTCTACGTAACCCTTCAACAAACCGATACCACCGCTACTAGAGATATAGGCAGGCACACCATGCTGTACGGTAGAAGTACCAATAGTGCCATAATCTCTCCACATCAGGACTTCATCAACGCCGGACAAGTCCATGCTGGCATACATTTCAAAATAAGGATTCCAGCCTGTGCCCGGGCTTGCCGGATCTTGATCCAATACCATCGTGTTTTGAGTCAACTCGATATTGTCCGCCACCTGTTTGGCAGCATCCATGGCTTGTGTCAGCAAATCGGAAACGTGTGCATCAACATCAAACGAATATCCGGGATGTACGCTGAAACCAGGCCAGCCTTCATCACCCGGCACACGACCCGTCCCGCGGTGGTAACGTTCATAAGATGCTTCGTACAAGGCCACGCGCGACTTCACCAACAAAGCCACTTGTTTGTTGATACGGTTATTGGCCATAAAGCCCTTATCGTTCAGCAGTTCGATAGCTCTGTCCAAATCGGCCAGAATGAAATCGGCCACTTCGTTGCGCGGCATGCGGGTACCATGTGCTATCAGGTCGTCTTTGTTGTCTTCCACCAACTCGGACACAATAGGATAGTCACCGTAGGTTCTCAGACGGGAATAATACACCCATGCCCGAAGGAAATACATCTCACCAATGTAGTGACCTGCGTCAGGATAAGAATTATAGAATCCGGACTCATAGCGGGGTAACACCTGTTCGAAAAAGTAGTTGCAATAACGAATATCTCCGAAGCCCAAATCGCCACTATGCGGCACCAACCAAAGATCTTTGGTGAAGCGGCTCGCGTTAGGACTGGTAGCGGCCATATTGTCCGTAGCGGCATCGCCATTGATGATATTACCCTGCCCCCATCCTGACGGAGTGGTGAAGAGTGAAGTGTAACGGGCGATACTATAAGCACCCAGCTGTTCATCGTTCTGGAAGTATGCTTCCGGAGTCACATTCGAGGGCGGCTCCAAATCAAGGAAGTCATTACAAGCGGTGAAAGTCAACAGGGAGGTTGCCACCACACCTGTTACAAATAGTTTATTATGTAGTTTCATTGTCTTATCAGAATTTAGAAGTTAATGTTAACACCTACGGAAAGTACGCGCTGCAAAGGATATACCTTACCTACATAGCTATTGGCATTGCCGTTATAGGCATCGCCGTTGGATTCCGGGTCGAAAGCATCGCTCAACGAAGTGAACGTCAGCAAGTTGTCTGCAGAGAAATAGAGACGGAGACGCTCGATGCCAGCTTTCTGTGTCCAAACCTTCGGGAACGTGTAACCCACCGTCAAGTTCTTCAGACGACAATAAGCACCATTCTGCAAATAACCAGTCTGCACCTGCTTGTTGCGGCTGGTAAACGAAGGACGCGGCAGATAAGCATCGGTATTTTCCGGTGTCCAGTAATCCAGAGCTTCATCGAACATACTGGACTGCCATTCATTACCACCGTCCGGACCCCAGAAGTAAGTACCTGTTGTCCACAAGTCGCGTTTGCCCACACCTTGGAAGAAGAGACGGAGGTCAAAGCCTTTCCAAGCGGCATCCAGCGTCACACCATAGTTGAAACGCGGAGTGCTGTTACCGATGATGCGACGGTCACCCGGATCGTCCACGGTGTTAGCGCCAGTATTGACACGACCGTCACCGTTAAGGTCAGCATACATGATGTCACCGGCTCCCCAGTTACTACCAAAGGCATCCTGGTTAGCATTGGCCAAATGATTTGCCATTTCCTCGTCGCTTTGAGCGATGCCGACGGTGGTGTAACCCCAAATCTCACCCAGCTTCATACCATCGTAATAAGAGCTGCCGAGACTCTTGGAAGGATTCGGATAGCTGGTCACTTCCTGCTGTGCGTCAGACAGGTTGAACTTCACGCCATAAGAGAAGTCGCCGATGTCATCGCGCCAGCCCAATTCCAATTCAAAACCATAGGACTTCAAGTCACAGTTGTTCACACTCGGCACACTGGTACCCAGCAAGCTGGACAACTCGGGAGCAGGACCTACCATGTCGAGAGTCTTGCGGACGAAGTAGCCAATGCTACCGTTCAAACGGCCATTCAGCAAACCGAAATCAAGGCCGATATCCCAAGACTGGATGGTTTCCCACGTCAAGGACGAGCTAACCAAGCCCGGCATATTGGCATAAGCCAAAGAACTGCCGTTAACAAACCAACCATAGTTGTTGCCCGTAGGCATAGTCAGGTAGAAGGGATACCAGTTGTTGGTAGCCGTGTTACCCAGTTCACCCCACGAACCTCTCAGCTTCAAGGTCGTGATGGTCGTCTTTTGAGACAAATCCTCGAAGAACGGTTCACGGGCAATATTCCAACCGGCAGAGAACGATGGGAAAAGTCCCCAACGCTTGTCACCTACGAAACGAGAAGAACCGTCGTAGCGGAGGTTTACCTCGGCCATATAGCGGTCTTTGTATGCGTAGTTAACACGACCAAAGAAACCGGCTACAGCGTAGTGCTGATATTCGCCAGAAGCCGAATAAGCACCCGTAGCTGTATTGATAGTAGGCACATTCGGAGTAATAAGACCATCACGAGTAGCATCTATCTGACGGGTGGTATACTTTTCTGCATTGAAACCGAGCAATACTTTAAAGTAATGTCCGCTATCAAACGTCTTGGAATAGTCTGTATAGAGGTTGGTTGCATAATAGTTCTCGCGGTATGTATATTCTTCCACACGGCTATCACCTGCGGGAAGACCACCGCCACCAACCAGCCAAGACATTTCCACCGGATTTCCGTTAATGTCCCAATAGTAAACAGGCAAAATCTCGGAGTGTGTGTACTGAGTGTTCGTGCGAATGCTACCTTCCAAGTTGATATGCCAATCCTTGATAGGTTCAATGACGATGGCCAATTGGTTAGTATAGACATCTGTCTGCCGACGCGTAACACCACCGTCCTCCATCTGCTGGATACCGCTCTCGTTCATAGGATGTCCCAGAGGGTCGTAAGCAGCATGGATAGGCCATTCACGTGCCACATTGTGGAAGAATGAACCTTGCAGGTACGTCGGGCGTTCGAAGTCAGTACGCGTCCACTTGGTAGAATAGGTGAGCTTAATCCACTCAGCCAGGTCTGCCGTAAACTTACCGTTCAACGTGTAGCGTTTCCGGGTATCTTCGCCGTGGCGAATCAAACCTTTCTGGTCCAGGAAACTACCGCTGAAGTAGTACTGCATCTTATCACTACCGCCGCTCACACTGATGTTATGCTCCTGCGATGGTGCCCAACGTCCATAAAACTCATCAATCCAGTTTATGTTGTCGTTAGAACCTTCGTTCCATTTCGCCCAGTTGGTTCCGTTCGGAATGGTCGTGTCCGTAATTCTACCGGCCATAAAATCCTGGATGCGCTGCATATACTCATCATTGAACATGATACCTGCACCATCATTGATCTTAGCTTGGTTGAACGCCGTAGCAAAATCATAGGAATTAGACACGGTCGGAAGCCCAATTGGGTCATTAAAACGAACATTACCCGAATAGTTCACTTTCGCCTTTCCGCTTTGACCGCTCTTGGTGGTAATCAAGATCACACCGAAGGCAGCACGCGCTCCGTAAATAGAAGAGGAGGAAGCGTCCTTCAACACAGAGATATTCTCAATGTCATCGGGGTTCAATGCGTTCATGTCGCCTTCCAAACCGTCAATCAATACCAACGGGGAAGCTGTAGAACCGGTACTGATAGTACCCGCACCACGGATATTGATACTCATGGTTCCGTCCAACGAACCACCGCCTGTACCTACGCTCAGGTTCAAGCCCGGAATCTGGCCTTGCAAGGCCTGGGAAACATTGGCAACAGGACGGGATTCCAATACATCGGATTCAACCATCGAAACGGCACCCGTCACATTTACCTTCTTCTGAACGCCATAACCTACAACAACTACTTCATCCAGCAATTCGGCGTCTTCCTTCAACGTGATGTTGAGCGGTTGCCCGTTCCACTTCACCTCTACGGGACTGTAGCCCACGTAGGTGACCTGAATGACATCGCCAGGCTTGACATTCTTAATAACGAACTTACCATCAAGGTCCGTAATGGCCCCGTTGGTCGTTCCTTTTACAACTACGGATGCACCGATGATTGTCATACCGGTCTCATCCACTACTACACCCGTGCAAGAACCATCCTGCTGTTGGCTGGCTTGGGAAACCTGTCTCTCACTGGGCGCTGCATACACCGCCCCGCCAGAAATGGCACAGCATAGGAGCAATGCGCTGATAGATTTAAGTCCTTTTCGCATAATGTGATGTTTTAGTTTAACAATGCATATTGCAAGTGGCCGTAAAGATAAGCAAATAATTCTATAAAAAGTATAGGATTGCTAAAAAAATTCCATCACAAGCGGATTTCTATGAATATTCAACCAAGAGAGGACAAAATATCGCGTATTTACTAAACAGGATTTGCCCTTAGAAGCGTTTTTTCAGAAAAGGGCAGAACCGGAGAGAATAAAGAGAAGAGGAGAGAAAAAAATGTAAGAAGAAGAGGATGCGCCGCCATTGACATCGGCACATCCTCTTCCCCACTGTCGTCAGAAGAGGCTCCACGCCACCGTCAGACCGGCCATCACGATGGCCACCATGCTCATCAGCTTGACCAGGATGTTCAGGCTGGGACCGGAAGTGTCCTTGAAAGGATCGCCCACGGTGTCGCCCACCACGGTTGCCTTGTGCACTTCGCTGCCTTTGCCGCCGAAGTTGCCTTCTTCAACGTATTTCTTGGCATTGTCCCAGGCACCGCCGGCATTGGCCATGAAGATGGCCAGCACAAATCCTGCACTCAGGCCGCCGACCAGCAGTCCCATCACACCCGGTATGCCGAAGATGAGGCCCGTAGCCACAGGGGCGATGATGGCCAACAGCGAGGGCACGACCATCTCGCGCTGTGCCCCTTTGGTGGAGATGGCCACGCAACGCTCATAATCCGGCTCGGCACGACCGTCGAGGATGCCCTTGATTTCGTTGAACTGGCGGCGCACCTCGGCCACCATGCGCGAGGCCGCACGCCCCACGGCGTTCATCGTCAGTCCGCAGAACAGGAAGGCCATCATGGCGCCGATGAACATGCCCGAGAGGACCTTGGGATTCATCAGGGTGACATCATAGTAGTGCATGAAGTCGAAGAACGAGGCATCCTGCAGCGGCACTTGCTCGCCGCCCACGGTCAGTGTGGTGGTGCCCAGACGGTCCAGGCCGATACGGATTTCCTCCACGTAGGAAGCCAACAGGGAAAGTCCCGTCAGCGCGGCTGAGCCGATGGCAAAGCCCTTGCCCGTGGCGGCAGTGGTGTTGCCCAATGAATCGAGAGCATCCGTACGGCGGCGCACTTCCTCGCCCAGGCCGGACATCTCGGCGTTGCCGCCGGCATTGTCGGCGATGGGGCCGTAAGCATCCGTGGCCAGCGTGATGCCCAGGGTGGACAGCATGCCGACGGAAGCAATGCCGATGCCGTAAAGGCCCATGGCCACATTGTTAAAGTCGAAGCCCGACGCGAAGAGGTAGGAGGCGATGATGCCCACCACCACCGCTATGACGGGAATGGCCGTAGAGAGCATCCCCAGCCCGATGCCGGAGATGATGACCGTGGCCGGGCCCGTCTTGCCGCTTTCGCTGAGGCGTTTGGTGGGCTTGTAGGACTGGGAGGTGTAGTACTCCGTGGAGCGTCCGATGACGATGCCTACCAGCAGGCCCACCACCACGGAGCAGGACAGCCACAGCCAGTTGTCGATGCCCAATGCCCATAATATAAAGAAGGTGGCGGCCACGATGAGCACCGAACTGAGGTTGGTGCCCAGCGACAGGGCCCCCAGCAGATCCTTCATCCGGGCATTTTCCTTGGTGCGCACGGCGAAGATGCCCACGAGGGAAAGCAGGATGCCCACGGCGGCAATCAGCATGGGGGCAATGACGGCCTTGACCTGCATCAGCGTGTCGTCGGCATGGAGGAAAGCGGCAGCGCCCAACGCAGCCGTGGCGAGGATGGAGCCGCAATAGCTCTCGTAGAGGTCGGCTCCCATGCCGGCCACGTCGCCCACATTGTCGCCCACGTTGTCGGCAATGGTGGCGGGGTTGCGGGGATCGTCTTCCGGGATGCCCGCCTCGACCTTGCCCACCAGGTCGGCGCCCACGTCGGCTGCCTTGGTGTAGATGCCGCCTCCCACACGGGCGAAGAGGGCCTGGGTGGAGGCACCCATGCCGAAGGTCAACATGGTGGTGGTGATGACGCAGAGTTTATGGCCGGGCGTCAGCGCGTCGGCGGGAATGACAGCCTGCAGCAAGAGATACCAGAAGGAAATGTCCAGCAAACCCAGCCCCACGACCACCAGGCCCATCACCGCGCCACTGCGGAAGGCGATGCGCAGGCCGGAGTTGAGCGAGCGGCGGGCGGCGTGTGCCGTGCGGGCGGAAGCATAGGTGGCTGTCTTCATGCCCAGAAAGCCGGACAGGCCGGAGAAGAAGCCGCCGGTCAGGAAGGCGATGGGCACCCACGAGTTCTGCACGTGGAAGCCGTAGGCCATGACGGCAAACACGAGGGCCAGGCACACAAACACGAGGGCCACGACCTTGTACTGTTGTTTGAGGTAAGACATCGCCCCCTTGCGGACAGCGGCGGCGATTTTCATCATCTGAGGGGTACCCTCACTTTCTTTCATCATTTGCCGGTGGAAATACCAAGCGAACGCCAGTGCCAGGACTGAAGATGCCGGCACCAGCCAAAATAGAGATTGCTCCATGGCAGGTCTGTTTTTTAAAAGGTTTATCAGGTTGTTTAATTCGCTGTCCGAATGTAGTATTTTTGCAGGAGATGTGCAAGGAGAGGCCGAAAACTTTAAGGCTTTATAGCGTTTATTGGTAGAATGCAGGAGGGAATTAAGGAGTTAAGGAGTTAAGGAGTTATCACTCCGCTGCGCTCCGTTAGGAGTTAAGGCGATAGTAAACTAATGAGAACCGTACACACAGAAGGTATTGGCTTAACTCCTTAACTTCTTAACTCCTTAACTCCTCAAAAGACAATATCATTTTATCCTTGCGACTTACTTACCTAAATCGAGTAGGAGGAAAACGAAGTAGTTTTCTTCCTACTTTCGTTTTCCGACCTCTCACACCACCGTACGTGCCGCTCGGCATACGGCGGTTTCGAGCTTTCTCATCTTACGATGTGTGGCAAGTTGTTT
>DWZE01000090.1 GCA_019118325.1 Candidatus Bacteroides intestinavium
AGCGCTTCACCGACGAGCTGCAGCCGCGCGACGTCGTCTCCGCGGCCATCTTCGCCGAGATGCGCCGGACCGGCGCCGAGCACGTCTGGCTCTCCTTCGAGCGGGTGCCGCGCGAGGTCATAGAGGGGCACTTCACGCACATCCTGGAGCGCTGCCTCGAGGAGGGATACGATATTCGCGAGCGGCCCATCCCCGTGGTGCCCGCCCAGCACTACTTCATGGGCGGCATCCATGTGGACTCCAACTCCGAGACCACGCTGCCGCGCCTCTTTGCGTGCGGCGAGACCTGCTGCAACGGCGTGCACGGCAAGAACCGGCTGGCCTCGAACAGCCTGCTCGAGTCGCTCGTCTTTGCGCAGCGGGCTGCCGACAAGATCATGCGCGATCGCTTTGCCGAGGACACCGCAGCGCAGCTGGCGGCTGCGGCAAGTGAGCGCTCCCGCTTTGTGGCGGGCTCGCGCGACGTGACCGATGTGGCGCTGCTCACTGGCGCCAGGTGACAATCGAACCTGTCCCAATTGTCACGCAACAACCGAGGGAGGACCCGATGACCGACCCGATGATTCAGATGCAGATGTCTTGGCCCGAAGATATCTCCGCCCGTGGGTTTCATGCCCCAATTAATTCCGCCAACGGGTATTAACTACAAAAACAACAAGCCTATTGGCAGAGTCAAGTATGCGCTGACTTAATTCCGCCAACGGGTTTGTGTGGATATTTTTATATAATGGAGGCTTTTTGAGAAGGTAAAATTCGACGGTTCACAACTTCCGAAAAAACACTGAAGAATTTCTCTCATAACACTACGCAATTTCTCGAGAAATACTTCACAGTTTCGGAAGAAATTGTTCAGTGTTTTTGGAAGGATGTTTAATAAAATATAATAAGTTGATTATCAACCTTCTGCATTAAGAAGAATACTTACAAAAATAAATTTTGTAACAAACTTTCATCGGAAAAGGGAATGCCATATTAAGAATAGTGTGTCAAAAAAAATCGGCACTTGCCACGACTAAAATGCACAAATTCATCTCGTGCAAAATATAGTTGGAAAAACTGAGTTCAAATGCCATATCGGGTAGCCTTGGTTGCGCTGGCAGGAGAGAATCTGTATGGTTATGTATATGTTTTAGGCGTGGGGCAGACGGATACTTGAAGAGTGATTCCGTCTGTCCCACGCCTGTTTTTTTATAAAACAGCTTTGGAAACAATTACTTGACTGGGCTGATTCGCAGGGTGTAGCTTTGTTCCTTTTGGGGTACCCAATAAGTTGGGATTGTGCCGGTATTTGCGCCACAGCTGCCGTTGCCGGTTCCTCTCAGGTAGGCGTCCAGATGCAGCACGATGTATGGACGGGCTGTAAGTTCCCAGGTATGTAGGGTTTTCATCAAGTCCTCGTCTGTGTAGCGCAGGGCGGAGAAGGACACTTGGCCTTGGGTTTGGATACGGATGCCGCGACCTTCGGTGTTGGTCAGTGTCAGTTCGCGCAGCCCTTCGCGGCTACCGGTGGATTGCGGTTTGACGTAAGGCCAAAGCATCTCATCTACCGTGGTCGTGTATCGGCCTACGGGGCAGCCGTCCAGGCGGTCGGCCAGATTTTCCCATGGACCATGAGCGTAGTAAGCTACTTGGCTCAGCGTGGAGTCTATGCCACATACCAGGCCGGCGCGACGCAAGTCGGGCGTTTGAGGCGAGAAGGTAGCTTGTACATCCATGATGCCGTCCGGATAGATGGTATATAGGATGCGTGTGCCACACAAGGAGCCTTCACGTGTGGTGGTCACTACGATACGGTTGCCTTCTTTTTCTACCAGGCAGGTGCCTTCGGCTTTTAATCCGTTGTCTACTTTCTCGAATTTGTCATTCTCGATGTAGCGGTGGTTGTCATAGATGAAGCCCTGTCCCGGAGCGATGACTTTCTGTCCGTCCATTGTCAGGGAAGTGATGCGTCCCGTCTTCCGCTCAAAGATGGCTTCGATATTTTCATTGCGCACGATAATCTGGTTTTCTGTTTCGGCCACGTTTAGTTTGGGTTTCCGTTTGCCGTTGAGGGCAGGCAGGGGAGCGCGTGCAGTCAGTTCATACTGTTGCAGAGCTACGCTGTGACCGGCTTCGGCCCAACGGGTGTCGTTCTTTTGGCGCACTTCAAGGTTAAGCAGGACCTCTGTTCCGTCTTTGGTTGCCTGCGCCAAGTTGATGCCGTTCACGGGAAGGGTCACGCGTGTGCTGTCATCAGGCTGTATGGCTTCCAGCATCAGGCTGTCGGCAGGTAGAGGATAACCGTTCTGCAACAGTTGCCAACGCAGGTAGAAGTTTTCCAGGGAGATGAAATCATACGTATTCTTCAGTGTGATGTGGATTTGGTTTTCGTCTTTGTCCACGTTGTCCAGACGGAATTTAACGAACTGGTGGGCCGCTTTCACTTCTTTCAGTTTGGGCGATTCCTCACGGGTAGGCAGCAGGATGCCGTTGGAGCAGAAATTACCTTGGTGCGGGCCGGGATAATCATAGCCTGTATGCAGGCGGTAGATGCCCTGCTTCATCTCCTGTGGATCGTAGATAGCCTGGTCCACCCAGTCCCAGATGGCACCACCGATAGTGGACGAGCTGCTTTCGATGCTTTCCCAATATTCCCGCAGGTTGCCGATGGCGTTGCCCATGGCATGGGCATATTCGCAGATGAACATCGGTTTGTCAAAGCTGTTGACATATTGGTCCATCCATTTCATGTTGGGGTACATTTTGCTGTACATGTCGCTGAAGCGGTTGCCTCCGTATTCTTTGCCGTCGCGGGTACCCTCATAGTGTACAGGGCGGTTGTCCAGCTTTTTGGCGGCATCGTAACAGGCCTGGAAGTTGCTGCCTCCGCCGGCCTCGTTACCCAGGCTCCAGAATATGACACTAGGATGATTGCGGTCGCGCAGAACCATGCGGTCGATACGGTCTACAAAAGACGGCTCCCAAGAGGGCATATCGCTGATACTCTGGTTGGCGTGGTCTTCCAGGTCAGCCTCGTCCATGGTGTAGAGGCCGTAGTAGTCGAACATGGCGTACATCTTGGCGGCATTGGGGTAGTGGGAAGTACGGATAGTGTTGATGTTGTTTTGTTTCATCAGGAGGACGTCGCGTAACATGGATTCTGTGGTTACGGCCCGTCCGTACATCGGGTGCGTATCGTGGCGGTTGACTCCCTTGAAGAAGACACGTTGTCCGTTGATGTACACCAGCGGTCCGCGTACCTGGATGTCGCGGAAACCGTATTTGGTGGAGAAGGCCATTTCTTCGCGGCCGTTTTCGCTCTGTATGATACGTACGGTGTAGAGATTGGGAGTCTCGGCAGTCCAAGGCAGAAGGCGGGTGAGGGTGAAACTCAGTTTGGCTTCTATTTCCTTTTGTTCCGGCGCATAGGCCAGATTCTTCTTTATCTCATATACCATTTTCCCTTCGGGATCATACAGCTTGACGGTGATATCCTTTTCTCCTTTCAGTCCATCTCGGTTGTCCAAGGTCAGGGCTACGTTCATCGTGCCGTTTTGGAAACCGGATGCAGCGTCCAACTGGGAGGTGATGTAGTGGTCGCGCACGGCAGTCTTGGGTGTGCTGTATAAATAGACATCGCGGAAGATGCCGCTCATGCGGAACATGTCCTGGCATTCCAGGTAGGAACCATCGCTCCAGCGGAACACCTGTACGGCCAGGCGGTTCTTGCCTGTGCGCAGGTATGGAGTCAGGTCGAATTCGGCCACGTTGTTCGAGCCTTGCGAGTAGCCTACGTATTGTCCGTTCAGGTAGACGAAGGCCGCGCTGTAGATGCCTCCGAAGTGAATGAACGTGCGGCGTGCTTCCCATCCTTCGGGCAGGTCGAAGAAACGTACGTAAGAGCCTACGGGGTTAATGCCATAGTTCTTCCCGTTGTCATTGAATCCTTTGCGGGCGTTGATGAAGGGAGGAGTGTTGGAGTGCGGATATTCTACGTTGTTATAGATGGGATGGTCATAACCTTGCATTTCCCAGTTGGAGGGTACGGGAATTTTGTCCCAGCTGCTTACGTCATAATCTTCCTTGTAGAAGTCCAGCGGCCGTTGCGAGGGTTCGGATACCAGTTGGAAAGCCCATTCGCCGTTCAACGAGCAGTAGCGTGAACTGTGGACATCGGTCCATGGCGTGGCATAATATTTTTTGTCGGCCAGCATCTCTTGTTCTGAGGCGTAGGGCATGTAGGTGGCGTGTCCCTGTTCTTTGTTTTCGGCAAAGATGGTTTCGTTTTCCCAATAGTTTTTGGCCCGGTCTGCCATCATTTCTTCTGCTTGGCTCGGCATGGGGATGGGACTGGCTTGGATGAGGAAGAGGGTTTCCTGTTTATTGCTCACTTGGTCAGCGGGTTTCAGACGCAGATTGCCGGCGGCATCACAAGTCAGTATCAGACTCATGCTGTTGCTCGGAATGAGCTGGTAGGATTTCCCTTCCTTGCGGAGGGTCCAAAGTTGCGATTCGTCTGAACCGTTGTTTTCAGTGATTCCTGCCGTGTTGGCAGATGTTGCGTGGATAGATTTGTTCTCAAACGGGGTAATGAAGCGGAAACTGCCGGAGAGGTCGGTGATGCTCCATTGTTGCTGTGGGTCCTTGTCGTTGAGGGGAACCAGGATCGCTTGCGTGGTGCCGGACTTGTAGCTGACGGCTTTGTCGGTTTGTCCGGCAGGCACAATGTTGTACAGCTTGTCCTTGGCGAATTTCACTTGCGCCTGCATCGTGGCTACCAGACAGGTCAGCAGGCAAAGGAGAAGGATAGGGACTTTTTTCATTGTGGGGATGGATTAAGTGATAAACAAAAGCCCCTTCCGACTCTTTCCCTGTGTGGGGAGAGAGAAGGGAGGGGGCTATTCTTTTTGATAGTTATTCAACGGTTACGCCGATTTCTTCTGCACTGACGTTGGCTGCCTGGCCATCGGTGGTCTTGGCATCCAGCTTAATGAAGCGTGCTTTGACCGTGCTTTCGAAAGTCACTGTTTGCGGCACGGGGTTGTGCATGATGTTGCTGAACTCGCCCGATGTAGGCACTTCTGTCCATTGTTTGCCGTCGGTGCTGGCGCTCAGGGTATATTTGAAAGCCATGGTCGGCTTGGCTTCCCCATTGAGCGGTGCATAGGTGAAGGCTTTCAGGGCCATTGTCTTGCCCAGGTCGATGGTCAGCGGTTGTGCGGCGGTTACTTTCCAGGTTTCGCGCGGCACGTTGTTCCATTGTGCTTCGTCCTGCATCTCGGCCAGCGGGGCAGCGTGGTAGGCAGCTACATTGCAGATGTTGGCTTTCAGGCGGGTGGAGAGTAACTTGACGCGCAGTTGGGTGGCATTGACTTCGGGGAAGCGGAGGATTCGTTTGTAGCCTACGGTCGTTCCCTTGCCCAAGGATTGCCATTGGCCGTCAACAAGGCCTTCCACTTCGAATTCTTCCACGCGCTGGCCCTTGCTGAGGTCTTCCTGCAGGAGGACAAGGTTGATGGGTGAGCCTTCCTTCAGCGTGTATTCGCGGCTTTCGCCGGTACCGGCTGTCCACAGTGTCTGTCCGTCTGTCACAAGGTTGTCGGCAAAGGCGCGGTTGCGGTAGTCGGCAAATTCCTTCAGTCGTTTCACGTCGTTCTCGTGGATGAGTCCGCGACGGTCGGGCGGGATGTTCAGCAGGAGGACGGAGTTATAGCCTACGGACTGATAATAAATGTCCATCAGGTGCTTGAGGCTTTTCACCTGATTGTCTTGGTCGGCATGGTAGAACCAGCCCGGACGGATGGATACGTCTACTTCCGACGGATACCAGAACAGTTCATTGGCTTTGGCCAGTACTTCGCGGCTGCCCAGGTCGGCCGAGGTGGAGCCTACGCCCAAAGCTGTGTTCACGCTGTCCGAACGGGTATAGATGCCCGGTGCCAATACGGTGGCGCTCCATTCTGTTTCGCGGCCCAGGCCACGCTCGTTACCCACCCAGCGGACATCATCGCCCATGATGGCCATCACAGCTTTGGGTTGCAGGGTTTGTATGGTTTTGTAGAAAGCATCCCAGTCATAGACCTGTTTCTTGCCGTTAGGTCCTTCGGCATTGGCACCATCAAACCAGACTTCATGCACTTCGCCGTAATTGGTCAGCAATTCGGTCAGTTGGTCGATGAAGAATTGATTGTAGCGGGGGGAGTCGCCGTAGCTTTCGGCATTGCGGTCCCACGGAGAGAGGTAAACGCCGAATTTCATGTCATACTTGGTGCAGGCGTCGCGCAGTTCTTTCACAACGTCTCCCTTGCCGTCTTTCCACGGTGAGGAGGCCACACTGTGTTTGGTAGTTTTGGTGGGCCAGAGGCAGAAGCCGTCGTGGTGCTTGGCCGTCAGGATGACCATGCGGAAACCTGCTTCTTTCAGTGAGCGTACCCATTGTTCGGCATCCAGTTCGGTAGGGTTGAACAAGGCGGGGTCTTCCGAACCGTCGCCCCATTCGCGGTCAGTGAAGGTGTTGATGCCAAAGTGCAGGAAGGCGGTCAGCTCCATCTGTTGCCATTCCATTTGTTGGGGAGTGGGGACAAGGCGTGCAGCTATGTCCACTTTTTGTTCCAAAGTGGCGCCTTGTGGAAACTCCACATGCTTCACGTAGTACTCTTCACTGCGTTGCGAACATCCTTGCAACGCGAGGGCAGCCAGCAAGAACGCTGATGTTGCCAGTTGATTGATTCTTTTCATGGGTCTTTCGGATGTATGATAAATAAAAAAGTAATCTTCTTGGAAATCCAAGCACGTATTCCGTGCAAAGATAGGATTTCCCAAGAAGATTACCAATTTATCCGGAAAAAAATCAGCGATGTAGCTGGATTCTTTCCTTCCATGTGCCATTCTTATCTTTCAGCGCGTCCGGCAGTGGTGGGCCAGTTGGGGTTCTGGTACATCACGGACGTGGACGGGTCTGTCGGGTCTGTGGCTGTCAGTGTCAGGTCTTGTACGCCCAGCGGTTCCAGATAGTAGGCTTCGTACCAGCTGTAGCCGTTTCTCAGTTCATAGCTGTTGCGGGTATCTATGCGCAGCGGGCTGATGTACTTGCCGGTCAACGGGTCATCCGGAGCGGAAACGTTGCCGCTGCCGCCCGTTCCGTCCACGATGAACGGAGTCTTGGTGGAATAGGCCAAGTAAGGATATTGATCCCTCAATGCTTCTTGGTCTTCACCTTCGCCGATGGCACCGATGCGGAAGTAATCTTCGTAACCGGAGATCGGATAGTGGCGGTCAATGCCGTATTTCTTGAAGGCTTCGTCCCAGATGTTCATGCCTTGGTACATGAAGCGGACATTTCCGCTGGCCAAGATGGGATCCCAAGAGCGCCAACGCTTCAGGTCGTCCCAACGCATGCCTTCGGCAATGAATTCGCAACGGCGTTCACGGCGAATGTTGTAGAGGGTAGCGTCTACGCGGTCAGCGCCGGAATAGACTGCCAGATCTCCCTTCACGACACCATTCTCCAGGTAGAATTCCTGATCCAGGTCCGTGGCATTGATTGTGGCTTGGATGTCAGTGCTTACGCCTGCACGGGAGCGCAACTGTTGCCAGTAGCTGGTGGCTTTGCTGTCCAGGTTGCCGTATCTTTCGTAATATGCTTCAATGTAGTTCAGCAGGGCTTCTGCGCTGCGGAATACGGGACAACCCGTCGTGGAGATTACCGAGGTGTTAATCTGATTCCAGTCATAGCTGACATATTTGCGCGAGCGATAACCGGTCAGGTCGCGTACCTGCAACTCACCGCCGGCCAGGTTCAGCGTATCCACATAGAGCATTTCCTGGTGGCTTACGGGTTCTCCGTCCGGTCCTTCTTCGGTGACGACGGTACGTGTGTCATTGGGGTCTGAAGCTATCGGGTCGTTTTCGCCGAATACGAACAGTTGCAGACGCTCGTCGCGGTTGGCCTTTTCTTGCGATACGCTCAGGTCGCCTTCATACTGGGAAGAAGCATAGTAAGGCAGGCCGTCCTTCATCAGGAAAGAGCGGATGTAAGCGCGGGACAAACCGGCCTGGTCGCCGCCACGTGTCGGATAGAATGCGGCACTGTGCGCACCGGATGTTCCCGTGTATTGACGCCACAGCAGGATTTCGTCGTAACTGTTCAGGTCGGGCGTGGAGAACATGTCGAAATAGGGATTCCAACCGGAGAGTTGTCCCCATTCCGGATTCATCTGATGGGAGTTGTTGGTCAGGGTGGTGGCATCGGCCACTTGGGCAGCTGCGTCTATGGCCTGCTCCAGGAAGTAGTTGACTTCGGCATCCTGGTCAATGGAGAAACCTTGGTTATAGGATGCTCCGGGCCAGTTGGCATCACCCGGCACACGGCCTGTGCCGCGATGGTATTTCTCGAAAGTGCCTTCAAACAAGGCCACACGCGACTTGAATGTCAGAACCACTTCCCTGTTCACACGCTGGGAGCCGACGGAGGCTTTCGAACCTATCAGGTTTGCCGCTCTGTCCAGGTCGGCCAGGATGAAACGCGCTACCAGATTGCGCGGTTGCCGGGCACTGTTTTCCACCAGGATGGCGTTGTCATCCGGCAGTACCGTTTCTACAATAGGCAGGTCTCCGAATTGTACCAGACCATTGTAGTAGGCCAGGGCGCGGAAGAAGTATGCTTCGCCCACGTATTGTTCGGCTCCTTGAAGAGTCCCTGCCTCCATCTTGGGCAGTACTTGTTCCAGCAGCCAGTTCCATACACGTACTCTTTCGTACAGCGTCTGGAGATTCTTGCCGGCGGGCACCAGTTTGTTGCCGGCAAAGTAAGTCAGACTGCCTTGTGCCACATAATAGTTGTCCGTAGCGTCATCGTTACGCGCCTTTCCGCCGTTATAAGTTCCCGGACCGTGTGTCAGGAGGTTGTTGCGGGAATCGCGGAGTTGGTCTGCGTAATAGTTGATGACATAGGCGCTTACCTGGTCTGCACTTGTGAAGTAGGCTTCAGGTGTCAGGTTCGTAATAGGTTGGCGGTCCAGAAAGTCCTCACACGAAGTGGTCATCAGTCCGGCTGCTCCTATCATCGAACAGAGATAGATATGTTTTAAACTGAGTTTCATTGTTCCTTTGTTTTAGAAGTTAAGATTTACGCCGATAGAAATGGTGCGTTGCAGCGGATAAGTCTTACCGGTACCGCCGTTGACACTGATCAAGGCTTCGGGGTCGAAGATCTTGCTCAGGCTGGTGAAGGTGGCCAGGTTGTCTGCGGATACATAGACGCGCAACGATTCGATACCTGCCTTGTTGACCCATTTTTGCGGGAAGGTGTAGCCTACTTGCACGTTCTTCAGACGCATGTAAGCAGCGCTTTGCAGGTAGCGGGTTTGCTTCTGATGGTTCTTTTGTGCCACGGTTCCGTCCAGGGACATGATAGGTCTCGGATAGTAAGCATCCGGATTGTCTTCCGACCAGTAGTCCAGGTGTTCTACGAAGCAGGTCGATTGCCATTCGTCGCCATAGGCGCCCCAGAAGTATGCCTGGTCTGCCCAATAGTCGCGTTTCATCACGCCCTGCATGAAGATGGAGAAGTCAATGCCGTGCCATTCGCCGTCCAGCGTCAGACCGAAGTTGTAGCGCGGTGTGCTGTTACCTATGATAGTCAGGTCGCCGTGGTCGTAGATGGTGTTCGAACCGTTCGTCACTTCACCGTCGCCGTTCAGGTCGGCATACATGATGTCGCCGGCGCCCCAGGACGTACCGAAGTTCGGACGTGCGTTGGCAATGTGCTGGTCCATTTGTTCTTGAGTTTGGGCGATGCCTACGGTGGTGTAGCCCCAGATTTCATTCAGCATCATGCCGGAACGGTAAGTACCCAGGTTGCCGCTTTCGTTCGGGTAGGTCAGGATTTTATCCTGGTTGTCGGACAAGTTGAAGCGGATACCGTAGTTGAAGTCCTTGATATGGTCGCGCCAGGAAATGTCTAATTCCCAACCATAGGACTTCATGTCTGCGTTGTTCACCCGGGGAGCGTTGGTACCCAGCACGGCGGGGAGCGTCGGAGCCGGTCCTACCATGTCATACGTATAGCGGTTATAGTATTCGATAGAACCTGTCAGTCGGTTGCTGAACAGGCCGAAGTCCAAACCGATGTCCCACGATTCGATGGTCTCCCATGTCAGCACGTCACTGACGATGCCCGGCAGTGAAGCCGTGTTCATCTGCTGGCCGTTGATGACCCATGCGGAGTTTTGCGAGTTGGTGCTCAGTGTCTGGAAGAAGGGATACCAGTTGTCCGTGTTGTTGTTACCCAATTGTCCCCACGAACCTCTCAGCTTCAGGGTGCCGATGTATTGGGTGATGGGTTCGAAGAATTCTTCGCGGGCGATGTTCCAGCCGGCAGAGAACGAGGGGAAGAGGCCCCAGCGCTTGTCGCCGACAAAGCGGGACGAGCCGTCGTAACGCAGGTTGGCTTCGAACATGTAGCGTTCTTTCCAGTTGTAGTTGATACGACCGAAGAAACCGGCTACGGCACGTTCGTTCTTGCTGTTCCAGGCATCGCGTAACTTTTGCGTCTGGTTCAGTTCAGGCACCGTGGGGGTAATGATGCTTTGTCCGTCGCCGTACAGGTAGTCCTGATGGTAGAGTTCGGCATTGAAACCACCCATGATTTTGAAGTAGTGGTCCTTGATGGTTTTCGAATAGTCCATCAGGATGTTGGTGGAGTAATAGTCCTCCGTCAGACGGTGCTCGTAAATATAGGATGAGCCGACGGCACGTCCGTTCCAAGAGATGCCGAAAGGATTGCCGTCCGCGTCATTGGCCGTGATGGGCAGGATTTCCTCGTGGCGCGACTCCGTGTAGCGGCGCATGTTGCCCTCCAGCGTGATGTGGAAGTCCTTGATGGGTTCGAAAATCAGTTGCAGCTGGTTGGACACGGAGTTCTGCTGGTTCTTCCATTGGCCGCCTTCTTCCAACTCGATGATTTCCATACCGTTCATCCATCCGTGAGGAGTGCGGGCCGGGTTGCTCGGCCAGCGGCGGGCAATGTTGTGGTAGAAGTTACCGCCCGTATTCTTCAGATAGTTAGGCATCTTGTTGTCCTCGCGCGACCAGCGGTTGGTCAGGTTGATGGTCAGCCATTCGGCCGGTTTTGCCGAGAGTTTGCTGCTCAGGGTGTAGCGGTTGTACTGGTCCTTGCCGTGGCGCAACAGACCGTTTTGGTTCAGGAAGTTACCGCTGATCATGTAGGTCAGTTTCTCCGAGCCGCCGCTGACGCTGACGTTGTGTTCCTGCGAGGGCACGTTGCTGCGGAACATTTCCTCAAACCAGTTGGTGTTGGCAAAGGCGCTGCCGTAGGCCAGGTAACGGTTGTCCGTGCCCACTATCGTACCATAATATTCCGATGTGGTGGGATCCGTGAACTCGCCGGCTTGCCATTGCCTCATTTTCTGGATGGTTTCCTGGGTGAACATGTCCCATCCCAATCCTTTGTTGAAGTAGTTGGCGAAATCAATGGAGTTGGCCATCTCCGGCATACGCGTCGGGCTGGAGAAGCGGACGTTGCCCGTATAGTTCACGCGCGTCTTGCCTGCCTGGCCGCTCTTCGTGGTAATCAAGATAACGCCGAATGCGCCTCGTGCACCGTAAATAGAAGAAGCGGATGCGTCCTTCAGTACGGACACGGACTCGATGTCGTTCGGGTTCAGGGCGTTCATGTCGCCTTCCATGCCGTCAATCAATACCAGAGGCTGGGCACTTGAGCCTGCGCCTACCGTACCGGCACCACGGATGCTGATGCTCATTTCGCTGCCCAATTCACCGCCGGTGTTTGTCGTTGCCATGTTCAGGCCCGGAATCTGGCCTTGCAGGGCTTGCGTCACGTTCTGTACCGGGCGAGATTCGAATACTTCCGAGTCTACCATGGACACGGCACCCGTCACGTTCACTTTCTTCTGCGTGCCATAACCTACGACTACCACTTCATCCAGCATTTCGCTGTCTTCTTTCATCGTGATGTTCAGGGTTTTCCCTTCCCACTTCACCTCCACGGGCTGGTAGCCGATGTAGGTGATTTCGATGATGGCTCCGTTGGCCACGTTTTTCAATGAGAATTTTCCATCCAGGTCAGTGATGGCACCATTGGTCGTGCCTTTCACCCTGACAGAAGCTCCGATTACCGTCATGCCTGTGGCATCGACGACTACGCCTGTACACGTGCCTTCTTGCTGCACGCTTTGTACGCCTGCTGTTCCTGCCGACGGAACGGCATAGACATTGCCCATGCCCAGTGTCGAACAGAGTAGCAGCATTCCGATAGGCTTCACTACTTTTCGCATATTGCTTTTGGATTTAAATGAATAAATTAAGGTTAATAGTGTCTTACTCTTCTGCATGGCTTTGCGGCGTGTGCCGAAGTTTAAGGTTCACTAAGTGGGCGTAAAGGTACTAAAAGTTTCTAATTAAACAAATGTCTTGTGAATAAAAAATCCTTTTTTTTAGGAAAACGCGGCTTTTTTCTATAAAAACCGCCGGATGGAGGGGTGTTTTGAAAAGTTTTTATGATTTCATGGGCAAAAGGGCGGGGGCTCACAAGAAGTCCTTCCCGGTCGGGCAGACGCGCTTTTTCAGGGAATGAGTGCCCGCAATCAGGTGGATTTTGGACACGCGGAATGAATATATGTTTACTTTGCCATTCCTGTAAGCTTTGCAGGGAGTAGCAGCTGTTTGAAATAGTCTATGAAGTATATCTCCGCCCTTGCCCGCAGATATCTCCGCCCTTGTCCGCAGATATCTCCGCCCTTGCCCGCAGATATCTCCGCTCATGCCCGGAGATATCTCCGCCCGCAGCCTGTTCATGCCCTATCACTTCTGTCCGCCTATATATATAAATAGGTGTAGTCATGGCGACGTTGGAGGAAGCCATTTATCGGGACATTTCATTAATAATGCTTAAAAGAAGCATGTTTATGCGGGGAGTTTCTTCATAAACCGCTACCTTTATTAATTCAAAACCAAATGTTCAATTATCAACTTAAAAAACGAAAGACATGAGATTATCCATCTTTACCCAAAGAATTTTGTGCCTGGTCGGCTTCTTCTTGTTGACAGGCATGACGTTACATGCGCAGAACCCCAAGCCGTTTGTCATTCCCGAACTGAAGGAATGGGTGGGCAAGACGGGGGATTTTGTTCCCACTGCCCAGACGCGTATCGTCTGCGCTGACGAAACTTTGTTGCCCGTGGCGCAGAACTTTGCCGATGACTACGAGGCACTTTTCGGCGTGAAACTCGAAGCAGCGGTTGGCAAGGCCCGCAACGGCGATTTCCGGCTGGTGCTGAAGAAAGACAAAAAACTGGGCAAGGAAGGGTATTCCATACAGATAGGCAAGCAGGTGGTCGTGTCGGCCCCGGAAACCGTCGGTGTCTACTGGGCTACCCGCACGTTGCTCCAGATGAGCGAGCAAAGCGAAAGCCGCGCCCTGCCGCAAGGAAAGATTACGGACTGGCCGGACTATGCCGTGCGTGGCTTTATGATGGACTGCGGACGCAAGTTCATCCCGATGGCCTATCTGAAGGATTTTGCCAAGGCAATGGCCTATTACAAGATGAATACTTTCCAGATTCACCTGAACGACAATGGCTTCAAGCAATACTTTGAGGACGACTGGGACAAGACTTATGCCGCTTTCCGCCTGGAGTGCGACACCTATCCCGGCCTGACGGCCCGCGACGGGCATTATACCAAGGAGGAATTCCGCGATTTCCAGATAGAGGCTGCCGAGGATTTTGTGGAAATCATCCCGGAGATTGACGCTCCCGCTCATGTGCTGGCATTCAGCCACTACAAGCCCGAATTGGGCAGCAAGGAATATGGCATGGACCACTTCGATTTGTCCAACCCGGAGGTGTACACCTTCATGGACGGTCTCTTCAAGGAATACCTGGAGGGAGAGAACCCCGTCTTCGTAGGTCCGCGTGTCAACATCGGTACGGATGAGTACTCCAACAAGGATAAGGCCGTGGTGGAGCAGTTCCGCGCCTTCACCGACCACTATATTAAATATGTGGAGAGCTTCGGCAAGCAGGTATGTATGTGGGGTGCCCTGACCCATGCCAAGGGTGAAACGCCTGTGAAGTCGGAGAACGTGATTATGAACCTCTGGTATAACGGCTATGCCGACCCGAAGGAGATGGTGGAGCAGGGCTACAAGCTCATCAGCATGCCGGACGGGCTTCTGTATATTGTGCCTGCCGCCGGATATTATTATGACTATCTGAACACGAAGTATTTGTATGAGAAGTGGACACCTGCTCACGTGGGCAATGTGGTATTCGAAGAGCAGGATCCGGCCATCCTGGGAGGAATGTACGCCGTGTGGAATGACCATGTGGGCAACGGCATCTCGGTGAAGGACATCCATCATCGCGCCTTCCCGGCCTTGCAGACCCTTTCCGCCAAGATGTGGGACGGTATCCACGTGACGGTGCCTTATGACGAATTTGTCCAAAAGGCCCAGATGCTGAGCGAGGCTCCGGGCGTGAACCAACTGGCCAAGTGGGGAGAACCCAACACGATGATCATGGAGCACGCCTCGTTGCAGCCGGGCGAAGAACTGCCTTATCCCGAAGTGGGCTATGACTACACCGTAGAGTTCGACATCGAGGCTGCCGCCGAGAAGTCCGGTACGGAACTGTTCCGCTCGGATAATGCCGTGTTCTATCTGTCCGACCCCGTCAGCCAGAAACTGGGCTTTGCCCGCGACGGCTATCTCTATACGTTCAACTATCAGTTCTTCCCCGGCGAGAAGGCCCATGTGGCCATTACGGGCGACAACACGTCTACCACGCTGAAGGTGAACGGCAAGGTCGTTGGCCAGCTGAACACGCGCACCATTTATCACAACAAAGAGCACAAAGGCGATATCCGGGTAGTGCCGACGTTGGTGTTCCCCTTGGAGAAAGCCGGTGATTTTCAGGGCAGCATCACCAACCTGAAAGTGTACAATTATAAAAAGTAGCAACCCTCTATTTGCTTGTTTCGGCAAAAAGACGTACTTTTGTCCGATTTATAGCAATGTGTAAGCCCGAAGAGCCATGACCGTATCCAAGACAAGAGCCAAGTTGGTGGATGTCGCCCGCCAGTTGTTCGCCAAGATGGGGGTGGAGAATACCACGATGAATGACATCGCCGTGGCTTCCCAAAAGGGACGTAGGACGCTCTATACCTACTTCAAGAGCAAGGAGGATATCTACCTGGCCGTAGTGGAGTCGGAACTGGACATCCTGTCGGATACCATGAGGCGTGTGTCGGCCAAGGACATTTCCGCCGACGAGAAGCTGATGGAAATGATATACACCCACCTGGACACGGTGAAGGAGGTGGTCTACCGCAACGGTACGCTCCGTGCCGATTTCTTCCGCGACACATGGCGGGTGGAGGCTGTACGCAAGCGCTTTGACGCCAATCAGGTGCAGTTGTTCAAGGACGTGCTGCGCGAAGGCTTGGAGGCCGGGCTTTTCCGCATCGACGATGTGGACATGACCAGCGAATTGCTCTACTATTGTGTCAAGGGCATTGAGGCTCCTTATATCCGGGGACATGTCGGATCGGACTTGGATGAAGGTACGCTGGATGTCTATGTGCGCCGGCTGGTGCTTCGGGCGTTAGGGATGAATTTGTAACTAATTAATAGATTAAGTAGATGTTGATATTTAGTTTATACGATAAATAGGAATTTAGCGGGCTTTGCCCGCAGGAGTTAAAAGGAGTTAGACGGAGTTATCGCTCCGCTCAAGGAGTTAAAGGCCAATACCAGAATACCAGATTTGCATGGCTGATGCCGGAAATCGCCGGACC
>DWZE01000091.1 GCA_019118325.1 Candidatus Bacteroides intestinavium
TGCTAAAGGCCTATCTGAGTAACATTTACATGTTCAAAAGAATTTTAGTAAGGTCCGGACTCAGACCGAACAGAACTTTAAATGCTAAACTTGTCAAAGAACTTTTTGGTTTTGTGACAGATGCAGCATAGGCCACTATCTAATTTTTAACGGACTATTGAAAAAACAAATCTTCTAAAAAAATCCCTCCCCCCTCGTTTCTTACCTTATATTTTTCTTATCTTTGCCCCCCGATTATGAGAAGATTACTGCGGACATACCTATTGATGACAATGGCGCTTCTGGGTGCGGCCTTGGCGCGCGCCCAGGTGCCTATGACGGGGCAGGGCGGCACGATGCGCGACCAGTATGGCAACCAGATAGACCCGGCCCTCCAGCCGGACAACCTGGAGGACAGCACGGTCAACATCCAAAGCCTGCCCCCAAAACTCTATATGTGGCGGGTGGACGAGACCCTGGGCGAGCGGACCCTCATCCCGGCGGATACGGCCAGCCTGAACTTCCAGAACACCAACCTGGGCGAGGGCATGGAAGGACACTATAACCACCTGGGCAACCTGGGCGCGCCCCGCCTGTCGCGCATCTTCCTGGAGCGGCGGACGGACGACCAGCCCACCATCTTCATCGCCCCCTTCTCCAGCTTCTACGTGCGCCCCGACCAGCTGCTCTTCACGAACAGCAACGTGCCCTATACCAACCTGACGTACTACAAGGCCGGCAACAAGGTGAACGGCGAGGACCGCTTCAAGTCCTACTTCTCGGTCAACGTCAACAAACGCCTGGCCGTGGGCTTCAACATCGACTACCTCTACGGGCGCGGATACTACGCCAACCAGTCGACGTCGCACTTCAACGCGGGCGTCTTCGCCAGCTACATCGGCAACAAGTACCAGATGCACGCCGCCTACCACAACAACTTCCTGAAGATGAACGAGAACGGAGGCATCACGGACGACCGCTACATCACCCGCCCCGAGGAGGTGGACGACGTGGGCGGAAGCCAGTACATCCCCACCCGCCTGGAGCAGGCCTCCAACCGCAACCACAACTTCTACCTCTACCTGACGCACCGCTACCGCCTGGGCTTCCACCGCGAGGTGACCCGCGTGGAGGAGACGCAAGACCCCGCCGCCCGCAGGAAAGCGCAACGGGACAGCACGGCCATCCCCGTGGATACCATCGTCGAGGACGAGTTCGTGCCCGTCACCAGCTTCATCCATACGTTCCGGGTGGAACGCTCGCGCCACCGCTTCCGGGCGGGCGCCGAACCTACGGGCGAAGATGCACTGTATGACAATACCTACTTCCAGGAAGGGCAGAGCAACGACTCCACCCTGGCGCTGAGCGTGAAGAATGTGCTCGGCGTCTCCCTGCTGGAGGGATTCAACAAATACGCCAAGGCGGGGCTGACGGCCTACGTCTCCCACAAGTTCAGCCGCTACACCCTGATGAACATGGATACGTCGCTGCCCGTCCCCGCGCCCGTGCAGTATGACGAACATGAACTCTTCGTGGGCGGCGAGTTGGCCAAACGCCAGGGCAAGCTGCTGCACTACAACGTCACCGGCGAAGTGGGGCTGGCGGGCGAGGCCATCGGGCAGTTCAAGGTCAAGGGCGACATGGACCTGAATTTCCGCCTGGGCAAGGACACGGTCAACTTCTATGCCCGCGCCCACGTCACGAACCTGCTGCCCTCGTTCTACATGCGCCACTATCACTCCAACCACTTCGCCTGGGACTTCGACGACATGAGCAAGGAGTTCCGCACGGGCGTCGAGGGCGAGCTGAACATCGACCGCTGGGGGACCAACCTGCGCTTCGGGCTGGAGAACATCAAGAACTACACGTACTTCGGCCCCGACGCCATCCCCGTGCAGCACGGCGGGAGCGTGCAGGTGCTTTCGGCCATGCTGAAGCAAAACTTCAAGCTGGGCATTTTCCACCTGGACAACGAAGTCGTCTGGCAGAAGTCCGGCAACGAGTCCGTATTGCCCTTGCCCGACCTGTCGCTCTATCATAATTTCTACCTGCTGGCCAGGCTGTTCAAGGTCCTGACGCTGCAGTTCGGGGCGGATTTGCGGTATTTCACCACCTACAACGCCCCGGCCTACATGCCCGCCATCCAGCAGTTCACGCTCCAGCCCGAGGACGACCGGGTGGACATAGGCGGCTACCCCATCATCAACGCCTATATCAACCTGCACCTGAAGCGTACACGCATTTTCGTGATGATGTATCACGTCAATGCAGGGATGGGCAATGCCCGCTCCTTCCTGGTGCCGCATTATCCCATCAACTCGCGCCTGCTGAAAATAGGCGTGTCGTGGAACTTCTATGATTGACGTGGATGATAATTTTTGAGGAGTTAAGGAGTTAAGGAGTTAAGAAGTTAAGGAGTGAAGGAGTTAAGAAGTTAAGCCAATACCTCCCCTGTGTGTATGTGGCTCATTGGCTTACTATCGGCTTAACTCCTAACGGAGCGTAGCGGAGTGATAACTCCTTAACTCCTTAACTCCTCATGAATATAAACCAACTATCAAATATATGCAACAACAATACCTCAGGAAACACCGGGCATGGATATATACGGGTGCAATCATCGCGGCCCTCTCCGCCTGTCTGGCCCTCACCTTTATGAATGCTCCTTCAGAGTCCGATGCTTCCGCCTCCGCGCCGCGGGATTATGATGAGATCGCGCGCGAGGGGGTCCTGCGGGTAACTACGGAATATAACTCCGTCAGCTTCTATGTGGACGGGGATACGATTTCCGGCTTCAACTACGAGCTGGTCGAGGCGTTCGCGCGGGACCATTCGCTGGACGTATCCATCACCCCCGAGATGGCCTTCGACAAATGCCTGGAGGGCTTGGCCGACGGCTCCTATGACCTGATAGCCAACGGCATATTGGCCACCAGCGAACTGAAGGATTCTCTGGCGCTCTCCACGCCCATTGCCCTGAGCCGCCAGGTGCTGGTGCAGCGCAAGCCCGCCTCCGACGAAGATACCTTGTTCATAAAGAGCCTGCTGGACCTGGCCGGGAAAACCGTCCACCTGGTCAAGGACTCCCCCTATGCGTTGCGCATCCGCAACCTGGGGGATGAGATCGGCGACACCATTTACATCCGGGAGGTGGAGCGCTATGGCTCCGAACAACTGATATCCTTGGTGGCCCACGGGGACATAGACTACGCCGTATGCGAAGAAAGCATAGCCGAAGCCGTGGCCGACAGCATGCCCCAGATAGACATCAGCACCGCCGTCGGCTTCACGCAATTCTATTCCTGGGCCGTCAGCAAGCAATCGCCCGCCCTGCTGGATACGCTGAATGCCTGGATCGAGGACTTCAAGAAAGGAAAGGAATACAAGCGCATTTATCGCAAGTATTACCGCTGAATGCCCCCCCTGAAGCCCCTCGGCTGAAAAAAATCTGCTTAAAGCCTTGCAGGTCAAAAAGAAAAACCGTACCTTTGCGCCCGCTATTACGAGTTAGTAGCATAATTCAAATCAATAACTTAATTTATTAGAAAAAAGAATGGCAACAAGAATCAGATTGCAAAGACATGGCCGTAAGAGCTATGCTTTCTACTCCATCGTCATTGCAGATGCAAGAGCACCACGAGATGGTCGTTTTATCGAAAAGATTGGTACGTACAACCCCAACACCAATCCTGCCACCGTAGATTTGAACTTTGAAAGTGCGTTGAGATGGGTCATGACGGGTGCACAACCCACCGATACCGTGCGCACCATCCTCTCCCGCGAGGGCGTCTATATGAAGAAGCACTTGCTGGGCGGCGTGGCAAAAGGCGCATTCGGTGCAGCCGAGGCAGAGGCTAAGTTCGAGGCTTGGAAGAACAACAAGCAGAACGGACTGAATGCCCTCAAGGAAAAGACCGCAGAGGCCAAGAAGGCCGTAGCCAAGGCCCGTCTGGAAGCCGAGAAGAAAGTGAATGAAGAGAAAGCCAAAGCACTGGCTGAAAAGAAAGCCGCCGAAGAGGCCGCAAAAGCCGAAGCTGAAGCAGCTGCCACCGCAGAGGCAAACGCAGAGAATGCAGAGAATGCCGAAGCACCTGCTGCTGAATAAAACTCGGAAAAAGAAAAGAATGAAAACAACCGAAAGGGGTATGTCCGCAAGGGTATGCCCCTTTTTTTAAGGAGTTAAGGAGTTAAGAAGTTAAGGAGTTAAGGAGTTGAGGAGTTGAGGAGTTAAGAAGTTAAGAAATTAAGGAGTAGGTTAGCGATAAAATCAATCCCTTTTGTAAATCTCCCCCTTTGACTTACTATCGGCTTAACTCCTTAACTTCTTAACTCCTTAACTCCCCTTAATTCCCCGTTTTTATGCTAAACAACATAAAAATATGGGGTAAAAAAGTAACTTTTTGACTTGTTTATTTGGAGAATAGTATTTTCTTTGCGTACCTTTGCCCCCGATTTCGAAAGCAAAGGTATTGAATGTCAATGTTCAAGGCCAGAGACAAGCAAGGTCCGGAAGCGAAATCACCGCTACGGGCGGTTTCCGGATAGTATTAACCAAAACCGTATTGCATGAGACATGTAAAATGGATTTTTGTTGTATTGTTGATTAGTTCCTTGATTTCTTTTGTAAACAAAGACAAACCTATGAGAGGTTTGAACGTGGGCGACATCGCTCCTGATTTCGATATTCAGGCCCTGTCGCCGGAGCAGCACGATTTCAGCCTTTCCCGTCTGAAAGGGAAGTACGTGTTGCTGAGTTTCTGGGCCAGCTATGACGCTCCCTCACGCATGTGCAACGCAGCTTTGAGCGAGGCTTTCCGTACGGCCAGCCCGGATGGTGTGGAAATGGTTTCCATTTCATTTGATGAATACGAGTCTATCTTCAAGGAAACCGTTCGTAAGGACCAGATAGTTACGCCGGCCTGTTTCGTGGAAACAGATGGCGAGGCTTCCGACCTTTATAAGATGTATCAGCTGGGCGGAGGATTTACCAACTATCTATTGGATGAAAACGGCATCATATTGGCCAAGGATATTTCGGCCAAAGACATTCTTGCCTACCTGAACTAAAGGAACGCAGGTCAGGCGGAAAGAGGAAATACATACAACAAAATAATTCCTCCTGTCCCCGGTAGAGCATGGCCGGGGACGGGAGGATTTTTTTATCTCCTCCCATAAAGTTGGTCAATCAGGTCTTGCCGCCCGATGCGCCGGAGTTCGTCGATGAGCGCGCGCCGCTCCTCGGGCTTGTACCAGAAGAAGAACTGGCGTTGGGCCAGTTTCTCCTGCCTGCTTTTGGCGCTGAATACGGGTTCCTGGGTATAGGGGTGATAGCCTGTGTACCAGGTCTCGGTAGATACGGTCATGGGCGTAGGCGTGAAGTCCTGCACTTGCTCCAGGTGGAAGTCCAGGCGCTTGGTGATGACCGCCAGCTCGGCCATGTCCTCCTCGCGGCATCCGGGATGGCTGGAGATGAAGTAGGGGATGAGTTGCTGGCGGAGCCCGGCCTCCTGGTTGATGCGGTCGAATATCTTCTTGAAAGCCTCGAACAACCGGAAGGAGGGCTTGCGCATGATGCGGAGCACCCGCTCCGAGGTATGCTCCGGAGCCACCTTCAGGCGTCCGCTGACATGGCGGGTGATGAGCTGGCGGGTATATTCGCGCGCGGCCTGCACCAGTTGCGGGTCTTTATAAGGATGCAAGAGCAGGTCGTAGCGCACGCCGCTCCCGATGAAGGACTTCTTGATGCCGGGCAAGGCATCTACGCTCCGGTAGATGTCCAGCAAGGGGCGGTGGTCGGCATTCAGGTTGGGGCATACGGAAGGATGGATGCACGAGGGGCGCTTGCACTGCTGGCAGAGGTTCCCGTCACGCCCCTTCATGCGGTACATATTCGCGCTGGGGCCACCCAGGTCGCTCAGGTAACCTTTGAAGCCGGGCATCTCCGTGATGGCTTTCACCTCGCGCAGGATGCTCTCCTTCGAGCGGCTCACGATGAACTTTCCTTGATGGGCCGAGATGGTGCAGAAAGCACAACCGCCGAAGCATCCCCGATGGATGTTGACGGAGAACTTGATCATGTCGTAGGCCGGAATCCGTTTGCCCTTGTATTTCGGATGGGGCAGGCGGGTGTAGGGCAGGTCATACGAATGGTCCAGTTCGGCCTCCGTCATGGGCGGGTAAGGAGGATTGACCACGACGGTCTGCCCGCCCACGTCCTGCAGGATGCGGCGGGCATGCCGGGTGTTGCTCTCCTCCTCGATAAGGCGGAAATTCCGCGCCTCTTTGCGCTTGTCTTCCAGGCACATTTCGTGCGAAAAGAGGCGGATGTCTCCCTCGCGGGCTTCGCAGGCCGGGGTGAGATAGGCTATCTGGGGAATGTCCCTGGCCCACGCCAGCAGGCCGGAGGCCGGGGTATGGGGCGGGATAGCGCGGGCAAGGGCTGTGACCGGTTGTTCGCCCATGCCATAAATCAGCAGGTCCGCCCCGCTATCCACCAGGATGCTGGGGCGCACGCGGTCTTGCCAGTAATCGTAGTGGGTCAGGCGGCGCATACTGGCCTCTATGCCTCCCACGACGACGGGAACATCCGGGAAGAGCTTCTTCAGGATCTGTGTATAGACAATGGTAGGATACTCCGGCCGCATGTCCGGACGGGCGTCGGGGGTATAGGCGTCGTCGCTACGCAAGCGCTTGTTGGCCGTATAACGGTTGACCATGGAGTCCATGCACCCGGCGCTGACGCCGAAAAACAGGCGGGGACGGCCCAGCTTCTTGAAGTCGCGCAGGTCATCGCGCCAGTTGGGTTGGGGCACAATGGCCACCCGGAGCCCTTCGGCTTCGAGGATACGTCCGATGACCGCCGCTCCGAAGGAGGGGTGGTCCACATAAGCATCGCCGCTGAACAGGATTACGTCCAGTTCATCCCATCCGCGCACTTCCACTTCTTTCTTGGTGGTGGGCAACCAATCGGTCAATCTGTATTCTTTCATGGCGCAAAGATAGGCGTTTTCAATGGAGATTACACAGATTAACATTGTTTTCTGTGCTTCTTTGGCAAAAAGGCCTATCTTTGCCCGTATCAACCTAACATATTAAACCCAATGAAGACTTATACCATACAAGCCAACGTGAGTGGCACACGCCACATAACGGTATCGGAGACGAATTTGGAAACTATCGAGAAATACGGGCTTTTCCGTCACTTGATTGACAGCAACGGTATCGTGGACGAGACGGTGCTGGACAAGCTGAAGCTGAACATACGTTCGCTCATCGCTTCGCAGGAGGAGGACAGCAAGGACCTGCTGGATTTATGCATAGATGTGATTTACCATGCCAATATGAAGGCTTTCGGACTCCAGCAGCTCATCCAGTTGTATCTGCAATGGCTTTCCGAGCCGGACGAAGAGGAGGAAACCGACCATGAAGAAGAAGAACTCCGTTGATACTTGTGGCCCTCTTCGCTATAACAGTCCTCTTGTCCCGGCCATGGAGGCCATCTGTACGGCCCGGGCAGGCGAAGAGGTGGAAATCATCCTGAATGACCAGTCGGCGTTCAATGACCTGAAGGAATATCTGTCGGAGCGCGGCATAGGATTCCGCGAGATATACGATGGAGAGAGGATGACGTTGCAGTTCATCCGTTGAGCAGTATAGGGGATTGCCGGAAATGAGAAAGAGGCTGTTTATTCATCGTAAACAGCCTCTTTCCGTGTCCCGGCAGGACTTGGGCTATCGTCAGTTCCTTAGAGCGGGATATACTCCACAAACGCCTCCATCGCCTCATAGGAAGCCAGGCCGAGCTGGTCGTAGAGGGCGGCTGTACCGCGGTTGCGGTCCTCGCTGCGTTGCCAGAAGAGTCGTTCGTCGTTGCCCAGGAAGGGTGCGCTCTCCATCTGGCTCTGGTGCTTCAGGATGGCGTTGCGCTTGGCCCGGAGTTCTTCGGGGCTGATGGGAACGGCCATTTCGATGTTCTCGATTTCCCATTCAGCCCAGGCGCCGCGGTACATCCAGATGCGGCAATCCTTCAGCCACTCGGCACCGGCTTCCTTCTCCAGGTCGATGGCGGCAAAGACACCGTCTGTGCAGACACGGTGCGTGCCGTGCGGGTCGGCCAGGTCGCCGGCCACGAAGATCTGGTGGGGCTGGATTTCACGGAGCAGGTTGCGGATGATTTCCACGTCGGCCTCGCTGATGGGGTTCTTCTGGATGCGGCCCGTCTCATAGAAGGGCAGGTCGAGGAAGTGGCAGTGGTCCAGCGGGATATTGTTGTACGTGCAGGCCGTGCGTGCCTCGCCACGGCGGATGAGGCCCTTGATGGTGAGCACGTCGCGTGTGTCGATGTCGCCGTCTTTCTTCTCGCGGAGGAATTGGCGGATTTCCTTATACTTCTCGTTGATGACCTGGTCGCCGCTGTTGTTGAACAACTGGTTGAAGCCATTGATGAAGTGGAGGAAGCGTACCACCTCTTCGTCGCCCACGGCAATGTTGCCCGAGGTCTCGTAGGCTACGTGCACATCGTGCTTCTGCTCTACCAGCCGGCGGATGGTGCCGCCCATGGAGATGACATCATCATCCGGGTGCGGGGAGAAGACGATAACGCGCTTCGGATAGGGGTTGGCGCGCTCGGGACGGTAGGTGTCATCGGCATTGGGTTTGCCGCCCGGCCATCCGGTGATGGTGTGTTGCAGGTCGTTGAATATCTTGATGTTCACATTGTAGGCCGAACCGTAGAGGGCCAGCAGTTCGCTCAGGCCGTGGTCGTTATAGTCCTTGTTCGTCAGTTTCAGGATGGGTTTGCCGGTCAGCTGGCAGAGCCATACGATGGCGCTGCGGATGAGCTTGTCGGTCCATTCGCACGAAGTCACCAGCCAGGGGTGCTGGATGCGGGTCAGATTGGAAGCAGAAGAGAGGTCGAGGACGACGTGCGTGTTGTTATGCGTCTGGAGGAAGGAGGCGGGGATGGCGTCGGTGACGGGGCCTTCGACGCAGTCCTTGATGCGGGCGGCTTTTCCCTCGCCCCAGGCAATCAGGTACACCTTCTTGGCGGCCAGGATGGTGGAGACGCCCATGGTGATGGCGCTGATGGGCGTGTTGTCCAGCGTGCCGAACATCTTGACGGCTTCGTTGCGCGAGGTGCCGTCCATCAGGATGAGGCGGGTGGTGGAGTTGAGGCGCGAGCCGGGTTCGTTGAAGCCGATGTTGCCCACGCGGCCGATGCCCAGCAGTGCGAAGTCTATCCCGCCGAAGCTCTCGATGCGCTGTTCGTAGAGGCGGCAATACTCGAAGATGGTGTCCTTCGGGATGGTGCCGCTGGGGCTGAAGATGTTTTGCGGGTCGATGTCCACGTGGTTCAGCAGCATCTCCTTCAGCGAGTTGAGGTTGCTGGTCACGGCATCGGGCGACAAGGGATAGTATTCGTAGAGGTTGAAGATGATGACGTTGCGGAAGCTCAGTCCCTCCTCCTGGTGCATGCGGACGAGGGTGGCGTAGACATTGCGGGGAGAGTTGCCACCGGCCAAGGCCAGCACGCAGAAGCGGCCTGCTTTTTGCTTCTCGCGGATGAGCTGGGCAATCTCGAGGGCGATTTGATTCGCGCCTTCCTCGGCGGTTTCATAAATGTCCGTGGGGATTTTCTCCAAGCGGGTGAGCACGGAACGCTCGAAAGCATTCTCCGGCCGGTAGTACCGGGTCGATACGCGGTTGAGCGTAATCTGGGAGCTTAAGTTGGTCTTCATAACAAGAGGTTGTTAATTAGTAAAATGTAGAAGTTTGTCTTTTTATGTCACAAATATACGGATTTTCGGGGCAATACGCTTCCTTTCCCGGACGTTGTTTCTGTTAAAAACGCTAAAAGGCCCCGGAAAGCCCGCCGCTGCGCCCCGCTTTCCTGCGGACTTGACGGGGGCGACAGGCGGATTGGGCCGTGGCTGGTTCCGGACTAAGTTTGACATCAATGGCATTGATGGGTATTATCAGTGGCACTGATATGCATTATCAGTGGCACTGATATTATGTCGAGTTCT
The DNA here is from genome assembly GCA_019118325.1 of Candidatus Bacteroides intestinavium. GTDB lineage: Bacteria > Bacteroidota > Bacteroidia > Bacteroidales > Bacteroidaceae > Bacteroides > Bacteroides intestinavium. The sequence goes on from DWZE01000091.1 coordinate 10,005, forward strand.
GAAGTAGGTCGGGAGCGGCAGGGGAGTGCCCGTCCGTCAGTCGGTATGGAAGCGGACGGATGCCGTGTTCCCTTCTCCGTCCACAACCGTGAGCGTGTGAGGTCCCGGTGCAGGTTGCAGGGTGATTTCGTGAAAGTCGTGCGTTTCCCCCAGATAGGTGTTGTCCAGATGCCAGTAGAGCGTGACGTCGGTTTGTCCGTGGGCCACGCGGGCGACGAGGTGTCCCGGCATGCCGTCCAGTTGGCGGGGCAGGGTGATGCGTGCCCCGGGGGTGGGGTAGATGAACTGCATGGGTTGGAACGCATCTTCGCCGCATCCGGCTTTGAAGGGGGGCAAGGGGCGGTATTCGGGATGATGCTGCCTGTAGTACCATTCCCAGACGGGCGGCAGGACAAACCAACTGGATTGCCGCGTAGGCTCGCTGTCGGCGCATTCCTGATGGACGCGGCGGGTGCCGTCGGCGGTGAGGACGACGGGATGGTGGTACGGGCAGGGGGCGGTGCGCTGCCCGGCAGGCAAGATGAGCAAGGTATCTGTCTCCGTGCAGAAGCGGCCTTTCAGGTGTCCGGAGAGGTGGCAAACCTCTGCATCGACGAATACGCCGTCGGGGCGAACGAACCATGCTGGTGCAGCAGGCAGGAGACTCAGCACATCGAACAGGACGGGACCGGCCGTGCGTGCGCCCACCAAGCCGGGCTTGCCCTCGCCCGAAGCGTTGCCCACCCATACGCCGACGGCGTAGCGAGGCGTGACGCCCACCGCCCAGGCATCGCGGAAGCCGTAGCTGGTGCCGGTCTTCCAGGCCACGGGGTGCATGGAGGGGATGGACCGCCAGTCGATTTCCTCCGGGCGGTTGACTTCGGTGAGGGCTTCGAACACCTGCCAGGTGCCTCCGGGGCGGAAGAAGTCGGCCTTGGGGGCGGATGCTGCTTCCCCGGATGCGATGAGGGTGCACGGAGCTTGGGGCAGGTTCAGCAAGCTGCGCCCCATGCGGGCGTAGGCCGAAGTGACGTCCCACAAGGTAGCTTCCGCTCCGCCCAGGATGAGCGAGAGCCCGTAGTGCGAGGGAGGGCGGTTGAGGGTGGTCAGTCCGGCTTGCCGCAAGAGTTCGTGGAACTTGGGCACGCCGTATTGTTGCAGGAGGTGTACGGCGGGGATGTTCAGCGAGCGGGCCAGTGCTTCCGAGGCGGGGACGGCTCCTTCGAACTGTCGGCTGAAATTCTGCGGGGCAAATCCATTGATGTTGACAGGTATGTCCGGCAGCAGGGTGTGGGGCAAGATCAGTCCTTCTTCCAGGGCTGCATAGTAGAGGAAGGGCTTCAGGATGCTGCCTGTGCTGCGCGGTGCGCGGATGATGTCTACCTGGCTGCCATCTGCCGATGCGTCGGAGCCGGTGTTTCCACAATAAGCTACGACCCGGTTGGCGGGCAGGTCGATGACCAGGAGGGCCAGGTGGCGTATGTTGCTTCGGGCAAATTCCCGGCTATGTCGTTCGGCCAGGGCCTCCAACTGTAGTTGCAGTTCCTTGTCGAGGGTAGAGGTGATGGTCTGGCCGGGATGTTCGGAGGCCAGGCGGTCCACCAGGTGGGGCGCGATGCGGGGAAGGGGAAGCGGGGCATCCGGCAAAGGTTCGTCCAGGGCCAGGGCGTAGTCCGATGGGCTGAGGTCGCCTTGCTCCCGGAGGAGTTGCAACACCCGGTTCCGCTTGCGCAACAAGGCTTCGCGTCCCTTGCCGGGATGTATGGCTGAAGGCGCGTTGGGGAGTACGGCCAAGGTGGCGGCTTCTGCCCAGGAAAGTTCGGAGGAGGGATGGGCAAAGTACCGCCAAGCCGCCGCGTCCAATCCCACGACATTGCCCCCGAAAGGGGCATGCGAGGCATAGAGGGCCAGGATTTCGTCCTTGGAGCAGCGCAACTCCAGGCGGGTGGCCAGTATCATTTCCACCAGTTTCTCGGTGAAGGTGCGCGGGCGGTTCCGTGAGATGCGGATGGTCTGCATGGTCAGTGTGCTTCCTCCGCTGACAATCCTCCCTTGTCGGATGTTTTGCCAGGCCGCGCGGGCTATGGAGAGGGGGTTGACACCGGGATGGTGATAGAAATGCCGGTCCTCGAACGCCAGCAGGCAACGGACGAATTTCCAGGGCACGGTGTCGCACGGCGGGAAGCGCCATTGGCCATCACGGGCGATGCGTGCCCCCAGCAATTCGCCGTGGCGGTCCGTCACCACCGTGGCGTATGGAACGCGGAACAAGTCGCGGGGCAGGCAACAGGCATACGCCAACAGCAAGCCAGCGACACAGAGTAACCCGGCCTTCCGCCAGGGGGAAAGCCGGGTTAAACCTATTATTATTGTATGTCCCCACTTCGTCATGGATTCACCTCTATTCGTCCGGCACGGGTGCGTGCTTGTATGCGGGTGTCATACATGGCTTCGCATTGCACGGCGGGCAAGATGAATACCCCTGCATAGGTGGCTTGCAGGCGGAGGGCAAATTGCTTGCGTTCGCCCCGTTTCAAGTCGAAATAGGTCAGTACCCGGTCATCGCGGATATCTTGATAGGTGCAGGCAGGCTGGGAGGCGGTTCCGTGCAGCCGTTCATTGAAGATTTCCCAACCGGTAGGCAGGATGTGCGTCAGGGCCAAGTGGGTCAAATCCTTCGTGCCGGTATTTTCCACGCTGATGTGGGCCGTGAAATCGGTGCCTTGGCGGAGGTGGTCTATGGAGACGGGTTTTCCGTTCAGGTCTGTATAAGTGACCTGCAGGCGGAGCCCTTGTGCTTGTTCGGGCAAGGTATCCTCCAGAGGTTGCAGGCGGGTGATGAGTGCGGCTTCCAGACTGCCTTCACCCCGGTTCTTTATGAGGACGGAGCCTTGTCCGGTGGCGGGCAGGAGATGCGTGCAGGCCACCTTTCCCGAAGCTACTTCGGCCGGTGCCTTCCCGTTCAAAGCCCATTCATAGTGTAGCGTGCCGGATACTTGATTGGCCAGGCGAGCCATGGCCATGAGGGCAAAAGCGGTGGATTGGGTGCTGAAGCCGGATTCCTCGCACAAAGATTTGGAGACCTCTTGGGCTTGCCGCAGGGCTTCATCGGTGCGGCCCATCAACACAAGCGTTTCCAGGACCATCGACGCGTCGCATAGAGGAGAGCCATAGAGGGCACTGCCCGTAGCATTCGTAGCGGGGGCATTGAAGACCAGTTCGCCGGCTGCTTCCGACTTGCCGGTCAGGGCATAGGCGGAAGCCAAGCGCCAGCGGGCGGAGGCGGGCAAAGTCTCTTGCTCCTTCATGCGGTTCATGGCGCCGAGTTCGGGGACACCGGCCAAGGCCAATGTGTAGAGCCGGAAAGATTGTTGCAGGCAGGCTGTTTCCTGTTGGTTCGGGTCAGTATAGTCCGCCAGGCGCCAATTTTGGGCGGCAGCCCGCTGGAAGCGTTTCCATTTCTCCAAGGTGTTGCGATGGACGTCATAGCCCTTCTCTGCGGCCAGTGTGAGGAACATGCCGGCATAGGAAGTTACCCACTCATCGGCCACGGCCTGGGTAGGCCAGTAGACAAAGCCTCCGTTGGGCAACTGGCGGGCATAGAGTTGCCGGATGCCTTCCCTGACGTTGGAACTTTGCCGGGCGGAAACATTGGCATCTGTTTCCTGGAAGGCGTCGAGGAAGAGGTATGGCAACGCTTTCGACGTAAGTTGCTCCGTGCAGGCGTGGGTATAATCCTGAAGGAAAGCCAGTCGCCGGCTCAAGTCGGGCGAAGGTATGCGCGATGTTTCCAGACGGACGGAAGCATCCGCTCCGCCGGTATCGTAGGACAAGGTTGCTTCGTCTCCCGGCTTTATCCATCGGCGTTCTTGGAGGGTGACGGGCGGATTGGGGTTGCGCACGTCTATATCCACGCTCTCTTTGGCCTGTTGTCCGCCTCCCGAAGCTGTGAAGCGGATGGTGGCCTTGCCCGTCTGTCCGGATGTCTTGAGGCGGAAGTTGACCAGTTGGTCTCCCGGCTGCTCGAAGCGGAGGGATTGGCTGGACGGGCCGATGATGGAGAGTCCCGTTCCTTCCGTCCGGATGGAGACGTTTATATCTTTGGCGCCTTTCTCCATGGCAAAGACATTGACGGGCACCTGGAGTTCTTCACCGGTAGAGAGGATCCTCGGCAGGGTGGGAAGCAACATCAGCGGAGTGCGTACGGGTACTGTTTTTTCGGCGTTGCCATAGCTCCCGTTCTGTCCGGCGATGAGCATGACGCGCACCGAACCGACATATTGGGGCAGGCGCATGGTATGGGTGTTGTGTTTTCCTTTGTCCAACCGGAACGGCCCGATGAACTTCACCACCGGCTTGAAGCGGTTGGCCTTGGCATCGGCGGGCTTCAGCATCTCGTCTCCACCCGTGCTGAAGATGGGGGCATAGCGTCCCGCGTAGGCACCCAATACTTGGTCGAACATATCCCACGTGGAGATGCCCAACGCTTCGCGGGCGTAGAATTCATTCCATGGGTCGGGCGTGCGGAAGTTGGTGAGGTCCAGCAATCCTTCGTCCACGATGGCCAAGGTATAGGTCATGGGCTTGCCTGCCTGTTCGCTTACACGGATGGTGAAGTCAGTTTCCGGACGGAGCACGTCGGGCATCTCTATCCGCGGATGGAGGACAGTGGCAGGGTCGGTCACCATCACCGGTACCACACCATACATTCGGATAGGCAAGTCGTTGACCGTCTGTGCGTGAGGTTGGAGCAGGGTGACGTGCAGGTAGACGTTGGGTGCCATCTCCGGCGTGATGTCGAAGGTGTAGCGCGTGTCTTCTCCGTCCTTCACCTCTATCCATTCGCGGCGGAGCACGGTGGAGCCGTTTTCGATGGCTATCAGTGCATGTCCTCCGGCAGAGGCGGGGATGAAGGCTGTGGCTTTATCTCCGGGCTTGTACGTCTCTTTGTCCAGCGAGAAGGTCAACATCTTCAGGTTGTCCGGGTCGGTCTTGGCAGAGCGTCCGCGCCATTCGGGCCAGTCGATGTAGACGGTGCCTCCCGTGGCGTGCCCGCTCTTCTTGTCCTTGACATAGACCAGGTAGCGTCCCCAGTCGGGATAGTTGACGCGGAAGGTGAAGCTGGCTTTACCTGCTTGGGTTTGCAGCTGTCCGCTGGCTACGGGCGTGACCGAACTGTTGTTGACATAGGTGCCGAAGGATTCTTCGCGGTTCTCCCACCACCAGCTCCAGTCAATTTTGTAAATCTTGTATTCCACGTCGGTGCGGTCAGAGGGTTTCCCATCGGGCGTCAGGGTGACGATGTCGAAGCGATGCTCCGTGTCCGTCTCGATGCTCTTGCCTTCCGGTCGGTTCAGGGCGATGCCCACGTAGGAGTCAAAAGGCGAGTAGGGGACATGCTGCACGTAGATGCTGGCGTCTCCTCCCGGTTCGAAGACGCGGGTGGTGAGGGTAGCGTTCAGCATGCCCGGTGCCGTGGAGGCGTCAGGAAGCTTCAGGGAGAAGATTGCCTTGCCGTCGGCATCCAACTGGCCGTCGTACACCTCTGCCTTCTGCGTGGTGAAGTCCGTGGCGGGATTGTTGAAGATGTATTGCTTGTATAGGGGGAATTGTGTATTCACCTTCGTCAGCGACATTTCCATCTTCGCCTTCAGGTGGGAGGCGTTGGCACCCGTCAGCCAGGCGGAGGAAATCGTTGCCTGCACTTCCTTTTGCGAGGCTTGGAGCATCTTTTCCGGAAGTTTTGTGTTTATCTTGAGCCGATTGGGTTTGACGGACTCAATGCGCAGGCTTTTGTGGAAGGAGCTGCCACCCACCTTGACGTAGGCGTTCCATTGTCCGGTAGGGTCGTCGGCTCGGGTGGGCACTTGGAAGGTGTATAGGCCGTTCATGCCCTGTGTGGAGATGAGCTTCGCGTGGAATTGTCCGCGCGGGTTGTACACCTCCAGCGTGACGGGATGCGTGTCGGGGATGCGCCGCTCCCGGTCTTCCAGCATGAAGGAGACGTGTAGCGTGTCGCCCGGGCGCCATACGCCCCGCTCGCCGTAGACGAATCCTTTCAATCCCTTCTCAATGCGTTTGCCTCCGGTATCGAAACGGCTGGCGGACTGGTTTTCGCCGGCCACCACACGCAGGTAGGCTTTTTGGTTGCTGTCAGAGGCGCAGACGATGAAAGGGATTCCCTCCGGGGTGATTTCGGCAAATCCTTGAGCATCGGTGCGTGCCGTGCCGATGGGCTGAAGCTGGAAGTTGTAGACCGTGATGTCTGCCCCCTGCACGGGCCGGGTAGTGAGGAGGTCGGTCACGGCCACCCAAAGGCGGTTCAGCGTGTTGCCCTTGACAATTAGTCCCAGGTTGGAGGCATAGACATTGCAGGCGGCCACGCGGCTGCTGTTCATGTAGTAGGAGGGGTGGCACGGGTTGTCCTGCTCGCGCCAGTCGTAGAGGCTCCAGTCGTACTCCACGCCTCCGTTATAATAGAAATAGCTTTGCGGTACATCCCATTCAGCTGTTTCCTCTTCGCCCGGTGTGCCGTCGGCCAAGGGGGTCAGCCAGTCTTCGGCCAGGGAGGGGCGTGGCGTCCGGCCTTCGCACGGGTAGGCGGAGTATTCCTGGCGGAAGGAGAGATAGATGCGGTAGATGGCGCCCGGTTCTTGGCGGATGAGTCCGCCCAGGTCGATGGAATAGTCGTTCCATTGGTGGATGTCTTTGGTCTGGTCGTTGTCCAGGCGGAGGGTCTTTTTGTATACCAGTCGTCCCGCGCGGCGCAGTTCGTTGGCAGACTCAGGGGTGTTGGTTTGGAGGAATGTCAATACATTCTGCTCGAAGATGCGTACCACGCTCAGGTCTACGGCATAGAGGTTGACGGCTCGGAAGGGGATGAGCAGGCTCTTGGAGTCGGGCAAGATGGCTGCTTCCGTCCGCAGTTCCACTTGTGGCTTGAGGTTCTGCTCGCCGAAGACGAGGGTGTGCGGGGTGCCGAGTTTTTGCCCGTCCGTGTTTTTGATGCCCTCGTGCAGGTTCAGTGTCAGTTTTCCGTCGGTCTTTTGTGTCTCGTCCGGATAGGCCAGGATTTTGTTGGCTTTCACCTGGAAGAGTGCATGGGGGATTTCCTTGATTTCCACCAGCCCTTTCAGGTCCTGCGAGGCGTCCAGCGGGGCTGAAAAGACAATTTCCAGCCCATTCTCCGGCTTATTCATGCGCTCGGCGGAGAGGAAGCGGAAAGTGCCCCGGGCAGGGATCTGGAATTCCAAAGTTTGTGTCAGGTCCATGCCGGCTTTGGAGCCGTTGGCCGTGAGGGTCAAGGTATAGTCTTCTTCCAGGCGCGGGATACTGTCCAGTGTGAAGGCGTAGCACAGGGGGCTGTCCGTAGGGGTCAGGCGGATGGCTGCGTCTTTCCGGCTGGCCGAGAGCATGCGCTCTACCTCGGAGGTTTCCAGCGCATCGCTCAGGCGGATTTCTCCGGCGATGGACAGACGGTCGGGGGAGGTGATGACAGGCGCCTCCGTCTGCACCGTGAAGGTGCGCGGCTGCACGCGGAAGGAGAAGCGAAACTCCTGCAGGTTTTCTTCGACGGCCAGGAAGTTTCCCAGCCGGAAAGTGCCGTGATAGAGTTCGCCGGGGCGCAGTTCGCCTTCGTCGGGCACGAATTCAATGGTATGATTGTCCAGCCAATGAGTCTTGCCCCGGAGGGAGGGCGAGAAGTCGAACGGGTTCTTCTCCAAGTCATTCAGGTCTACCACCGGCAAGTCTTGTGTCAATTCCACGCGGATAGTGGCCTGTGAGGAGAGGATGCCGCCCGTATAGGCGCTGATGTAGGGGGCAAACTCGGCGGACGGGGTGATGTCCCGGCGTGTGCCCGAGCAGGCGGAGCATAGCGCGATTGCCAGTAGGCAAAGGAGCGTGTGGAGGAGGTGGCTGTGCTGTTTCATAACATACTGTATTTTTATGGTAAGTAAGTCGCAAGAATTAGATGATGATTTATCGGATTGATTCTTTAGACGCTGATGACGCTGATTCATTATCTTTATTAACTGATTATCTGCCATCTAAATTTATAAATCCGCGTCATCTACGTCTAAAAAATTAATGCCGGCATAGTATAAACTAATATCAACATCTATTCTGTGTAATTTGCGGAATGTGCGTTCCGCTAAATTATCGTAAACTCATCCGCATCCCGCCACGCGGGAAACCTTTCGCGGAAGTGTTTCAGCGCCTCCCCGTCCAGTGTGAGGGTCACTGTGCCCGTCGTGTGGTCGGGCACGGAGGCCATTCGTTCGCCCCGGGGCGACCAGGCCGCGCTTCCGCCGTCGTGCAGGATGCCGTGAGGGGCTTCTCCCACACGGTTAACACCGCAGACGTATGAAATGTTCTCCAAGGCACGCGCTTGTAGCAAAATATCCCATACATGCCGGCGCGAAGCGGGCCAGTTGGCCACATAGAGCAGCAGGTCGTATTCGTTCCGCCGGTTACGGCTCCAGACGGGGAAGCGCAGGTCATAGCACACCAGGAGGCAGATGTTCCAGCCCCGGTAGTTCACAACCAGGCGTTCCCGGCCGGGCGTGTAGCATTCCGTCTCGTGTCCCATGCGGAAGAGGTGGCGTTTGTCATAGAACCAGGCTTCTCCTTCGGGGGTGAGGAAGAAGGCCCGGTTGTAGAAGTGTTGTCCGGAAGTGTCGCAGGCGATGTAACTCCCGACGAGGGCCGTGTCATACTCCCCGGCCCAGTGCTGAAGGGTGGTGACGGTAGGTCCGTCCGCCGGTTCGGCCAAGTCGGCCGGGTTCATGCAGAATCCCGTGGAGAAGGTTTCCGGCAAGACGACAATCTCCGTCGTTCCGCGGAGTGTTTCCAACCGGTTGCGGAGGCGGCGGAGATTGGCTGTTTTGTCTTCCCAGGCGATGTCCGTCTGCAGGAGAGTGATGCGCAGGGGGGTCATATCGCAAAGTTTTGGGGCTTCTTACCCCGGAAGCGGGTGAAGTATTCCTTGATGACGCGGATGTCCTCGTCGTAGTTGCCGCTGGGCATCAGGCTCTGCGTGCAGGCGATGGTCCGTGTGGGATAGTCGATGCCTATCAGCAAGATGGGGACCTGCGCTTTCAGGGCGATGTAGTAGAAGCCTTTCTTCCATTCGGGGTTGGCGCGGCGCGTGCCTTCGGGCGTGACGGCCAGGCGGAGCGTGCGGCTGCGGGCGAAGCGGGAGGCCAGCTGGTCGGTGAGCGACACGTTGCGCCCACGGTCCACGGGAATGCCCCCCAGTGCTCTGAACAGGGGCCCGAGCGGGAAGAAGAACCACTCCTTCTTCATCAGAAAGTGCACCTTGCTCTTCCACATGCCACAGAACAACTTGCCGTAGAGCAGGTCCCAGTTGGACGTATGGGGCGCGCCGCAGATGACGCATTTGTCATACGAGGGCACTTCTATCCGTGTTTTCCAGCCCAGCAGGCGGAAGTAAATGAATCTGTACAGGCGGTTTACCATGAGCGGTTGTTAATGGTTGATGGTTAATGGTTGTTGGTTAATGGTTAATGATTAGTGGTCAATGGCTGGTGGTTGGTGATGAGGCTTGCCGGTCGCTTGCCGCTGATTATTAACCATTAACCATTAATAATCAGTTTTTCAATTGGCCCATCGCCTCCAGGATTTCGTCCACGCGCTTGTTGAAGTCCTCGCGCAACTTCTTGTAGAAGCCTTTGACATTGCCCGGCTCCGTGTGGCTGATGCGGCTGACAAAGTCGTCCTGCATGTTCAGGATGTCGGTCATCACCTTGTCCGCCTTCGCCTTATCCGCCTCGGGCAGGCTCAGGCTGATGAACACGCACTCGGTGAACAGTTCGCCGACGATATAATTGATACCTTTTTTCAAATCTTTTCTGCTTGCCATAATTACTTGTTTTTTAGTGAATAAATCATTTCTTTTGTCCGGATGAAGACACGCTTTTGTTTTTGGTGGAAAAAAGGGGTGGGGGATTCCCCTAAACTATCTTCTGCGGTGTCTCAACCTTGACGATACAAAGGTAAGCACAATGTTTGGTATAACCAAATTCCGGGGGGCGATAAGCGGGCTTTTTTGCGGGTTTTTTCGGCTTTTTGGGTCGGCGCGGGATGTCGTGCCTTACGGTCGGCGCGGGGGAGTTGTGGATTTATTCCCCAAAAGTGTGTATCCGTATTCTACACTTTTTCAGTATATTAACCGGCGAAATGCCGTATTTCCCGCCGTTAAGGCGCGAAAACAGGGGGAGGGACTTTCATAATTGGAAAAATGGCATTATCTTTGCAAGAGGAAAGGGGATTGTACAACGGGATAACACTGAACTACAAACATAGCATTGAAAAAAAGCAAAGTATGAAACTGTTTTTTACGAAGAAAGAATTGCACTTGCGCAAGAAGAGGCTCATCATCATGGCGGCCTGCCTGGCGGTAATCATCGGCTTGTATCTCATCCTGACTTGGCCGAAGAAGGTGGAACCCGAGGCTCCGCTGGTCATTGTCGAGCCGGTGGGAGTGGAGAACGTAGAGATTTACGGCGAATACGTGGGCCGCATCCGGGCGCAGCAATTTGTGGAGGTCCGTGCCCGCGTGGAGGGCTTCCTGGAGAGCATGGAGTTTGAGGAAGGTTCGTACGTGGCCAAGAACCAGGCGCTTTTCGTCATCGACCAGCGACAGTACCGCGCCAAGGCGGACAAGGCCCGCGCCCAGCTCCGCAAGGACTCGGCCAACGTGCTGAAGACCGAGCGCGACCTCAACCGCATCCGTCCTTTGCATGAACAGAACGCCGCCAGCCAGCTGGACCTGGACAACGCCATTGCGGCCTACGAGACGGCCGTGGCCAGCATGGGCATGAGCCAAGCGGATTTGGACCAGGCCGAACAGGAATTGGGCTACACGGTGGTGCGCTCGCCGCTGTCGGGCTATATCAGCGAACGCTATGTGGACCTGGGCGCTCTGGTGGGACCGGGCGGCCAATCTCTGCTGGCCACGGTGGTGAAAAGTGACACGGTGGAGGTGGACTACAGCATGACGGCGCTGGACTATCTGAAGAGCCGCCAGCGCAACGTGGTCATCGGACAGAAGGACTCCACCCGCTCCTGGCAGCCCTACGTTACCATTACCCTGGCCGACAACAGTGAATATCCGTATAAGGGAATGGTGGACTTTGCCGACCCGCAGGTGGACCCTAAGACGGGCACTTTCTCCGTGCGGGCTGAGATGCCCAATCCGGACCGCGTTCTCCTGCCCGGCCAGTTTACCAAGGTGAAGGCTCTGCTCGATGTGCGCGAGAATGCCACGGTAGTCCCCCAAAAAGCCCTTATTATCGAGAAGGGCGGTGCCTACGTCTTCGTGATGCGCCGCGACTCTATAGCCGAGCGCCGCTTCATCGAACTTGGCCCCGAGTTTGGCAACAATGTGGTGGTGGAGCGCGGCATCATCCCCGGCGAAATGATCGTCACTGAAGGCTATCACAAACTGACTCCGGGCATCCGTATCCGCGTGGCTGCGAAGAAAGAAGACGTTGAATCCTAATCCTCAACTGTGAACGAATGAAAGTCAGCTTTTTCATAGACCGGCCGGTGTTCTCGGCCGTCATCTCCATCCTGATTGTCATCGTGGGCCTCATCGGCTTGACGATGCTCCCCATAGACCAATATCCGCAAATCACGCCCCCGGTGGTCAAGATCAGCGCGTCCTATCCCGGCGCCAGCGCCCTGACCGTGTCGCAGGCTGTGGCCACCCCCATCGAGCAGGAACTGAACGGCACGCCGGGCATGCTCTACATGGAGTCCAACAGTTCCAATTCGGGCGGATTTTCAGCCACCATCACTTTTGACATTTCGTCTGACCCCGACCTCTCCGCCGTGGAGATTCAGAACCGTGTGAAGCTGGCCGAGTCGCGTCTGCCTGCCGAGGTGGTGCAAAACGGCATCGAAATCGAGAAGCAAGCCTCCAGCCAGTTGATGACCATCTGCCTGACGTCCAACGACCCCAAGTTTGACGAAATCTACCTGAGTAATTTCGCCACGCTGAACGTGCTCGACCTCTTGCGCCGCATCCCCGGTGTGGGGCGTGTGTCCAACATCGGCAGCCGTTACTACGCCATGCAAATCTGGGTGGATCCGGCCCGCCTGGCCAACTATGGCCTGACCGTGCAGGATGTGCAGAACGCCCTGAAGGACCAGAACCGCGAGTCGGCAGCCGGCGTGCTGGGCCAGCAACCCGTATCGGGGCTGGACTTCACCATCCCCATCACGGCGCAGGGCCGACTGTCCAGCGCCGCCCAGTTCGAGGAAATCGTGCTCCGCGCCAATCCGGACGGTTCGATGATCCGCATGCGCGACGTGGCCCGTGTCTCGCTGGAAGCCCAGTCCTACAATACGGAGAGCGGCATCAACGGCGGCAATGCTGCCATCCTGGGCGTCTTCCTCCTGCCCGGCGCCAACGCCATGGAGGTGGCCCAGAGCGTGAAGCAGACGATGGAGGAACTCAGCCGCACCTTCCCGGAAGGGATGAAATATGAGATTCCTTTTGATATCACAACCTACATTTCCGAATCCATCCACGAGGTGTACAAGACGTTGTTCGAGGCGCTATTCCTGGTGATTGTGGTGGTGTTCCTCTTCTTGCAGAGCTGGCGCGCCACGATTATTCCGCTGGTGGCGGTGCCCATCTCGTTGATAGGTACGTTTGGATTTATGCTGATATTCGGCTTCTCATTGAACATATTGACGCTGCTGGGCCTGGTATTGGCCATTGGTCTGGTGGTGGACGATGCCATCGTGGTGGTGGAGAACGTAGAACGTATCATGGAGGAAGAGCACCTCAGTCCCTATGAAGCCACCAAGAAGGCCATGAACGGCCTGACCAGTGCCTTGATAGCCACGTCCATGGTGCTGGCCGCCGTGTTTGTGCCGGTCAGTTTCTTGTCGGGCATCACCGGTCAGCTCTATCGTCAGTTCAGTGTGACCATTGCCATTTCAGTGTTGCTTTCCACGGTGGTGGCCTTGACGCTCAGTCCCGTGATGTGTTCGCTCATCCTGAAGCCGGTGGACCCCAATAAGCCCAAGAACCGCGTCTTCCGTGCCATCAACCGTTGGGTAGACTTGGGCAACAGCAAATATCTGGGCGGCATCAAGAGAATCATCAAGCATCCGCGCCGCGTCGGCATAGGCTTCTGCATGGTGCTGATAGCCATCTTTGTGCTCTATCGGTTGATTCCTACCAGCTTCCTTCCGACGGAGGACCAAGGATATTTCACCGTGGAGCTGGAGATGCCCGAGGGAACCACGCTGGAACGTACCCGTGCCGTGACCAATCGCGCCATCGCCTTCCTTATGGAAGACCCGGCCGTGGAGTACGTGCAGAATGTCACCGGTACCAGTCCGCGTGTGGGCACCAGCCAGGCCCGTGCACAACTGACCGTTATCCTGAAGGAATGGAAGGAGCGCGACGACACCAGCATCGATGCTATCATGGCCAACGTGAGCCGTGAGTTGACGGAATATCCCGAGTGTAAGTTCTACATTTCCACACCGCCTGTCATCCCCGGCCTGGGAACGTCCGGTGGTTTCGAGATGCAACTGGAGGCCCGTGGCGATGCCACTTACGAGAATCTGGTGCAGGCTGCGGATACCCTGATGTATTATGCCTCACAATGCAAGGAGCTGAGCAACCTTTCCTCGTCGCTTCAGGCGGAGATTCCTCAACTCTACTTCGACGTAGACCGCGACAAGGTGAAGATGCTGGGCGTGCCCATGGCCGATGTGTTCAACACGATGAAGGCTTATACCGGGTCGGTCTATGTGAATGACTTCAATATGTTCAACCGCATCTATCGAGTCTATCTGCAGGCCGATGCACCCTATCGTGAGCACCGCGACAATATCAGTCTCTTCTTCGTGCGTGGTTCGGACGGTAACATGATACCTTTGACCGCCTTGGGCAATACGGAGTACACTACCGGCCCGGGCAGCATCAAACGATTCAACATGTTCAATACGGCCGTCATCCGCGGACAAGCGGCTCAAGGTTACAGTTCGGGCCAGGCGATGGATATCATTGAGAGAGTGGCTCGTACGCACTTGCCGGATAACATCGGCGTGGAGTGGAGCGGATTGTCCTACCAGGAGAAGCAGGCCGGCGGACAGACGGGCGTCATTCTGGCGTTGGTGTTCCTCTTCGTGTTTCTCTTCCTTGCGGCGCTCTATGAGAGTTGGAGCATCCCCATCGCGGTCTTGCTTTCGCTGCCGGTAGCTGCATTGGGTGCCTATATCGGCATCTCTGTCTGCGGCATGGAGAATGATACCTATTTCCAGATAGGCCTTGTGATGCTGATGGGTCTTGCGGCGAAGAATGCCATCCTCATCGTGGAGTTCGCCAAGGACGAGGCCAACGCCGGAGCCAATGTGTTCAAGGCTGCCCTGCACGCGGCGCACTTGCGTTTCCGCCCTATCCTGATGACGTCTCTGGCTTTCATTCTCGGTATCTTTCCCTTGGTGATAGCCAGCGGGCCGGGAGCAGCAAGCCGTCAGTCCATCGGTACAGGCGTTTTCTTCGGCATGATTGCGGCCGTGACGGTGGGTATCTTGCTCATCCCGTTCTTCTTCGTGATGATATACAATGCAAAAAACAAAATTCAGAGGAGGAAAGCAAAATGAAAATCCATTCTTATATATATAAATTTGTGGGGAGCGGCACCCTTGTCGGGATGGCGTCCGCCTTGTTGCTGAGCAGTTGCCAATTGGGTAAACAATATGTCCGTCCCGACCTGGAAATGCCCCGGACGTTGATGCAAGACGGCATGGGAAATGATTCTGCTACCATAGCCGACTATTCCTGGCAGCAAGTTTATACCGATACCTTGCTTCAGAGCCTGATATACAAGATGCTGGATTATAACAAAGATTTGTTGATGGCCGGTGCCACTATCAAGGAACAGGCAGCCCTGAAGCGCATAGAGTGGGCCAATATGTTTCCGCAAGTCGGCCTTCGCGTTTATGCGAAAAAAGAGGGCGACAACTATGGCGGTGACGCCTATGACTCGGACAACCAGGTCGATTTGAAAGGCACCATTTCGTGGGAGCTGGACCTGTGGGGCAAGTTGCGTTGGTCGCGCGATGCCAGTTTGGCCGATTTTCTGGGATCCATTGAGAACCGTCGTGCCCTGCAGATGAGCCTCATTGCCCGCGTGGCGCAATCCTATTTCGAACTGGTGGCCTTGGACAACGAATTGTCCATCGTGCGTCAGACCGTGGATGCCCGTCGCGAGAGCCTGCACCTGGCCCGCATCCGCTACGAGGGAGGTCTGACGTCGGAGGTGGCTTTCCGCCAGGCACAGGTGGAATTGGCGCGTACCTCTACGCTGGTTCCTGACCTGGAGCGGCAGATTACGTTGAAAGAGAATGAACTGGCCTTCCTGACAGGTGACTATCCGCACGAAATCCGCCGCGCGCCACTGCCTCAGGAAGTCAATTTCCCGGCCAGCCTGCCCGTGGGCTTGCCCAGTACGCTGCTGGAGCGTCGTCCCGATGTCCGTGAGGCTGAGCAGGCGCTGAGAGCCGCCTATGCGGAGGTTGGCGTGGCCTATACCAGTATGTTTCCCAGTTTGTCGCTGACCAGCCAGTTGGGTGCCGAGAGCGACGAAGTGAAGAACATTTTGGAGTCACCCTATCACTTGATTGCCGGTACTCTCCTGCAGCCCATCTTTGGTTTCGGCAAGAACCGTGCCCGATTGAAAGCACGCAAGGCCGCGCGCGAACGCGCTACCTATGCTTATGAGAAGGCCGTATTGACTGCCTTCCGCGATGCTTATGATGCCATTGCCACTTTCAACAAGATGAAAGAGATATATCAGACCCGTTATTCGTTGGAGCAATCTTCTAAATCCTCTTTGGAACTGGCGCAGTTGCAATATGTCAATGGAGCCATCGGATACATGGATTTGTTGGATGCCCAGCGTACGTATCTGGATGCTCAGATTGGTTTGAGCAATGCGTTGCGTGACCGCCAGCTGGCCATGGTGAATGTCTACAAGGCCTTGGGTGGAGGTTGGAGCCTGGATATGGAAGCAACTATTCAGCGGACACGCTGAGTCCATCGCCTCTTTAGAAAAAGGCTAGGATGGCGTTATAGGGTGAATTGCCGTGTTTTTTAGAAGCTGTTTTGATTTCATTCGATAAATTTGTTAAGCATGATTTGTATGAATGCAATCTGTACCATAGCTTCTGCGGTTTCAGCAAGGAATTCATAATCGATGGTCAGCCTTCTGAAGTTTTCCAACCATGAGAAAGAGCGTTCCACAATCCAGCGCTTGGGCAGTACTTGAAATTTGGATGGACATTCGTCCGG
>DWZE01000092.1 GCA_019118325.1 Candidatus Bacteroides intestinavium
ATTCTTTAGACGCAGATGACGCTGATGCCGCTGATCTATAATCTTTGATAACGGATAATCAGTCAATAAAGAAAATGAATCTGCGTCATCCGCGTCATCTGCGTCTAAAGAATCACACCGATAAATTATCACTTAATTATACCTTATAAAAACAAACGACATGTACAAGAGAATTGTGGGAGCTTGCTGTCTCTTCGCGGCATCGCTGGGGATGCAGGCGCAATCGCCCCTGGAGAAAGGATTGCAAAGCATTAGCCAAGACAAGGCGGAAGCCATCGTGGAATTCCTGGCAGACGACAACCTGCTGGGACGGGAAGCCGGACAACGGGAGTCGCGCATCGTGGCGCGCTACCTGGCCTCGGAACTGAAGGAGGCGGGAATCCAACCCTTATCCGGCGATACGTATTACCAGCCTTTCGAGGCATGCGCCGTGGAGCGGCAGCAGAAAGGACGCTTCCAGGTGCATCCGGATTCGCTGGCACGGCTGAAGCAAGGCACGCACCGCAGCCTGCAACTGGCTAACATCCTGGGCTGGATTCCCGGCGAACGGACGGACGAATATGTGGTGATCGGGGCGCACTTCGACCACATCGGCTATGACCCCACCCTGGCAGGCGACCAGATTTATAACGGGGCGGACGACAATGCCTCGGGCGTATCGGCGGCCTTGCAGATAGCACGGGCGTTTGCAGCATCGGGCAAGAAGCCGTTGCGCAACGTCATCTTCGCCTTCTGGGACGGGGAGGAGAAAGGGCTGCTGGGCTCCAAATATTTCGTGCAGACCTGCCCCTTCGTGAAGCAGATCAAGGGCTACCTGAACTTCGACATGATTGGCCGCAACAACCGGCCGGACAAGCCGCAGCACGTGGTCTATTTCTACACGGAAGCGCATCCGGCCTTCGGCCAATGGCTGAAAGACGCCATCCGGGAGCATGGCCT
Organism: Candidatus Bacteroides intestinavium; assembly: GCA_019118325.1. Classification (GTDB taxonomy): domain Bacteria; phylum Bacteroidota; class Bacteroidia; order Bacteroidales; family Bacteroidaceae; genus Bacteroides; species Bacteroides intestinavium. The sequence continues at coordinate 940 of DWZE01000092.1, forward strand.
GAAACTAGAGCCGGACTACCGCGCCTGGGACCGCCCCATCGGCGGCAGTGACAATGGCTCGTTCGCCTTGCAGGACATCCCCATCATCTGGTATCACACGGATGCACATCCGGATTATCACCAGCCCGGCGACCATGCGGAACGCATCAACTGGGAGAAGCTGACGGACATCACCCGTGCGGCCTTCCTGAACATGTGGAACCTGGCCAATGAGAAAGAATACTAACCCCTCCATCGCTCACCTCCACTCTCATCGTTAACAAATGGTCTTGAACTATATCTGGGTGGCGTTCTTCGTCATCGCTTTCCTGGTGGCCCTAGGCAAGCTGTTGCTGCTGGGCGACACCGGGATTTTCACCGAGCTGGTGAACTCCACCTTCACTTCGTCGAAGAACGCCTTCGAGATTTCCCTGGGGCTGACGGGCCTGTTGTCCCTCTGGATGGGCATCATGAAGATAGGCGAGAAAAGCGGCATGATACAGGCCCTGTCGCGCTGGCTCAGCCCGGTGTTCTGCCGGCTGTTTCCGGACATTCCCAAGGGGCATCCGGCCATGGGCTCCATCTTCATGAACCTCTCGGCCAACATGCTGGGGCTGGACAATGCCGCCACGCCCTTGGGACTGAAAGCCATGAAGGAACTGCAGGAGCTGAATCCCCGGAAGGACACGGCGACCAACCCCATGATCATGTTCCTGGTCATCAACACTTCGGGACTGATCCTGATACCTGTCAGCATCATGATGTACCGTGCCCAGATGGGAGCCGCCCAACCGACGGACATCTTTATCCCGACCTTGCTGAGCACGGCCATCTCGACCACGGTGGGTGTGCTGACCGTCAGCATCAGCCAGCGCATCAACCTTCTTTGCAAGCCAATCCTGCTGCTGGCGGGAGGCATCAGCCTGTTCTTCGCGACGCTCATCTGGGTGTTTGTCCGGGTGGGGCGCGACGAGATGGGACCCTACTCTACCCTGGCGGCCAACATCATCCTGTTCAGCATCATCCTGCTGTTCATCGTGTGGGGCATGTGGAAGCGCACGAATGTGTACGACTCCTTCATCGAGGGCGCCAAGGAAGGATTCGGCACCGCCGTGCGCATCATTCCCTACCTGGTGGCCTTCCTGGTGGGGATTGCCGTGTTCCGCGCTTCGGGGGCGATGGATCTGCTGGTGGGCGGCATCGAATGGGTAGTGGCTGCGTGCGGCGTGGACACCGGCTTCGTGGGGGCCTTGCCCACGGCGTTGATGAAATCGCTGAGCGGCAGTGCGGCCAACGGACTGATGATCGACACCATGGAACAATACGGGGCCGACTCGTTCGTGGGGCGCCTGAGCTGTGTGGCACGCGGAGCCTCGGACACGACGTTCTACATCCTGGCCGTCTACTTCGGAAGCGTGGGCATCACCCGGACGCGCAATGCCGTGACGTGCGGACTGATAGCCGACCTGTCCGGCATCCTGGCGGCCATCTTCATTAGTTACTTATTTTTCTCCTGACAATCATGATTACTTACCAGACAGAAGACGTGGACATGCCCGCCATCAAGAAGCGGGAAACCACCGAATGGATCAAAGCCGTGGCACAAAGCTACGGCAAACGCGTGGGCGAGATTGCCTATATATTTTGCTCGGACGAGAAGATTCTCGAGGTGAACCGGCAATATCTGCAACACGATTACTACACGGACATCATCACCTTTGACTACTGTGAGGGCAACCGGCTGAGCGGCGACCTCTTCATCAGCCTGGACACCGTGCGCACCAATGCCGAGCAGTTCGCGGGAGGCAACTACGAGCGCGAACTGCACCGCGTCATCATCCACGGCATCCTGCACCTCTGCGGCATCAATGACAAGGGACCGGGGGAACGGGAAATCATGGAGGCGGCAGAGAACCGGGCGCTGGAGATGCTGAACGGCATAGCCTGATCAATGCCCGAACCCCGGCACGTCCGGCATGATAGTAGGCCCTTCCCTACGACCGCCGTCGCGATGATCCTGGATGATCCCCCGGATAATCTCGAACAGGATAGGGCCTACGTCCAACTGCAATTTGAACTTATCGAACTTGTAGTAAGGCGCTACGACGGGCAGCACTTCCCAGCGGCCCGTCAGCGAATTGTAATAGCTCTGTGCACCTAACTCTACGCCGAAACGCTCGGTAAACCCAATGCCCATAGTGCCTCCCACACCGTATGCCGGACGCCCCTGGAAATTGCCGAAGCCCACGCCGCCAAAGGCACGGAAATAAAGCCGGTCCTGCGCCTGGTAAACCATTTGCCCGGACAGGCCGAAAGACTGCCCCGTAAAATGGGCCGTATTCATCTTCAAGGCGTCTGCCATCAGCTGCAGTTGCAAACGGTCGTTTAATTGTTTCTGCCAGCCCAACGCGGCCGCATTGAAACGGCCGATGCCGGGCACACTGGTCTGCGAACCCATACCGAGAAGGTAACCGCCACCGGCACGCCTCCATACGCCCGATGTCGAATAATCGCCCCGGAACATCGGGGAAGGATTAATAGAATAAGGAGCTACCGGACCCTGTGAGAGATTCAGGCGGGAAGAAGAAGGCGTACGCACAGGTAGGTGCCGGATGACTGGCAACTCTGCATTCACCGACGACAAGCTATCGGGCGAAACCAGCATATGTCCCTTTCCGACCATCGGCACAGAATCACGCCGCACCCGCAGGCTGTCTTCCTGCTGTGCAAAGACATGCACCCCGCCCGCCAGCAACAAGATGCACAGAAGCGGACGTAAACATTTCCATATAGACAAACGGTTTATCATCATTGCATTCGTAGAAGGTAAATGATAATTTATCGGTGTGATTCTTTAGACGCAGATGACGCGGATGACGCAGATTCATTTTCTTTATTGACTGATTATCCGTTATCAAAGATTATAGAATTCATCAACACATCGAGGTCCGTCTGAACTTTGCGGAAATGTTTTCAAAATTGAATATAC
>DWZE01000015.1 GCA_019118325.1 Candidatus Bacteroides intestinavium
AAGTTCTTCGACTGGCTGATATTCCGTTCGAACAACCGCTTCGGTTTCACCAACAACTATTCTTCCTCCTATACCGACCCGACCAGCCGTGGCGGGGCCGGAACGGACGGTTCGTTCTATGATGCGAACAGCAATACCCGCTCCATCTATGCCAGCCAGGTGTTGAACATGCTCAAGACCTTTGGCGACAAGCATGAGATTAACGCCTACCTGGGTTATGAATATGATGAATATCGCTACTGGGATTTGAGTGCCACGGCCTATAAGATTTTCCAGGGCGCTGAAATCATCAATGCCGGTGCGGATGATCCCGCAGCATCGGGCACCAAGACTGAGCAAAAGAATATGGCCGTCTTCTTCAACGGCAACTATACGTTTGACAGCAAATACCTCTTCCAGTTGATGGTGCGACACGATGGTTCATCCCGTTTCGGTGCCAACAAGCGTTGGGCCACGTTCTGGTCTGTAGGTGCCGGCTGGAATATGCACGAGGAGGAGTGGATCAAGGAACTGGGATGGATCAACCAGTTGAAGCCCCGTATCTCCTACGGTATCAGTGGTAACCAGCCCAACGGCGCCTACGAATGGGCCACGGTGTACTCCATCACTCAGCAATATGCCAACGAAATAGCCTTCTACTCCAACTACGCTGGCAATCCCAACCTTTCTTGGGAGCAGACGGGCAGCTTGGACATCGGTCTGGATGTCCGCTTGTTCGATCGCGTCAACATTGTCCTCGACGGCTATGTCAAGAAGGTGAGGAACCTGATTTACCTGCGCCACATGCCGGCAGTTAGCGGATTCAACCGTCAAACGGCCAATGACGGTAAGATGGAGAACAAGGGCTTCGAGTTGACCGTTACGCCGGAAATCATCAAGACCAAGGACTGGTACTGGGACATCAGCTTCAACATGGGCTATAACCACAACGAAATCACCTACCTGCCGACAGGCGACGACCTGACCATGCAAGCCGTGGCCGTGGGCTATCCCTACATGAACTGGTATATGCGCGAATGGGCCGGCGTCAACGCCTTGGACGGTACGCCTCTGTGGTTCAAAGTAGATCCTGAAACGGGACAGAAGACTGTGACGGGTAACTATAACGATGCTACCCCTGTCTTGCTGGATGCTTCGCCCACGCCCAAGGTGAACGGTGGTATCACGACCAACCTTTCGTGGAAGGGCCTGTCTCTGAACGCCAACTTCACGTTCAGTGCCGGCGCCAAGATTTACAACAGCATGCGTGCTGGTGCTTTGGACCGCGATGGCGAACGTCCTTCGCAGCCTGCCATGGCTTTGGCCGATGGATGGAGCCGTTGGGAGAAGCCGGGCGACATCGCCACACATCCGCAGCTGATGGCCGGTGGCAACAACATGGCCTCCAGCACCTCTACCCGTTACCTGGAGAGTGGCGACTACTTCAAGATGAAGTCCATCACGCTGTCCTATACCTTCCCCAAGAAGTGGCTGAAGCCCCTGAAGGTGGAGAACGCTGTCCTCAGCCTGAATGCCGAGAACCTGTTCACCATCACCAAGTATTCCGGCCAGGATCCCGAAATCCTGCTCTCCACTTCCTACAACGGTAATGCCAGCGACTATGGTTATCCGACTGTACGCCGCTTCACCGTGGGACTGAGTGTTAATTTCTAAACCGAAAAACAGATTATGAATATGAAGATAAAACAAGCCTTAGGCGCTACCGGCCTGCTGTTTGCCTTGGCCGGTTGCAACCTGGATATACAAATGTATGACGGCGTGACGGCAGAGGACATCACCGCACGCAACATCAAGGAACTGTCGCAAGGTACGTATCGCCTGCTGAAGAATGATGGAGGTCTGATAGACAATGGCTATTCCTTCTGGGCTTATGGAGGCGATGACCTTTCATGGGGTGGAACTTCCACGGATGCCAAGTTCAAGGATTATGACTATGGCCGCAGCATCACCAGTACCGTCACTGAGTATGCGTGGGAATTGGGTTACCGTACCATTGGCAACTGTAATAAAATTATCGAGATGGGCGATGAATTGGGCGAAAGCATCACGGCAGACGAGCGTGTGATGGTAGGCGAGAACTACTATTTGCGTGCCTTGTGCTACTTTTTGCTGGTGAACGAATTTGCCCAGCCCTATTCAAACAATCCCACGCAGAATCCCGGCCTGCCGTTGAAACTGAACAGCGATCCCAATGACTTGCCGCAGAGCCGTTCTACGGTGGCTGAAGTCTATGACCAGGTGGTGGCCGATCTGTTGATGGCCATTGACTATATGACGCTGACGGACGGACAAGTGGCCAAGGATGCCTGCTATGCCACTAAGGAGGCAGCTCAGGCTCTGTTGGCACGCGTCTATCTCTATATGGAAAACTGGGAGGGGGCTTATGAGATGGCCGATGCGGTTATCCGGTCCGGACGCTTTGAGTTGTTGCGGGGCGATGACTATGCCAGATATCCGCAGCATCTGCCCGAAGAAAACAGCGAGACCATCTTTGCTGTGCGACGCACCCGTCTGATGGATGATGGTGGCTATAGCCGTCCCGGAGGTCTGTACTTCCGTGTAGACAATCAAGGTTGGGAAGAAATCTACGCATCTTCCCGCTACCTGGAATTGCTGGAGCTCTATCTGGATGCTGATGGCTATCCCATGGACTTGCGCAGCAGTTTCATTTCCAAGCGTTATGTGGAAGATGGTGGTGCTGATATGTATCCTATCAATTCGAACGTTCGGCGCGATTATACGGACTGGACATTTGTTTATAACTATCTCTTGCCGAATACAGCCAATTATGTGTATGAGCAAATTGGCGTGACGCGGCAAGCCGACGGCACGTATGTCATGAGCAGTGCCGATGTCGCCGGTTTCACCAGCACCACCATCCAGTCCGAGCCTTATAATCTGGGTACGCGCTATTATGTGGTGGCTACGGACGGCACCAAGTACGTTGGCCGCATCGAGCCGCGCGTGTATGATGCCGCTACCTTGCGCCAGAAATCGGCCGACTATCTGGTGTATGCCATCAACAAGTTCTCTTATCAGGAGCAGTATTTCCATTTGAATTCGCCGGTCATCTCCCGCCTGGCCGAGATGTATCTCATCCGTGCCGAGGTCAATGCCCAGAACGGCAATGTGCAGGCTGCCTTGGATGACGTGAATGTGTTGCGCGAACGTGCCGGCATTCCGGAGTGGACCGTAGCCGATATGCAGACCGCAGAGGCCGGACAGCCGAAGGATATTCTAAAGATTGTGGAAGAAGAGCGTATGCTGGAATTGGCTTGGGAAGGACATCGCCGCTTTGATATCTTCCGTCGTCGCCAGACGCTGGACCGCCGTTATCCGGGTGGTCACACCCTGACGGAAGGCAATCGCTTTTGGACGGTGAATTACAATGATCCGGCCGTATGCGAGTACATACCGCAGGCACAATATGATGCCTATCCTTATGAACTGGAACAGAATCCTTAATGTATTATCCTGAACATGAATTTTATAAAAGCAGATATGAAAAGAATATCCTATCTTTGTTTAGTGCTCCTGACACTTGTCTTTTGGGGATGTAGCGAGACGGAGCAGCCCTATGTGGGCTATGTGGAGATTCAGTGGCGTGGCATTTTGCCTGCTGCCAGCGGCTCTACGACTACCGTAACGGCAGATACGGACATCACATCGGACATTGTGGTGGAAAGTATTGACTTCGGAGATGCGGAAAGCGAATGGTGTATGGCATCGGTGTCAGGCAAGGACATCCTTGTGACTGCCACCGAGACTAACAACACCGGTGCAGAACGCACGGCTACGGTGCAGGTGCGTTACGGCTATTGGGTCACTTCCTTCATTGTGTTGCAGGTTTGTGAGGGACAGACCACCATCCAGCATGACTGGGCTACGTGGACAGCCACGGGCAACAGCGTAGAGCCTGGCGACGGAGGTGGCTATCCCAGCCTGTTTACCGAAGACCGCACGACGTTCTGGCACAGTCAGTACAGTGGCGATGCGCCCGGCCTTCCTTATTGGATTGTCGTGGATATGCAGGAAGAACTGGAAGTGGTGCGTTTCGACATCGGCCGTCGTTACTATGCAGGTACCGGCAACAATTATGGCACGGTGAAGACGCTGAACATCTATGCCAGCACGGACAATGAAACCTTTACGCAGGTGGGCGGCTTCACTTTCGAACTGCCTTGGACGGCACCGGACGGCACCGTGGTGACTTCTGCCACGAGCCCGTTGATTCCGGCTTTCGAGCAGATTGATTTGGATGCGCCCATCACAGCCCGTTATATCCGCCTGGATATTACGGAAACGAACATGAGCAACAATGCTTGCCAGATTGCTTACTTCAAGGCTTATGGCCCCATTGAATAAGCCTTAGTGTTGCTATAATGAAAAGTGCGCCGAAGTGGTTGATTCTCCACTCCGGCGCGTTTTGTGTTCGGGGCATTCCCGGTTCATTCCGCCTCTACAATGTCTTTCCCGAAAGGCGTCAGCGCCAGGGCGGCCAGCTTGAAATGTTGCAGGCCGAAGGGGATGCCGATGATGGTGATGCAGAGAATGGCTCCGAACATCAGGTGCGACAGGGCAATCCAGATGCCGCCCAGTAGTATCCAGAGGACATTCATCAGGAGATGCAGGCATCCTCCCGACCGCTCGCCGGTGCGTACGGTCTTGCCGAAAGGCCACAAGGCCAATCCGGCCAGTTTCAGTGTCTGCATCCCGAAAGGGATTCCTACGATGGTGACCATCAGTAACAAACTGGCCACCACATACTCCAGTGCCGTGATGATGCCGCCCAACACCAGCCACAATACATTCATAAAACAACCCATGTCTTCTATTTTTAGGGATTACGAGGCAAAGATATATATTTTGAAGGAACAATCTGTGGCTTTCTACCTTTTTCCTTAAATTTGCGTCTTGTAAGTATCAATCCTTTAAAGACAAATGATGAGAAAAGTATTGTTGTTGCTGGCATGCCTGCTGGGCGTGTCTTGCCTGAAGGCCGCGGAAGGGCCTTTCATTCGTATCGGGACGAAGGATACGGACTTGATTTACAAAGTAGGAGACGACGGACGACTGTATCAGTGTTACTTGGGGAAGCGGTTGGCCCGTGAGGCCGATTGGAACCACCTGCCCTTGGCGGCGGAAGCCTACGTGACGCACGGCATGGAGGATTACTTCGAGCCGGCCTTGCGGGTGCTCCATAATGACGGCAATCCGTCTTTGTTGTTGAAATATGTGTCGCATGAGACTCAGGAACCGGCTCCGGGCGTCAGCGAGACGGTCATCCTGCTGGAGGACGAGCAGTATCCCGTACAGGTGAAGCTGCACTACGTGGCCTACCGGGAGGAGAACTTGCTGAAGACTTTCACGGAAATATCGCACGAGGAGAAGAAGCCGGTCACGCTCTACCGCTATGCTTCCTCCATGCTCCACCTGGACCGTGCAGCCTATTACCTCACGGAATTTTCCGGCGACTGGGCTTCGGAAACGCACATGCAGGAGCAGCGGTTGGCGTTTGGCAAGAAAGTGCTGGACACCAAGCTGGGGGCCCGGGCCAATATGTTCTGTTCGCCTTTCTTCCTCCTTTCCCTCGACGGGGAGGCGCGGGAGACGGCAGGCGAGGTGCTGGTGGGCACGCTGGGCTGGACCGGCAATTTCCGCTTCACTTTCGAGGTGGACAACACGGGCGCTCTGCGTCTGTTGGCAGGCATCAATCCCTATGCGTCGGAGTATGAATTGCCGCGTGGCGAAGTGTTCCGCACCCCCGATTTCTACTTTACCTACAGCACGGAGGGTACGGGCAAGGCTTCACGAGACTTCCATGACTGGGCGCGCCGGCATCAGCTGAAGGACGGGATGGAGACACGCATGACGCTGCTGAACAACTGGGAGGCAACCTACTTCGACTTCGACGAGCAGAAACTGACCCGCCTGATGGACGATGCGGCGCGTTTGGGAGTGGATTTGTTCCTCCTGGACGACGGATGGTTTGGCAACAAGTATCCGAGAAAGGCCGATACGCAGGGCCTGGGCGACTGGCAGGAAACCAAGGACAAACTGCCGCACGGCATCGGTTTCCTGACTGCGGAGGCCAAGAAGCGCGGCATCCGGTTCGGACTGTGGATTGAGCCGGAGATGGTCAGCCCCAAGAGTGAATTGTATGAAAAACACAAGGATTGGGTAATCCGTTTCCCCAACCGCGATGAATACTATTTCCGCAACCAGCTGGTGCTGGACCTGAGCAATCCGGAGGTGCAGGAGCACGTCTTCGGCGTGGTGGACGGCCTGATGACCCGCTATCCGGACATCGCCTTCTTCAAGTGGGATTGCAACAGCCCTATCACCAACATCTATTCTGCCCATTTGAAGGACCGGCAGTCGCACCTGTACGTGGACTACGTGCGCGGCTTGTATAAGGTGCTGGAGCGTATCCGGGCGAAATATCCCCATTTGCCCATGATGCTTTGCTCGGGTGGCGGCGGACGGTCGGACTACGAGGCCTTGCGCTATTTCACGGAGTTCTGGCCCAGCGATAACACCGACCCGATAGAACGCCTGTTCATCCAGTGGGGTTTCTCGCATGTCTTTCCGGCCAAGACGTTGTGTGCCCACGTCACCTCCTGGAATGGCAAGGCCGGCATCAAGTTCCGTACCGACGTGGCCATGATGGGCAAGTTGGGCTTTGACATTGACTTGAGTCACCTGGACGAGCGTGAGGTGGCTTTCTGTCAGCAGGCGGTGCAGACGTACAATGCCTTGAAGCCGGTCATTCTGGATGGCGACCTCTACCGGCTGGTGTCGCCCTATTCGGGCCAGCACACCTCGTCCATGTATGTGTCCAAGGACAAGTCCCGGGCGGTGGTGTTCGCCTTTGACGTCTATCCGCGCTATGCCGAGAAACTCTTGCCGGTCCGCCTGCAGGGATTGGAGGCCGACCGGACTTACCGGGTGAAGGAAATCAACCGGATGCCGGGCGCGAAACCTTCTGCGGCAGACGAAGGGACGCTTTATTCCGGCGATTATCTGATGACAGTGGGGCTGCCCCTCTTTACGACACGCTCGCTGAACAGCCGGGTGCTGCAGGTGGAGGCCGAGTGACAGGAAAGGAATAGTCCTGAATATTAATAAAGAAAGCGGACGGAACAGGGGGAAAGGAACCTCTCTGTTTCGTCCGTTTTTATTGGGGAGAACGACACGTCCTTTATCCGGTCAGTCACGTGGGCTTGTACGCGGATATCTCCGCCCTTGCCCGCAGATATCTCCGCCTTTGCCCGCAGATATCTCCGTCCTTGCCCGCAGATATCTCCGTCCGTGGGCTTCCCATGCTCCATTTATATTTCGTGCGGAGGAGAGGGAACGCCGCATGCAGATGAACGCTGAGTCGTTTCAAGTCAGCCATAGTCACGATAGCACTATCGGCGCCTGACGGTAGTGCTATCGTGACCTGATGATAGCTCTATCGTTGGCCTGCGATAGGGCTATTGCAAAACTGCCCCGGTTTCGGTGCGCGACTGTAGTTATCATGGCTGTTACAAGCCGAAAACAGCTTTTTCTCTCCGGAAAAACCGATGAAATCAGGAAAAATGCCTCCCGAAATGACATTTTTGCCTGAAAAGTTTTTGTAATATGCAGGGAAATTGTATATTTGTGTGGAATTTTGGTGAAGTAGCCATGACAGACGACGGAAAGCAGCTATTAAGTACCTTTGAGACCCGGTTGAGACACTTGCTTTACCTGCACGAAGAACAGGGGCGGGAGAACGCTGAACTGAGGCGGCAACTGGAAGATACCGAAGAGGCACGGAAACAACTGCAAGCTGATTACGAGGAACTGACACGGCGTTACAACGACTTGAAAACGGCTACGGCCATCAGTCTGGACGGTAACGATGTGCGGGAAACGAAGGCGCGGCTGTCGAGATTAGTGCGTGAAGTTGATAAATGCATCGCCTTGCTGAACGAATGAGAGTCAAGAAAGAAGATGTATGAACGATAAGATACGAATCAACCTGCATATGGCGGGCACAACTTATCCCGTCACCATAGCCCGCGAGGACGAGCAACGGGTGAGGGAGGCTGCCAAGCGGGTAAACATGAGGTTCAACCTGAACCAACAGGAGAATCCGGACGTTTCGCCGGAGAAAATCATTGCCATGACGGCGTTCGAGTTCGCCTTGGAGATGCTCGACCAGAAGGAACGCAATGATACGGAACCTTATAAAGAGAAGATCAGGGAACTGACGGAGGTCTTGGACGAGCATTTCCGGGAAACGGCGCAAACGTCCGACCCGTGAGGTGCGGAAGGACTCTCCCGAAGAAACAGAATAGCAACCACGCACTGTGTTGGATGTCTTTGAAGGAAGACGTCCGGCCAGTGCTTTTTTATTTATATACTTAAACATTCATAAAAATGGACGTAGTTTCAATATTGGTATCAGTGGCCTGCCTCATCATCGGCGGTGTGGGGGCATACGTGTTCTTCCGCTACGGACTGAAGTCCAAGTACGAAGAAATCCTGAAGGAAGCAGAGAACGAAGCCGAAGTCATGAAGAAGAACAAGCTGCTGGAGGTAAAGGAGAAATTCTTGAACAAAAAGGCGGACCTGGAGAAGGAAGTGGCCGCCCGTAACCAGAAAATCCAGCAGGCGGAGAACAAACTGAAGCAGCGCGAGATGGTGCTGACCCAGCGCCAGGAGGAGTTGCAACGCAAGAAGCAGGAGGCTGAGGCCATCAAGGCCAATCTGGAGGCGCAACTGGAAGTGATTGACAAGAAGAAAGAAGAACTGGACCACCTGCAGCGTCAGGAAATCGAGAAGCTGGAGGCTATCTCTGGGCTGTCTGCCGAAGAAGCCAAGGAGCGCATGGTGGAATCCTTGAAGGAGGAAGCCAAAACCGAAGCCCAGTCCTACATCAACGACATCATGGACGATGCCAAGATGACCGCCAACAAAGAGGCCAAGCGCATCGTCATCCAGACCATCCAGCGGGTAGCTACGGAGACGGCTATCGAGAACTCCGTCACCGTGTTCCACATCGAGTCGGACGAAATCAAGGGCCGCATCATCGGTCGTGAAGGCCGTAACATCCGTGCCCTCGAGGCTGCCACAGGGGTGGAAATCGTGGTGGATGATACGCCGGAAGCCATTGTACTCTCCGCTTTCGACCCCGTGCGCCGCGAGATTGCTCGCCTGGCCCTGCATCAGCTGGTGACGGACGGACGCATTCATCCGGCCCGCATCGAGGAGGTGGTGGCCAAGGTCCGCAAGCAGGTGGAGGACGAGATTGTCGAGACCGGCAAGCGCACTACCATCGACCTGGGCATCCACGGCCTGCATCCCGAACTGATTCGTATCATCGGTAAGATGAAATATCGCTCTTCTTACGGCCAGAACCTCTTGCAGCATGCCCGCGAGACGGCCAACCTCTGTGCCGTGATGGCCTCCGAACTGGGGCTGAATCCCAAGAAGGCCAAGCGTGCCGGTCTGTTGCACGACATCGGCAAGGTGCCCGACGAAGAACCGGAGTTGCCGCACGCCCTCTATGGTATGAAGCTGGCTGAGAAGTTCAAGGAAAAGCCGGACATCTGCAACGCCATCGGCGCCCACCACGACGAGGTTGAGATGACCAGCCTGCTGGCACCCATCGTTCAAGTGTGTGATGCCATCTCCGGTGCCCGTCCCGGTGCCCGTCGCGAAATCGTGGAGGCCTACATCAAGCGCCTCAATGACTTGGAGCAGCTGGCCATGTCCTATCCGGGAGTTACCAAGACGTATGCCATTCAGGCCGGCCGCGAGTTGCGTGTCATTGTCGGTGCCGACAAGATTGACGACAAGCAGACCGAGAATCTGTCTACGGAGATTGCCAAGAAGATCCAGGACGAGATGACCTATCCCGGACAGGTGAAGATTACTGTCATCCGCGAGACACGGGCGGTGAGCTACGCGAAATAACGGCTATCATTATAATATATATAGGCGCGGATTACGCGGATTGTACGGCGAGGGTATAGAACCCTCCGCGTAAATCCGTGCAATCCGCGCCTGTTTTTATTCACTTACCCTAAAATCCCTTTGTATATGGAAAAGTATTTGTTTGAAGTCTGTGCCAACTCCGTGGAGAGTTGTCTGGCTGCCCAAACCGGTGGAGCCAATCGTGTGGAACTTTGTGCGGGTATTCCCGAAGGCGGAACAACTCCCTCTTTCGGAGACATTGCCACGGCCCGCGAGTTGCTGAAGGATACGCGTCTGCACGTCATCATCCGTCCCCGTGGCGGTGATTTCCTTTATTCGCCGCTGGAGCAGCGCATCATGTTGCAGGACGTAGAGAATGCCCGCCGGTTGGGTGCCGACGGCGTGGTGTTCGGTTGTCTGACACCCGAGGGTGATGTGGACCTCCCGCTGATGGAGCGTCTGATGGAGGCTTCGGAAGGTATGTCTGTCACTTTTCACCGTGCGTTTGACGTGTGCCGCCGTCCTTTGCAGGCCTTGGAAGAGATTATCGCCCTGGGCTGCAACCGCATCCTGACTTCCGGCCAGCAACCTACCGCCGAGCAGGGCATTCCCCTTTTGCGCGAGTTGCAAGAAAAAGCCGGCGAGCGTATCATCTTGCTCGCCGGCTGTGGGGTGAATGAGAAGAATATTGCCCGCATCGCGGGGGAAACGGGCATTCACGAGTTTCATTTCTCGGCTCGTGAGGAAGTGGTCAGCGGCATGCAGTATCGCAATGAGGCCGTTTCCATGGGCGGGACCGTACACATTTCCGAGTACGCCCGCCCGGTGACTACGGCCCGCCGCGTGGCCGATACCATCGCTGCGCTTACAAGCCTCTGATGGTGCGCATCAGTTGTTCGCCCAGGCCGATGGTGTAGCCTTGGGATACGAACACTACGCGGTTGAAGGTGTCAGTGATGATGAAGATGGGCAACGAACTCTTGTTGCGCAACTTCATTTCACTGGCAATCTGCGTGGCAGCTTCGTGCGTGTCGAAACCATAGATGATCGTGTTCGGCAGGCCGGGGAAGTCTTTCTCATGATACTTCTGGTATTGTGCCTCGTCGGGGAAGAGCAGCACCATCTTGCGGCCCCAGGCCTCCAGGTCTTTGTTCAGTTTCGCAATATCCTTCAGGGCGTGGTTCGTGGGTTCTTGTCCCGGACCGAGGATGCCCACCACGTAGTAGCCGCGTCCGCAGGCTGCCAGGAAGCTCATGGGTTCTGCTGCGGGCTTCCCGCCGTCCAGAGGCGTGAAGAGTGTCTCGGCATTGAAGTTACCGATGACTTGGATTTCGTCCTTGCTCTCGCGCATCTGCAACGGAATGCGGGTGGGCTTGCCTGCCTCGATGTTGAACGAGCTGATGTGGGCCAGCACGCCGCCATTGGCCAGTCGTGTGCCGGTCACCATCACGTAGTAGCCTTCGGGAACGGCGCGCGGGGTCTTCAGCAAAGTGGACCACACGGCTGAATTCTCATCGTAGTTCTGCAACTGCAGCCGGCCGTCCACACACTTGGACATGGAGAAGTGGGAGTAATACTTGGGGTCGTCCAATACGGGTGTCGGCTTGTAAGTGGCGGACAGCAGGCCTGTGGGCGGAACTTCTTGTGCGGAGCCTTGTTCGAAGTCCACGTCGTAGATGGTTCCGTTCTTCTTGCCGTCACGGCCGGCGAGGTCTTGGTAACGCACCTTACCCGTCACCTCGTCTTTCCAAGCCGGGATGCCCAGGCTGCGGGCTACGGATACGAAGAATACGTCGCGCGAGAGGCGGTCGGCCACGCGTGCTTTCCATACGCCGATGGGCGACATGGGCATCCCCTGCGTGTTCAGTTCGTCATGGATGGCAATGGAGTCCTTGCACCATTCCACCAGTCGTTGAGGCTGTTGGCGGAAAGTATCGGCCAGGTCGCCGTTGATGGTGGTCTGGAAGAAAGCCTTGTAAGGCACCAGGCCTTCGATGGACACGCGCGGACTCAGCAGGTCGCTGATGTAGCGGTCGGTCTTCACGTCGGGGGTGTTCAGGAAATTGTCCAACAACACATCGTAACTGATGTCTCGCAGGTCCTTGGCGGAAAGCGAGTTCCTTCCCAGCAGGCTTACGGCCAGCGAGGTTTTTCCTTCGTTGGAGGCCATGGTGAGGAAGCGGGTGAGGGTTTCATGATTGCCGCATGACTGCACCAAGTATTTGGCAGCCAGGTCGGCCTCTTCCGGTTTCAGTCCGGTGAGCGTGGCGACAAACTCGCGTGCCTTGTCATCGTGGAAGAATGTAGCCGTGTAGGCGTTGCGTATGGAGTCTTCCTGCAGCATACGGCGGTCGTTTTCGGCTCGTTGTTCGGGTGTCACCTCGGGCAGGTGGGCATTCTCCACCGGCGGCACGATGTCTATGTCTTCTGCAAAGAGGTCTCCTTCCTGCTTATCCAGTTTCACGGTCAGTTCCTGCTGCTTGCCGAACGATATTTTGGCAAAGCCGAAGCGTCCGTCTTTCGATGCCCAGGCCAGCATATCGCCCAGACCGGCGCTCAGGCTGCACGTGCCGTCGGCAGCGGTGTACTTGGTGCCTACGGTGTAGAATTCGCCATAGTTGTAAATCTTGAATTCCACGCACGCATCCGCTACGGGATTGCCCTCTGCGTCGGTCACCAATACCTTGGCGGAGGCTATGGGCGCGTAATTCTCCGTGATGTTGATTTCGGTGAGGTTGGGGTTCTCGGACATGATTTCTTCAGGTCCGTTGTAGCGGCCGAACACGTCCGTGTGCATCAGCATACCACGGCTGGCCGGGGCGTTGAACCAGCCCAGGTCGAGCACCGGCTCGGGCTCGCAGGCACCCAGGAAGTGCCATTCTCCGTCGGCCCAGGCTTCTACCCAAGCGTGGTTATCGTCGGTATGTGCCCAGCGGGGCGTGTAGACTTGGCGTGCCGGGATGCCAACCGAGCGGAGGGCGGTCACCAGGAAGGTGGATTCCTCGCCGCAACGTCCGTAGGCCGTGCGCACCGTCGAGAGGGGAGAGCTGGTGCGTCCGTCCGTAGGCTGGTAGACCACTTTCTCGTGGCACCAGTGGTTCACTTCGAGGATGGCGTCGGTCATGGAGAGGTTCTTTACGCGGTCTTTCAGTTCTGCGTAGAAGACAAAACGCGCGCTGTCCAGTTTCTCATTATTGATGCGCGTGGGCAGGACAAAATGCCGGAAAAGGTCTTCTGGAACCATCTTTCCCCAAGGCATTTCCTCGGCGGCGCGCAGTGAAGCACGCACGTTGGCCAGGTGGAACTCGCCCGGGAAGTCGGCGATGTCCGGCAGAGGCATGTAGGCGTAGAGAAACTCCAGCGCCTCGCGCTCGTAGGTGATCAGCTCCGTGTCGAACACGGCAAACAGTTCGTCGTTGGGTATCAACGATTTCTTTTGCGCGAAGTCTTGCTCCACGCGGGCACGATAGGATTCGTCGGTAATGAAATGGGAATTACCGCCGCAAGCACACACTAAAAATGCCAGGCACAGCCCTAGGCATAGGGGGATAAATTGTTTCATAAATAATTGGGGTATTAGTAAGTGGGACAAATATACGCATTATCTTTACATAATTGTAATATCTACCTGTCAAAAACGGGCTCTTAGGCTAAAAAAGCAAAAAAAACGCGCTTTTTTTATGTTGTACAACATGTTTCTCGCAAATAATGCTTATCTTTGCAACGTCAAAAGAAAAAAGTACAGGATAACAAGATGTTTAACCGCTCCCGAAACGCGGGAGCACAAACCAAGACGATTATGGAAAAAAACGTGAATGAGATTTTGAAATTGCAGTACCGTATCAAGCGCTATCAGGCTATGAGAAACGGTGCCATGTGCCAGTTATTGAATGGCAAACTTCAGAAATTGCTTGCTCAGCAAGCATCAGCTTTGTAAAATAGTAATAAACGCATAGAATACACGTAAGGATGTATGTAAAGAGGGCAGGAACAGCAGATTAGTTCCTGCCTTTTTTATTAAGGCATGCATTTTCTCCTTGCACAGGCAGCTAAAAAGTGTGCAAAATTAGGTTCTATATAAATAATAAGTATTACTTTTGCACCGCAAACAGGTTCCGGACAGCTTTCCGCCTTCCGGATTAAAAGGGAACCGGGTGTAACTCCCGGACAGTCCCGCTGCTGTGAAGCTCTGCCAATATCGTGACACTGCTTGCCACTGATGTCCTTCCTTCTTGGGAGAAAGCATCGGGAAGGCCTCAAGATTAGGAGTCAGTCAGAAGACCTGCCTGTATGAGACAAAGAAACGACCGCCTTTACTCGTGGGATTAGGAAGGCGGCACAGAACCAAAACAGATTTGAAATATGATCAAGAAAGTATTGATTGCCAACCGGGGCGAGATTGCAGTGCGCGTGATGCGTTCCTGTCGCGAGATGGGGATACTGAGCGTGGCCATCTTCTCTGAAGCCGACCGCACGTCGCACCACGTATCGTATGCTGACGAAGCCTATTGCATCGGCCCGGCCGTGGCAAAGGAAAGTTATCTGAACATCGAAAAAGTGATTGCCGTGGCCAAGCGTTGCGGTGCTGATGCCATCCATCCGGGCTACGGATTCTTGTCGGAGAATGCCGACTTTGCAAGGAGGTGCCGTGAGGAAGGCATCATCTTCATCGGCCCGGCACCCGAGACGATGGAGGCCATGGGCGACAAGATTGCTGCCCGCAAGCGCATGATTGCCGCCGGTGTGCCCGTAGTGCCCGGCACGGAGCAGCCGCTGCAAAGCGTGGAAGAAGCCGTGCGCATCTGCAACGAGATCGGCTATCCCGTGATGCTGAAAGCCTCGATGGGCGGCGGAGGCAAGGGCATGCGCCTCATCCACAGCGAGGACGAAGTGGCCGAGGCCTACAACACCGCCCGCTCCGAATCCATGTCTTCCTTCGGCGACGACACCGTCTACCTGGAGAAGTTCGTGGAGGAGCCGCACCACATCGAATTCCAAATCCTGGGCGACAACCACGGCAACGTCATCCACCTCTTCGACCGCGAATGCTCCGTGCAAAGGCGTAACCAGAAGATTGTGGAGGAAAGCCCCTCGCCCTTCCTGACGCCGGAGCTGCGCCGCGAAATGGGTGAAAAGGCCGTGGCCGCAGCCAAGGCGGTGAACTACAGCGGCGCGGGCACCATCGAGTTCCTGGTGGACAAGCACCGTCACTTCTATTTCCTCGAAATGAATACCCGCCTGCAAGTGGAGCATCCCATCACGGAGGAAGTGATGGGCGTGGACCTGGTGAAGGAGCAGATCCGCATCGCCAACGACGAAGTGCTGCACTTGCATCAGGAAGAGCTCTTCCAGCGCGGCCACGCCATCGAATGCCGCATCTGTGCCGAGGACACGGAGAACAACTTCATGCCCTCGCCCGGCATCATCAAGCAGCTGACCGAGCCGAACGGCATCGGCGTCCGCATCGACAGCTACGTCTACGAGGGTTACGAAATCCCCATCTACTACGACCCCATGATCGGCAAGCTCATCGTCTGGGCCACCACGCGCCAGTATGCCATCGAGCGTATGCGCCGCGTGCTCTACGAGTATAAGATTACGGGGCTGAAGACCAACCTGGCCTATCTGAAGCGCATCATGCACGTGCCCGACTTCGTGCGCGGCGAATACAACACGCTTTTCATCGCCAAGAACGCCAAGATGCTGGTGCGCAACAACACGCACAACGAGGAACTGGAGAACATCGCCATGATAGCCGCCTACATGGACTACTTGGTGAACCTGGAGGAAAACGCTTCCACCCAGTTGCCGGACGCACGCCCCATCAGCCGCTGGCGCGAGTTCGGCCTGCAAAAGGGAGTGCTGAGGATATAGAATGCCACCTCTGGACGTTGGCAATGCCACCTCTGGACATTGGCAATGCCATGTCTGGACCAAGGCATTGCTTTGGCTGGACCAAGGCGGTGCTTTGGCTGGACCAAGGCAAAAGTATGTAAAACGAATATCATATTAATATGGAAATACATATCGGCGACCGCGTGGCCGACGTCACGCTGGTCAGCAAAGAAGGCAACAAGGTGCAACTCACCATCGACGGCCAACCCTACGAGGTGGACATCGTGATGGCCGAGAACGGTAACTGCTCCATCCTGCACAACGGCAATTCATTCAACGCCGGCCTGGTGCGCGGAGAGGGAGGCAAGAACTATGATGTCAATATCCTGACGCGCTCCTTCCACGTGGACATCGTGGACACGCAGGCCAAGTATCTGCACACCCGCAAGGGAGCCGACGAGAAGCAGGACAACAAAATCGTGGCCCCCATGCCCGGCAAGGTGGTCAGCATCCCCGTCAAGGTGGGCGACCGACTGGCTGCCGGCGACATCGCCATCGTGCTCGAGGCCATGAAGATGCAGAGCAACTACAAGGTCAGCGCCGACTGCGTCGTGCGGAACATCCTCGTCTCCGAAGGCGAGGCGGTCAATGCCAACCAGACGCTGATTGAACTGGAAATAATCAAGGAGGAAGATTAACTATGAATAGAGAAGAAATATACAGCCAGTTTGAAGAACTGGACAAACGCGCCTCCCTGGGCGGCGGCGTGGACAAGATAGAGAAGCAGCACACCATGGGCAAGATGACCGCCCGCGAGCGCATCGAACTGCTGCTGGACAAGGGCACGTTCAATGAGCTGGACAAGTTCGTCAATCACCGTTGCACCAACTTCGGCATGGAGAAGAAGCAAATCCCCGGCGACGGCATGGTGACGGGTTATGGCAAGATAGACGGCCGTCTGGTCTTTGTCTATGCCTATGACTTCACGGCACATGGAGGTTCGCTGAGCGAGACCAACGCCGCCAAGATTGTCAAGGTGCAGGAACTGGCCCTGAAGAACGGCGCACCCATCATCGCCCTGAACGACTCGGGCGGTGCCCGCATCCAGGAAGGCGTGAACAGCCTCGAAGGTTATGCTTCCATCTTCTATCAGAATACCATCGCTTCGGGTGTCATCCCGCAAATCTCTGCCATTCTCGGCCCCTGCGCCGGCGGCGCCTGCTATTCGCCCGCGCTGACCGACTTCATCTTCATGGTGAAGGAGCAGAGCCACATGTTCATCACCGGCCCGGATGTGGTGAAGACCGTCACCAACGAGGTGGTGGACAAAGAAGAACTGGGCGGCGCCTACACGCATAGCTCGAAGAGCGGTGTCACCCACTTCATGTGCAACAACGAAGAGGAGACGATGATGACCATCCGCGAGCTCCTCAGCTTCCTGCCCTCCAACAATATGGAGGATGCGCCTTTCGTCCCCTGCACGGACGACATCCATCGCCAGACGGAAGCCCTCCAGACCGTCATCCCCGAAGACCCGAACCTGCCCTATGACATCAAGGACATCATCGAGCCGGTGCTGGACAACCAGTACTTCTTCGAGGTCATGCCCCACTTTGCCAAGAACGTCGTCATCGGCTTCGGCCGTCTGAACGGTCGCTCCGTGGGCATCGTGGCCAACCAGCCCGCCTACCTGGCAGGTGTCCTGGACATCGATGCCAGCGACAAGGCCGCCCGTTTCATCCGCTTCTGCGACTGCTTCAACATACCTATTATTACGTTCGAAGACGTGCCCGGCTTCTTGCCCGGCACCGTGCAGGAGCACAATGGCATCATCCGCCACGGCGCCAAGATTGTCTATGCCTATGCCGAGGCCACCGTGCCCAAGATTACGCTCATCACCCGCAAGGCCTACGGAGGCGCCTACATCGTGATGTCCAGCAAGCCTACGGGCGCTGACGTCAACCTGGCCTATCCGCAGGCGCAGATTGCCGTGATGGGGGCCGAGGGAGCGGTGAACATCCTCTACCGCAAGGCATCCGCCGAAGAGAAGGCAGGCATCATCCAGGAGTACGAAGAAAAGTTCAACAACCCCTACCGTGCGGCCGAACGCGGCTACATCGACGAGATTATCATGCCACGCGACACCCGCTACAAACTGGTGCAGGCCCTGGAGATGGC
>DWZE01000093.1 GCA_019118325.1 Candidatus Bacteroides intestinavium
TAGGAATTTAATTCTTTAGACGCAGATGACGCTGATGCCGCTGATCTATAATCTTTGATAACGGATAATCAGTCAATAAAGAAAATGAATCTGCGTCATCCGCGTCATCTGCGTCTAAAGAATCACACCGCTAAATTATCATTTAATTCTTGTGACTTACTTATAAATAAGAAATAACAATGGCAGTAGAATTAAAGAATCTTACCAAGCGTAGCGAGAACTACTCGCAATGGTACAACGAACTGGTGGTGAAATCCGACCTGGCCGAACAGTCCGCCGTACGCGGCTGTATGGTGATAAAGCCCTACGGATATGCCATCTGGGAGAAAATGCAGCGCCAGCTGGATGACATGTTCAAGGAAACGGGCCATGTCAATGCCTATTTCCCCCTGCTCATCCCGAAATCCTTCCTCAGCCGCGAGGCAGAACATGTGGAAGGATTTGCCAAGGAATGTGCCGTCGTCACCCACTATCGCCTGAAGAATGACCCCAACGGCGGAGGCGTAGTGGTAGACCCCGAGGCCAAACTGGAGGAGGAACTGATCATCCGCCCCACTTCGGAAACCATCATCTGGAATACGTACAAGAACTGGATCAACTCCTACCGCGACCTGCCCATCCTGGTCAACCAATGGGCCAACGTGTTCCGCTGGGAAATGCGTACCCGCCTCTTCCTGCGTACGGCTGAATTCCTGTGGCAGGAAGGCCACACGGCCCATGCCACGAAGGAGGAAGCAGAGGCTGAAGCCGTCAAGATGCTGAATGTCTACGCGGACTTTGCCGAGAAGTACATGGCCGTGCCCGTCATCAAGGGTGTCAAGTCGGCCAACGAACGCTTTGCCGGCGCGCTGAACACCTATACCATCGAGGCCATGATGCAGGACGGCAAAGCCCTGCAGAGCGGCACGTCGCACTTCCTGGGCCAGAACTTTGCCAAGGCCTTCAACGTACAATTCGTCAACAAGGACAACCAGCTGGAATATGTATGGGCTACCTCCTGGGGCGTATCCACCCGCCTGATGGGTGCCCTCATCATGACCCATTCCGACGACAACGGCCTGGTGCTCCCGCCCCACCTCGCTCCCATCCAGGTGGTCATCGTGCCCATCTACAAGAGCCAGGAGCAACTGCACCAGATTGACGAAAAGGTGGCCGGCATCGTCAGCCGCCTCAAAGAGCTGGGCATCAGCGTGAAATATGACAATGCCGACAACAAGCGTCCGGGCTTCAAGTTTGCGGACTACGAGGTGAAGGGTGTGCCCGTACGTCTCGTCATGGGTGGCCGTGACTTGGAGAACAACACCATCGAGGTGATGCGCCGCGACACGCTGGAGAAGGAAACCCGCACGTGCGACGGCATCGAGCAATATGTCAAGGACCTGCTGGAAGACATCCAGAAGAACATTTACCAGAAGGCGCTGAACTACCGCAACGCCCGCATCACCAGCGTGGACACCTACGACGAGTTCAAGGAGAAGATCGAGGAAGGCGGCTTTATCCTGGCCCATTGGGACGGCACCACCGAGACCGAAGAACGCATCAAGGAAGAGACCAAGGCAACCATCCGCTGCATCCCCTTCGACTCTTACCTGCCGGGTGACAAGGAGCCGGGACGGTGCATGGTGACGGGCAAGCCCTCGCCCTGCCGGGTCATCTTCGCTCGGTCGTACTGATACGGAGTTAAGGAGTTAAGGAGTTAAGAAGTTAAGGAGTTAAGCCAATACCTTCTGTGTATTCGGCTCATTGACTTGCTATCGGCTTAACTCCTAACGGAGCAAAGCGGAGTGATAACTCATTAGCTTCTTAACTCCTATCATATAAAAACTAAATAAAGGCGCGTCTGTAGGAAAATGAATGTTTTCTTACAGACGCGCCTTTTTATACATAAGTAAGTAAGTAACTTACCTTGCCATTTATCCTTGCTCTATGTCGGTTGAAGCATAGGCCATTTTATTCCCAGGCTAACTGGCCGAAGGTTCCCTTTGAACCCACAGTTCCACGCCCGCACTGTCAATATCCGCCCCCATCGGCGGATTGCGTTTCATCAGCTTCAGCTCTATCGCGTCCAAGGCCGGGAAGTCCTGGAAAAGCCGCCGGGCAATGCGTCCGGCCACATGCTCCAGCAACTGCGAGGGCCGCGACATCTCATCCCGCACAGCCTCGAACACATCGGCATAGCTGAGCGTGTCCGCCACGTCGTCCGTCCGCACAGCCTTCGTCAAGTCCGTCCGCAGGCGGAGATTCACGGTGAACTCATTGCCCACCAGGGTTTCCTGCGCTCCCACGCCGTGACGGGCCTGGAAGCGCAGGTCTTTCAGCAGGATATAACCGTGACTTATCCGCATCGTGACGCGCCGCAGGTCTTACAGATGAGACAACCTTCCTGATAGACCAGGGTCTCGTTGCCGCAGTTGGGACACTTCTGACCCTTCAGTTCGGTGCCGTCGGAAACGTATTTCTTCAGGGCACGCTCCACGCCGTTCTTCCACGTGTTGATGCTCTCGTTATCCAGCTGCAGCGAGCTGACCAGCTTGATGACCTGCTCGATGGGCATGCGATAGCGCAGCACGCCGGAAATGAGCTTGGCGTAATTCCAATATTCCTTGTTGAACTTCTCGGACAGGCCCTCGATGGTGACCTTGTAGCCGCGCTTGTTCTCGAACTGGAAGTCGTAGTGCTTGCGCCCGTCTTCATCATAGTTCTTGATGATGTGGCCCGTGGTGACGCTCTTGGGCAGGACGATGCCTTCCTCGTCATCCAGCACGCCGGTGAAGATTTCGTAAGGATGCCCGTTCAGCAGGCCGACAAAAGCCACCCACTTCTCCTTGTTGTTCTGGAAACGGACCACATCGGCCTCCAGCACCTTCGGACGGGTCTCCACAATCGTAGGCGGCTTGCAGGGCGGCATCTCGTCCTTCTTGTCGCTCTTGGTGGAAAGCAACACGCCCGAACGGGAGCCGTCGCGATAGACCGTACAGCCCTTGCATCCCGAACGCCATGCCTCCACGTAGAGACGGTTCACCAGGTCCTCGTCCACATCGTGCGGCAGGTTGATGGTGACACTGATGGAGTGGTCCACCCATTTCTGGATGCGCCCCTGCATCTTCACCTTCATCAGCCAATCCACATCGTTGGATGTAGCCTTATAATAAGGTGACTGCTTCACCAGGCCGTCAATCTCCTCCTGCGTATATTTACGGGCAGGGTTCAGTCCCTGTGCCTCCATCCAGGTGACAAACTTGGGATGGAACACGATATATTCCTCGAAGGCGTCCCCCGTCTCGTCCACGAAGTCGATGTGTACGTTCGTGTCATTGGGATTCACCTTGCGGCGACGCTTGTAGACGGGCAAGAAGACGGGTTCGATGCCCGAAGTGGTCTGCGTCATCAGGCTGGTGGTGCCGGTGGGCGCGATGGTCAGGCAGGCAATGTTGCGCCGGCCATACTTCTTCATGTCCTCATAGAGTCCGGGGTCGGCCTCGCGCAGGCGGTTGATGAAGGGGTTGTTCTTTTCGCGCTCGGTGTCATAAATCTCAAAAGCGCCGCGCTCCTTGGCCATTTGCACCGACGAACGATAGGCCTCAAGAGCAATCGTGCGGTGCACCTGTTCGGAGAAAGAGGTAGCCTCCTCCGTGCCATAGCGCAGGCCCATGGCGGCCAACATGTCGCCTTCGGCAGTAATGCCTACGCCCGTACGCCGGCCTTGTCCGCTCTTTCTGTAGATTTTCTCCCACAGCGTACGCTCCGTATGCTTCACGTCCTCACACTCCGGGTCCGAATCAATCTTCTCCTGGATGCGTTCAATCTTCTCCAGTTCCAGGTCGATAATGTCATCCATGATGCGCTGTGCCAGGGCCACGTGCTTCTTGAACAGTTCGAAGTCAAAATACGCGTCCGGTTTGAAAGGATTCACCACATACGAATAGAGGTTGATGGCCAGCAGGCGGCAGGAATCATACGGACAAAGGGGAATCTCGCCACAAGGATTGGTGGATACCGTACGATAGCCCAAGTCGGCATAACAATCGGGCACGGACTCGCGCAAGATGGTGTCCCAGAAGAGCACGCCCGGCTCGGCCGACTTCCAGGCATTGTGAATGATTTTCTTCCACAACATCGAGGCGCTGATTTCCTTCTCTACCAGGGGATGCTCCGCGTCGATCGGGTATTGTTGCACGTAGGGTCTGTCTTCCGTGGCGGCCCGCATGAAGGCATCATCCAGTTTGACAGAGACATTGGCTCCCGTCACCTTGCCTTCCGTCATCTTGGCGTCGATGAAAGCCTCAGCATCGGGATGCTTGATGGATACACTCAGCATCAGCGCACCCCGGCGTCCGTCCTGCGCCACTTCGCGGGTGGAATTGGAATAGCGCTCCATGAAGGGAACCAACCCGGTAGAAGTCAGCGCCGAGTTCTTCACCGGCGAACCTTTCGGGCGGATATGGGACAGGTCGTGGCCCACGCCTCCGCGACGCTTCATCAACTGGACCTGCTCTTCGTCAATCTTGAAGATGGCTCCATAGGAATCAGCCTGTCCGTCAATGCCAATCACGAAGCAGTTGGAGAGGGAAGCCACCTGATGATTGTTGCCGATGCCGGTCATCGGGCTGCCTTGGGGCACGATGTAACGGAAATGGTCCAACAGGCCGAACAGCTCCTCCGCCGACAGGGGATTGGGATACTTGGCCTCAATGCGCGCCACCTCATTGGCTATGCGCCAGTGCATGTCCTCCGGAGACTTCTCATAGATGTTCCCGAAAGAGTCCTTGACCGCATATTTGTTGACCCAAACCCTTGCGGCAAGTTCATCGCCTTGGAAGTATCGTAAAGATTCTTCAAAAGCCTCATCATAGGAATACGTTTTCTTTTCCACGCTGTTTTGTTCCATTGTATGTTAACGAATAAAGTTTTTTCTGTAGAAGTTGCGTTTGTTGTTTACGAATGTCCCTGCAAAGCTATGAATGTTTTCCCACATGGCAAAGAAAAACCGATTGTTTTTCCGACGCACTTGGAAAGTTTTCCGTTTTCCCGACACATCACACTATCTATCAATCATTTACAATCCACCACAAGAGAGAAAGTTTTCCAAAACGGGAAAGTCACTCACTCTTAGCAGCATAGAGGAAACCTAAAAAAGCCCCTGCGGTTGAAAACTTTTTCGACCTCGGGATGACCGCATATTATTTTCTTTTCCTATATTTGCCGAAAAAAGAAACAGATGGAAAGTTTAAAGCAAAGAAGGACTATCCGGAAA
This sequence comes from Candidatus Bacteroides intestinavium, assembly GCA_019118325.1. Classification (GTDB taxonomy): domain Bacteria; phylum Bacteroidota; class Bacteroidia; order Bacteroidales; family Bacteroidaceae; genus Bacteroides; species Bacteroides intestinavium. The sequence goes on from DWZE01000093.1 coordinate 5,255, forward strand.
TACCAGCCCAAGGATATTTCCAACGATTTGTTAAATGATTTATTTGAATCTGCATTCCGTGCTTCCACCGTAGGGAATATGCAGGCTTATAGTGTGGTGGTGACCCGCGACGCAGCCCGCAAAGCCCGACTGGCTCCCGCCCATTTCCACCAACCGATGGTGGAGGAAGCCCCCGTGGTACTCACGTTCTGCATCGACTTGCACCGCTTTACCCGCTGGTGCGAGGAGCGTCAGGCACATCCCGGTTACGGCAATCTGGAGTGGTTTGTGACCGGTGCCATTGATGCCCTGCTCGCGGCACAGACTTTCTGTGTGGCTGCCGAAGAAAAAGGGTTAGGCATCTGCTATCTGGGAACCACCACTTACAACCCGGACCAGATCATCGAAGCCCTGGAATTGCCCGAACTGGTATTCCCCATTGCCACCGTAACCGTAGGCTGGCCCGCCGAGCATCCCGCCCAAGTGGACCGTCTGCCCCTGGAGGCCATCGTCCACAGTGAGACCTATCACGACTATACGAAAGAAGACATAGACCGCTTGTATGCCTATAAGGAATCGCTTCCGGAAAACAAACAATTCATTTTGGAGAACGACAAGGAAACCTTGGCCCAAGTATTCACCGACGTGCGTTATACAAAGGAAGATGCGGAAGCCATGTCGAAACTTATGATAGAAACCATGCGGAAACAGGGATTCTGAATGAGTGGTTAGTGGATAGCGATGAGTGGTTAGTACCCGTGTTAAATGATTAGTGAGGAGTAAACAACTAAACCGCTACTAATCACTAATCACTTATCGCTAATCACTATTCTCAGTTCTTCAACTCCGCCTGAATCTCATCCATTTCCACCTGAAAAGCCTTGTCCACTTCCCTCAAGGCCTTGATAGTCTTGCACGCATGGAGTACGGTGGCATGATCCCGGTTACCGATCAGATTGCCGATTTTGGCTGTGGACAGATCCGTATAAGTCTTAGCCAGGTACATGGCCACCTGACGGGCCTGCACTACATCACGCTTGCGCGACTTGGTATGAATAGCGGCAGGTTCCAGGCCATAGTGCGTGCATACCGCCCGGATGATGTCATCCACGGTGACAGGCTTGTTCTCATTATGCGTCACTTTCTTCACGATACGCTGGGCCAGTTCCAAGTCGACATCCCGGTTATAGATGGTTGCGTGGGCCATAATGGAAATGATGATGCCCTCCAGATCGCGGACACTGTCGCTCACATTCTCAGCAATGTAATCCACCACTTCAGAAGGGAACTGAAGCCCGTCGCGACGGATTTTATTACGCAGTATGTCGCGGCGCAGTTCCACAGTAGGTTTCTCCAGTTCGGCCACCATACCCCATTTGAAACGGGTGATAAGCCGCTCTTCCACCCCCTGAAGCAACACTGGCGGACGGTCTGACGTCAGGATGAGCTGCTTGCCATTCTGATGCAGGTGGTTGAAGATGTGGAAAAAGGTGTTCTGCGTCTTGGTCACGCCGGCAAACTCCTGTGTGTCATCAATGATGAGCACATCAATAGTCTGATAGAAATTGATGAAGTCATTGACCGTATTATTGCGCACAGAGTCCGTGTATTGCACCTGGAAGAGATGGGCAGACACATACAACACCCGTTTCTCCGGATACAGTTCCTTGATCTTGGTACCGATGGCATTGACCAGGTGCGTCTTTCCCACACCCGATGCGCCATAGATGAACAACGGATTGAAAATGGTTTTGGCCGGATTGAGCGCCACGGCCTCGGCCACGCTGCGTGAGAGTTTGTTGCTTTCTCCTTCTATAAAAGTCTCAAAGTTATAGTCACCCTTCAGGTGCGAATCCAATTCGTTCACCAAAGGCTGGCGAGGCACGTCCTTGACCTCGGGCTTGGCAGGAGCGGTGGTAGAGTGGGCGGCATGAGGAGGCAAAGGCACCGTCGTGGGCGGATTGTTGACTACCATCACGTTGTACATCAACTTGCTTCCTTCGCCGAACACCTTATATATGGACTGGCGGAGCAGGTCGATGAACTGCTCTTCCAAGAACTCATAGAAGAACTGGCTCGGCACCTGCAGAACCAGCGTCTTGTCCTCATATTTCAAAGGCTTGATGGGTAGGAACCACGTCTTGTATGCCTGCGGAGGAACATTGTCCCGTATAATCTGGAGACAACGGTTCCAAAGCGTCACATAATCTATACCACTCATAACAACTACAACTACTTTAATAGATAAGGTCTAACTTCTACGCTCTGCAAAATTCGGAATCTTATTCGAGAAAAACAAATCGCTTTTTTCTTGCTTATTTTAGATAAACAATAAGATATTTAGTTTCAGACACTTATGAAATCCCATAAAAATAGCCCCGTCCAAGGGGCTATTGTGTGTTTGCAACTTCTTGTCAAACAACGAATTATAAGCAACCGTCACCCGCATTTCGTCCTGTCGGGGCAAAGGCGGAGAAAGGTTTTTCTTGCTGTATATCGTCCTGTTGTATACGCTTTGGCTGCCCCGTCCGGGAGTGCTGCTTATTTAGATAAAATCTATATAAGCCCTTTTTCCGTTACTTATCTTTCTTGCCAAAGAGCGAGAAGTGGACGTAGCGTTTCGGATGTAACCGCAGGTCTTCCAGCAGGCTAGCGGCGTTGGCCGTAGTGGCATTCAGGTTGTTGTATAAGGTAGGATCGTTCAGCAAAAGACCCACCGTATTGTCCTTGCGTCCCAGCTTGTCTGTAATCATTTTTACGTTAGCCAGCGTGGAATCCACCTTTTGCATGGCAGCGGCATAATCAATTTCTTTCAGGTTGCCGGAGATGGTGACAAAATTATCACCGATGGTGTTCAGCTTGCCGGTCAGCTGAGGAATGTCATGAGCCATCAGCGTCTGGAGCTGGCCGCTGGTGGCGGAAAGATTGGCGGTCAGGTTCTCGATGTTGTGCAAGGTAGCGGGGATAGCCGGATCGGCCAGGAGGGTGTTCAAGGAAGCCATGATGGAATCCAGCTTAGGCAACATCTGCTTCAGTTGGGGCACCAGCTCCCCTACTTCACCCATCATACCACTGTTCAGCCCGCCGGGGATGGTGTCGCCGGCCTGGTACTTTTCGCGAGGATTATTAGCCAACAGGAGATTCATACGGACGCCTCCCAACATTTCGGCGGCCAGTTCGGCCGAACTGCCCTTCGGAATGCGCAGGTCGGGCTCCACGTCAATCTCGGCCACCACATTGCCGGGGCGGTCGTAGTCATAGTACAACTCGCGGACGATGCCCACCCGGAATCCGTCGGCATAGACAGGACTGGACTTGGTCAGCCCGTTGATATTCTGAAACTTGACATAGAAATAGCTCGACGGCTTGAACAGGTGGATACCTTTCAGGTAATTGATACCGTATATCAATACACAAAGGGCCATGATGGCCGCAATACCTATTCTGACTTCTTTGGTAAAATACTTCATACTATATGCTTTTGATTGATTCTCAAATGGGGTTATCTGTTTTCCTTGAATTCACGGATGGCTTGGTTGATGTCCATCTTCCGGCCGTCCTTGAAGGCGACGATAAAAGCCTGCTTGAACTTTCCGAGCACGGAGCGCCGCGTGCGCACCATCCTGTTATAATCCGACGATGCACCGTAGGTATATTTGTAGAGTCCGTTTTCCTCGTAATGCTCCACGCCTTTCAACCCCTTCAGACGCTTGTCGTTGCTCTTCAGGAGTTCGGACGAGGCCAATATCTGCACCTTGAATACGGGCTTACCCGCAGTAGCCGGGGTCTCCTCCTCCGCCTCCTCGTCCGGGGCAGACGCAGAAGCCTCCGCCACCTGCAACGGCGGGGCCGGTTGTTGTCCCGGACGATGCGCCTGCTCCTGCTTATAGCTCAGGAAAGCACGGTAGATACCGTTGGAGAGGTTGTTGACTCCCTCCGCCGTATTCAGATAGCGCTCCTCCGCCGGAGTGGAGATAAAGCCCAACTCTATCAGGACGCTGGGCATGGCACTGGCCTTCAGCACCAGGAATCCGGCCTGATGCACCCCCCGGTCTATCCGTCGGCACGTGTGGTGGAACTGGTCCTGCATCAAGGATGCCAGGCGGACACTCTGCTCCATATACTTGTCCTGCATGAATTCGAAAATAATGTAGGATTCCGCCGAATTGGGATTGAACCCGGCATAGCGCGTCTGGTAGTCGTCCTCATACAGGATGACGGCGTTCTCGCGCTGGGCCACCTTCAGGTTGGCATCGGACTTGGCCAAACCCAGTGTCCAGGTGGATGCCCCACGGGCCGTATGGTTATTGGCCAGGGAATTGGTATGGATAGAGATGAACAAGTCCGCCTTGGCCTCGTTGGCTATCGCGGAGCGACGGTCCAAGGGGACAAAGACATCGCGCTTGCGGGTATAGAGCACCTTCACATCCGGACAATTCTGTTCAATCAGCCTCCCTACGGCCAAGGCCACCCTCAGGTTGATGTCCTTCTCCTTCGAGATGCGCCCGATGGCACCGGGGTCATGGCCTCCATGCCCGGCGTCGATGACCAGCACGAAGTCTTTCGCCTCTACCCTGCCCCAGCAGGAAGGCGAAACCAGCAGCCCAGCACAGATGCCTATATATAATAATATGTGTAGCCTAATCCACTTCATAATGAAAGTTGGTGCAAATTTAGTGGAAATTTATAGAAAACTCATACCCGAGGTTCAAGTTTTGCGCTTTTTCGCGTATTTGAAACAGATTTTCAGCCTCCAAGGAAAAGATTTCCGGAAGAAGACAGTAATTTTGCGCGCAATTTCAAGGCAGTTTTCCCCGGACGCAGGCCGGGATACTGCGGAGCGTGGGCCAAGATATCGCGGAGCGCAAGCCAAGATACCGCGAAGCACGCGCCAAAGTACCGCGAAGCACGAACGGGGATGCCGAACCGTGTAACTGATTGATACAGAACGTATGTCTTTGTTTATTCGTTTTCTAAAGGACTGGACCCTGCCCGTGGCCATGGTGACGGGCACGCTGGTATATTTCGTCTTTGCCCGGGTTCCTTTTCTGGCACCGGCCAAACCGGCCGTCAACAGTGTGGTGGCCGTACTGACGCCCCTGCTCATCTTTGCCCAGCTGCTGCTCACCTTCTGCAAGGTAGAGGTACGCGAACTCAAACCCCGGGCGTGGCACGGCTGGCTCATCCTCATCCAGTTGCTCTCGTGCCTGCTCATGGCCGTCGTGCTGGTGTATTGCCCGATGAACGAGGTCTACCACGAGGTGTTCGAAGCCGCCATGGTATGCCTCATTTGCCCTACGGCCACGGCGGCGGCGGTCATCACGGGCAAGCTGGGCGGCAGCGCATCGAGCCTGACCACCTACACCCTCCTGTCCAACCTGCTGGCAGCCGTGGCCGTCCCCCTGGTCTTCCCCTGGGTGGAGCCTCACGCCGACATCTCCTTCTGGACGGCTTTCCTCAAAATCCTGGGCAAGGTGTTTCCTCTGCTGATTTGTCCTTTCCTGCTGGCCTGGTTCTTGCGGGCCTTTGTGCCGAAAGTCCACGCCCGGTTGCTGGGACTGCACGATGCGGCTTTCTACCTGTGGGGCGTGGCCCTGGCCATCGTGTCCGGACAGACTGTCCGCTCCCTGGTGAACAGCGACGCCCCGGCTTCCGTGGAGTGGCTGATAGCCCTGGCCGGCCTGGTGACGTGTTGCCTCCAGTTCTTCCTGGGCAAGCGGATAGGCGGACACTACCGGGAGCGCATCAGCGGCGGACAGGCCCTGGGACAGAAGAACACCGTGCTGGCCATCTGGATGGCCTACACCTACCTCAATCCGCTGGCCTCCGTCGGTCCCGGCTCGTATGTGTTGTGGCAGAACCTCATCAACTCCTGGCAACTGTGGAAAAAGCGGCGGCGCGATGCGGAGATTGTTGAAGAATAATTCGTATTTTTGCACCCCGTATAAAGAACATACATTACGATGAATCCATTAGACATTATAAACAAGTATTATCCCGGAGAGAGCGAACTGAAGCACATCCTGCTGACGCACAGCCGCTCCGTGGCGGACAAGGCGTTGTGGATAGCCGACCGCCATCCCGAACTGCAGCTGGACCGCGACTTCCTCTACGAAGGAGCGATGCTGCACGACATCGGCATCTTCCTGACGGACGCCGACTCCATCGGCTGCCTGGGCGACAAGCCCTACATCTGCCACGGCTACCTCGGTGCCGACCTGATGCGGAGCGAAGGATATCCTCGCCACGCCCTGGTGTGCGAACGCCATACAGGAGCCGGACTTTCGTTAGACCAGATTATTGCCCAGAACCTGCCCGTGCCGCATCGGGACATGGTGCCCGTCAGCCCGGAGGAGCAGGTGATCTGCTTTGCCGACAAGTTCTTTTCGAAAACCCACCTGGATCGCGAGAAACCGGTGGAAAAGGCCCGCAAAAGCCTGGAAAAGTATGGTACGGCAGGAGTAGAACGCTTCGACCGATGGTGCCGGATATTCCTGTGAACATCTGCTTCACATCTAAATTTCTGTAAAAAGCAGAAGAATCCATGGATTTTTCCGTACTTTTGCGGCGCTTATTGCAAATGTAATTACGAACAACGTCATTGAAAGCGAATATATCCATATCAGCCGTATTGTTCTTACTATTGCTTTTCATCTCGTCCGAGGCCGATTCACAACGCCGTGTACGAGAAGGGCGATTGAGGGAAGGACGGACGCAGCCCACCTTGCAGGCAGGAGATTCCCTGTCCGCCGATTCACTGATGTCCGACTCGTTGCAGATGGACACGGTTCCCAAGAAGAAAGATGGCCTGGACGCGCCGGTCACCTACGAGGCCAATGACTCCATCGTCTTCACCCAGGACGGCTATGCCCACCTCTATGGCGATGGCAAGGTGAACTATCCCTACCAGCACATCGAACTGACTGCCGAGGTCATCACCATGAACCTGGACAGCAGCACCGTCTATGCCCACGGCGTGGAAGACTCGCTGGGCGTGATGCAGGGCCTGCCGGTGTTCAAAGACGGCGAGACCCCCTACGAGACCAATACCATCCGCTATAACTTCAAGAGCAAGAAAGGACTCATCAGCAACGTGGTGAGCCAGCAGGGCGAAGGCTACGTCACCGGCAACAACGCCAAGAAAGGAGCCGGCGACGAACTCTACATGAAGAAAGGCCGCTACACCACCTGCGACAACCACGAGCATCCGCACTTCTACATGCAGATGACCTACGCCAAGGTGCGCCCCAAGAAGAATGTGGTGACCGGCCCCGCCTACCTGGTGGTGGAAGACGTGCCGCTGCCCCTGGCCGTGCCCTTCTTCTTCTTCCCCTTCTCCAGCAGCTATCAGTCCGGCTTCCTGATGCCTACCTATATGGACGACTCCAGCCGCGGTTTCGGTCTGGTGGACGGAGGCTACTATTTTGCCATCAGCGACCAGATGGACCTGAAACTCCGTGGCGACATCTTCACGAAAGGCTCGTGGGCCTTGCGGGCAGAGACGAACTATGTGAAACGCTACAAATTCTCGGGTCTGTTCCAAATGGACTACCAGGTGACCAAAACAGGCGATAAGGGATTGAGCGACTATTCCGTGGCCAAGGACTTCAAAATCGTATGGAGCCACCGCCAGGACGCGAAGGCCAATCCCAACTCCACGTTCTCGGCCAGCGTCAACTTCTCGACCAGCAGCTATGAGCGGACCAACATCAACAACATGTACAACTCGCAACTGATGTCGCAGAACACCAAGACGTCCAGCGTCAGCTATTCGCGCAACTTCTTCGACAATCTGCTCAGCATATCCACCACGGCCAACATTGCACAGACAATGCGCGACTCATCCATCTCGGTGACCCTGCCGGACCTGAACATCTCGCTCAGCACGGTCTATCCTTTCCGGCGCAAGAACCGTGTGGGCGACGAAAAATGGTACGAGAAAATCAACCTGCGCTATACCGGCCGCCTGACCAACAGCATCGAGACGAAAGACAACCTGCTGTTCAAGTCCAACCTGATTCGCGACTGGGAGAACGCCATGCAGCACAACATCCCTGTCAGCGCCACGTTCACCCTGTTCAACTACTTCAACGTCACGCCGTCATTCAACTATACCGAACGCTGGTACACACGCAAAGTGAGCCAGGAATGGGACCAGACAGCCCAAGAAGCCGTGCGTGACACCACCTATGGCTTCCACCGCGTGTATGACTACAGCGCCAGCGTGGGCATCAACACGAAGGTATATGGTATGTACAAACCTATATTCTTCCCCAAAAGGGAGATACAGATCCGCCACGTCATCACGCCGTCGGTCAGCTTCAGTTGGTCGCCCGACTTCGGCGCATCCCGTTTCGGATACTACAGTTCGTACGTGCAGACCAATGAATACGGACTTCCGGTGGACACCGTGCGCTATTCCTACTATGCCAACCAGCCTTTCAGCCCTCCCAGCGAAGGAAAGTCGGGTACCGTCACTTTCGACCTCTCCAACAACCTGGAGATGAAGTTCAGAGACAAGAACGACTCTATCCAGAAGATAAGCCTGATAGACGAACTGGGCCTGGGCATCTCCTACAACTTCGCCGCCCAGGAGAAACCTTGGAGCGACCTGGACTTCCGCCTGCGCATGAAGTTTGGCAAGAGCTATACGCTGAGTATGTCTTCACGCTTTGCCACCTATGCCTATGAATTCGACGAAAACGGAAACGTCTACGAAGGCAACCGCACAGAGTGGTCCTACGGACGCTTCGGACGATGGTCGGGCTACGGCACCTCCTTCAGTTGGACGCTGAACAACGATACGTGGAAGAAAATCAAGAAACTCTTCACCGGCGAAGACGAGGAAGAAGAAAGTAATAATAAGGAGGGTGACGAACAATCCGAGGAGCAGACCGACACGGAAAACTCCACCGGCCCCAAAAAGAAACGGACTGAAAAGGCTGCCGTGGACGAAGACGGCTACCAGGTATTCAAAATGCCCTGGTCCATCAACTTCAGTACGGGCTTCAACATCTCCGAAGACCGCACCAAGCCCATCAACCGCCAACGGATGCGCTATCCCTACAAATTCAGTCTGAACGCCCTGAATATCAACGGAAATATCAAGATCTCCAACAAGTGGTCCATCAACTTCAACTCGGGCTATGACTTCGAGGCCAAGGAGATCACGCAGACCACGTTCAACATCACCCGCGACCTGCACTGCTTCAGCATGTCGGCCAGCGTGGCTCCCTTCGGCCGGTGGAAATACTACAACTTCACCATCCGTGCCAACGCCAGCATCCTGCAAGACCTCAAGTATGAGCAACGTAGCCAGACGCAGAGCAATATCCAATGGTATTAAAACGAAAAGAGGGTGTGCCGTAATAGGATATTGGCACGCAGATAACACAGATTAAACAGATTATCGCAGATTTATTCAGTTGTCTGTCCATACTATATAATCTGTGGTCATCTGTTGTATCTGTGTCATCTGTGTGCAATTTGATATTTCGGCACACCCTCTTTAGTTTATTCATAAGTGTTAGATAAAACACAAATAATATGGAATATAAAACTGAATATCAATTATTTATTTGAAATCATACAAATAGCATTGTTTTTCTGATTTTGCCTTATCGTGGCTTTATTCTTGCATTATATGTTACTTTTTTGTTATTCATTTCTTGGTAGTTTGAATGTGTTTTGTTACCTTTGCATATGCAGTAACAATTAACCAAGAAGGAAGTCATGGCACGGACAAAGAAATCGGATTCTGTACCCGTCCGGATCCGTTTTAAGGAATTGGAAAACGGGAACAAGTCTATCTATCTCGACATTTATTACGAGAAGAAGAGACGCTATGAGTTTTTAAAACTCTACCTCGTGCCGGAGAACTCTGCCGAAGCCAGGACGCAAAATGAGCATACGCTCAAAGCCGCCAATGCAATCAAGGCACAGCGCATTTTGGACATCACCAACAAAAAACCACGAAAGAATCTTTCTGACAAGGCCAAAGTGTTGCTAACGGATTGGCTGCAAGTTTATTCAGAGAAAAAAACAAAGGATGGCAAGACCTCTGTGGAAAAGGTCGTCCATTCCACTGTCAAGCAACTTGAACTTTATGCTCCCAAGGCAATGTTATGTGATGTGGACAAAAATTTCCTTGAAGGTTTTGTACAGCACATGACGGAAACTAAATCCTACAGAACCAACCGTCCTTTTGCCAAGAAGACCATATCAAATCTACTCGCCTGTATTATTGCTGCTTTGGGGTTAGCCGTAGAAGAAGAAATATTGTCATTCAATCCGGCAGAAGCGGTTGACCGGAAAGCCATACAGGGGGAACAGAAAAAACGCGAATACCTTACCATTGACGAAGTGAAGAAGTTGATAGACACTCCTTGTGCAAAGGAGGATGTGAAAAAGGCATTCTTATTCTCCTGCTTCTGTGGTTTGCGCATCAGCGATGTCCGTGCCTTGCTTTGGAAAGATGTGATTTATGAAAGTGATAAAATCCACCTTGAATTAAGGCAGAAAAAAACAGAAGCCTTACTGTATTTGCCCTTGAATAAACAGGCTCAATATTTTTTACCTGAGAACAAAGGTAAGGTGGAGGAATGTGTTTTTCCTTTGCCGAGTGAAACCACTATATCGAAAATTTTGGGCAAATGGGCAAAAGATGCGGGGATAAACAAGAAGGTCTGCTACCATATGAGCCGCCATACCTTTGCCACTATGGAACTGACAATGGGAGCTGATTTGTACACCACGAGCCTGCTAATGGGGCATAGCAATGTGCAAATCACGCAAATTTACGCCAAGATAATAGATGTGAAGAAAGAACAGGCAGTCATGATGATTGATGCCTTATTTGATGAACCTTAAAATGAGCGATTATGGCACGACCCAAGAAACAAGTAAAAGCCAAAGAGCCAGTAAGACTTCGATTTAATAGGTTGAAGAACGGGAATACCTCCATCTATCTGGACATTTACCATGATGGCAGGAGGAGTTACCAGTTCCTCAAGCTCTATCTTGTGCCTGAAGATGGAGTGGCGGCAAAGATTCAAAATGCCAATACGATGGCCAAGGCAAACGCAATCAAGGCTGAGAGGATTTTGGAATTGACTAATAAAGTGGCGGGTATAACCGACCGATCTTACAAGGCCAAAATGCTGTTCACTGACTGGATGAGAATTTATCGGGATAAAATTGCTGAACATTCCTCCACAGCAACCGTAAAGATGGTTGAAAGGATAATCTCAGAGGTGGAAAAATATAATGGTGAAGTTATATTGGCAGAAGTTGACCGTAACTACATTATGGGATTCATCGAATGGTTGGGGAACAGAAAAATGTACAAAGTCAACAAGGGGAAACTGAAGAAAACATCAGTGGGAGCCTATGTCCGTTATATCCGTGCAGCCCTGAATTATGCAGTAAAAGAGAACATTTTGCGCACTTCGCCTTTTAAAAGCGTTAAAACAAGTACGCTTTCCGAAACTGAATCAAAACGTGAATACCTCACTGTAGATGAGGTGAAGCGGCTTATTGCCACCCCATGCCAGAACCGACAGTTGAAAGCCGCATTCTTGTTTTCTTGTTTCTGCGGATTGCGTATAAGTGATTTAGAGAGCCTTTGTTGGAAGCATATCATAAAAAACAACGGCAAGTGGCAGGTGGAAATAACGCAGTTCAAGACTGGTATCCAACTTTATCTTCCGTTGAACATGAACGCAAGAAAATGGTTGCCGAAGCAAAGCGGAGCAACGCCGGACACTCCAGTGTTCCCCAAGTTGAACCGAGGTTACAAGACTGTGTTATGTGATTGGGTGGAGAAAGCTGGTATTTATAAGCACGTCTGCTTTCACACAAGTAGGCACACATTCGCGACCCTTGCCCTGACCGCCGGGGTTGACATTTACACGACCAGTCAGTTGCTTGGCCACACCACCATTCGGCACACACAGCGTTACGCAAAAATCATCAACAGTAAGAAAGACGATGCGGTTTCCCTGTTGGATAACGCATTCGTCCAGTGATAATAATCCTCTAAATTTTTACAGTATGATTAGAAAGCGTAAGAAGATGCCTGCTTTTAAAAAAAGGACAGGCGAACCGTGCCAATACTCATTTGGCAGGCCGTGTATTGCAAAGTGACCTGAACTCCCTGCTCAGGGAAGCGGTAACCATGTACCAGTCCGAAGTTGTGAACGGCAGAAAACTGTACAAACTGTTTGCCGCAGATTTTCTGAACAGCCACCACCACACCGACCGACGTGATGCGGCAGGATTGAACGAGCACCGGAAGAACCTCGGCATCCTGAGACGAATCCTGTTCACACGGAAAGATCTCCTTGTGCGGTTCTCTGAAGCGGGTACGCCCGATGACGCCACCTTGAAAGACCTGTTGCACTTGTACTACACGACGGAAGCTCCTCCGGGGCAAGAAGCGGGTGCAGCCGTGCCCTCCACCGCCGTGCAAAACCATTCCTTGTCGTTGGGCTGCTGCCTTGACGATGACCAACTGAGCCTCATTGCCGATTGTGCCAATGAGGCTCGCGTGTTTGTGGAAGCCATTGACGCATCCATCCTGCGTTCTCTTTTGGATGGCAAACTGCTTGTTCCGCTGCGGTCGCGCAACAACCGAATGCTCGCCTACTTCTTTGACCAGTTGTGCCGGCATGGCCTTATCCTTCCCCGTTGGCAGAACTTGCTGGAACAGGCCGGAAGCATACTCAGTCCAAAGGGCAACAGGCCCTTGAGGCATGAGCAGTTCTCTAACGCGCTGACCCATGCGAGAAATACCCCGAACAGTATGCAGAAGAAAATCCAGGAATGCGTCCAACAAGTGCAAGAACAGCTTTCAAATGACGGGACAGCCAGCAAATGACAAGGCAAAACAGCAATAGTTGGAGCAACAGTTCCGAACTGTAACTGTTGTTCGTACAACCGTTTGGAAACAAGAGTCTAATTTCGCCCTCTGAAACGAAAAAAGTTTCGGAGGGTGAACCCCTTCATTGTCCAACTTAAAATGCAAGAATGATGGAACAACAAAGAACTGCAACGAATGAACAGCCAGAAGAACGAGTGGAATGCCCGTCCTGCCTGTTGAGACTGAGCCTGCTACAAGCGCAGGTGGAAAAAGTGGAAAAGCTGCTGTACTGCATCAAGGACACGCTCAACTTCAAAGAGGCGTGCCGGTACACCGGACTTTCGGACAGCCAGCTTTACAAGCTGACAAAAACGGGAAAGGTGCCGCACTACAAGCCCAGCGGCAAGCTCCTGTTTTTCAGCAAACGGGAATTGGACGGTTGGCTGTGTCGCAACCATGAATGTGGGGAATTGCCCTGTCTGGATGAAGCAACGGAAGTGGAACTTAAAGGAATGGGCATATGACGGAATCTGGATTTTTGGAAACATTGGAGCGGGTGGAAGCCGTCCACTCCATATTGAAACGGATGGAGGACATTGACTGTGTATTGGACAAGATAACGGTCATAGAGGAGTTCATCAGCCGTTTTGGTACATTGGAGGCATTGATTGCCCGGTTTGAGGAAGTGGAACGGCAGCTTTACATCTTGAAGGAAGTGTTCAACGTGGAAGAAGCGGCCAAGTACCTGAACATATCCACCGGCCATTTGTACCGTCTCACGTCCACCCACGAGATACCGTTCTCGAAGCCGAATGGCAAACACATCTTCTTTGAACGGAAGGCGTTGGACGACTGGAAACGCCGGAATCCGGTGCTGTCCAACCGGGAAATTGAACGGCAAGCGGCACTTGCCGGAATCAATATGGGAACCGGAAGCCAACCAATGAAGAAAGGGAAGAAGCCATGAACACACACGGAATCATACCGGTGTCGGAAGACATCGACAGGCAGGTTTACGAGCAGATACTGAGTTTTATCCGGTTGCGGGTGACAGAAACATACGCCTACCCTCCTGAAATCGTGCAGGTTGACGGCATCACCATCGCCACGCTCGGAAATTTCAGCGCGTCCGTGGGCAAGCCCAAGAGCAAGAAGACCTTCAACTGCGCTGCCATTGTGGCGTCGGCTTTGTCAGGCAAAAACATCCTGCATTACAAGGCCCACCTGCCAGAAGGGAAACACAAGGTGCTGTATGTGGACACCGAGCAGAGCAAATGCCACTGCCACAAAGTGCTGGAGCGCATCCTCAAACTGGCCGGGATGCCGACAGACCGGGAAACGGACAGGTTGGTGTTTTTCATGTTGCGGGAGTACAGTCCCAAGCAGCGGAGGCAAATCATCAACCATGCGCTTGCTTCCGACCCGGAGATAGGCTTTGTCGTGATAGACGGCATCCGCGACCTGATGTACGACATCAACAGCCCCAGCGAGTCCGTGGACTTGATAAACGACCTGATGCGCTGGTCGAGTATGCACGACCTGCATATTCATACCGTACTGCACTTGAACAAAGGTGATGACAACACGCGCGGGCATATCGGTACCGAATTGAATAACAAGGCAGAAACCATCCTGCAAGTGACGAAAAGCCAGTTTGACGGCAACATCAGCGAGGTCAAGGCGATGCACATCCGGGAAAGGGAGTTCCAGCCTTTCGCATTCCGCATCAACCGTGAGGCTCTGCCGGAACTGGTGGAGGACTACGCTTTCACACAGGAACGTAAACCTACGACTGAGGCCATCACGGATGCCCAACACGCACAGGCGTTGGAAATTGCATTCGGGAGCGGCCCGATTGTTGGGTATGGACTTCTCATCAAGTCTTTGCGGCAGGGGTATGCAGAAATCGGTTTCAAACGCGGGCGCAATGTCTGCATCGAACTGAACAAGTACCTGATGGGCAGGGGCGTCATCGTCAAAAAGGACAAGGCTTATGTTTATCTGCCAGAAGTATTGAACAATGGGGATGACTCCGACCACAAAGAGGTTTAGTTTAACGGGAGGGTATATATATGATAAACTTGGAGAACTTCTATCCCGGCACAACCCGGTATGGAAGATTGGGAGCATAGAGGTTTAGTTTAACACAAGGCGTATATATATGACAAACGGGGCAAACCGGCATTCCACCGCCTACAATGATAGATTGGAAAGCGGAACAGGTTTAGTTTACGCAGGGCGTATATATATGGTAAACTTGGTTATATCCACTCCAATATTCATCAAAATGAAAAATAGAATAATATGAATATATTGCAAATCAAACAAATAGCCATCGTAGATTTTCTGATGGCCATCGGCATACGGCCGATCAAGGAAACCACAGCGTCCGCATGGTACCACGCACCTTACCGTGAAGACGAAGATCCGTCTTTCAAAGTGAACAAGAACCGCAATGTATGGTACGATTTTGGCACGACCAAGAGCGGCGACATCATTGACCTTGCGGTATTGGTGTACCGTACTTCAAACATCTCCAAAGTGTTGAAGATGATAGAACAGGCGGCACCAGCCGTGCCTTTGAAGGTACGGACATTCGTGCCGCATCCGCAACCGTCCGATGGCAAGCAACCGCAAGCGACCGCATTCCAAAACCTGCGGTTGCAGGCGTTGGCATCCATTCCTTTGCTCTCCTACCTGTCCAAACGAGGCATAGACATGGAAATAGCCGGACAAGAATGCCGAGAAGCGCATTACACCTGCCATGGGAAAAGCTACTATGCCATCGCGTTTCCCAACGAGGCGGGTGGTTATGAGATTCGCAATCCTTATTATAAGGGGTGCATCGCCCCGAAAGCGGTGTCAATAATTTCACAAGGCCATAGTGATAGCGTTTGCTTGTTTGAAGGGTTCATGGATTACCTGTCCTTTCTGACCTTGCGGAAACTGGAACGGTTGTCCGTACCCTGTTATGGGGCAGACCTGTTGGTATTGAACTCGGTGAACAACCTGCCCAAGGCATTGCCACGGCTGAAAGCCTACAAGCATATCTATTGCTATCTTGACAATGACGATGCAGGACGGCGAGTGGTGGACATGCTTCGGGAACTCAAAGGCGATGCCGTGCATGACATGATGGAAGCCTATCCGCTTTACAAAGACCTTAATGACATTCTTGTCGGGAAGAAAAAGATGCCGTAACAATATGAATCTGCTTATTACAGAACCTACAATTCCCTATTTATGCGAATGTGGTGTGAAATATTTCGCAAAGAGAATGAAGAATTGCTTTGGAATATTTGACGGTTTGGGATGGATTCGGTATTTTTGCATAGAAATTATTACCAAATTCACAATAAAGGCGAATATGGCAACAAAAATACAGCAAATATTGGAATCGAACCCTAATAGTTCATTGTTCTTCGGGGATTGGCTCACGAAGCAGGGGCTTAACTCCAAGGAACAATATTCGTATATGAAGCGGGGTTGGCTCACTCGTATCTCCAAGGGTGTTTATGCTTTGAAAGGCAAATTACCCACGTTGCTGCAAACGGTGGCGGCTTACAATTCGCAACTTGGTAAGCAGTGCATCGTGGGAGCTTATACCGCTTTGGAATTAAGGGGGTATTCACACTATCTTTCCCTCGGCAAGCCTAAAGCCTATCTGTTTACCGACAAAGAAAACAAACTGCCCTCTTGGATTGTTCAAAGGGAATGGGACATGGCTGTCAAGTACATGACAACCTCTTTCCTTGGAACAGACTTGAAAGCTGTCGAGCCAATGGCTGTTAACAGTGACAGTTTGCTCGTTTCTTCTCCTGAAAGGGCATTCTTGGAATGCCTTCATCTGCCAGATGCAGCTTCCTCCTTGCTGGATATGTATTACATCATGGAGGGCCTGACCACGCTTCGCCCCAAACTGGTGCAATCGTTGCTTGAATCATGCACTTCGCAAAAGGTAAAACGCCTGTTTGTCTATATGGCAGAGAAAGCAGCACACCCTTGGTTCAAAGCTCTAAAACTGGACTCCATAACATTAGGCACATCCCGATATATGGTGGTGCCGACCGGAAAATATATCGCCAAATATAATATGACCATACCCAAAGAACTTGCAGAATATGAATAGGAACAACGCCAATACACAGATATACAGTCAAAAGGTGGAACTTTTGTTGCGACTGATGCCGATTGTCATGGAAGAGGGCGTGTTTGCCGTACATGGCGGCACAGCCATAAACCTTTTCCTTATGGATTTACCTCGATTATCAGTTGATATTGACCTGACATATATTCCATTGGCAGAGAGAAACCAAAGTATGGAGGACATCAACCAGCACTTGAAATCCATAAGCGAGAAAGCGAAGAAAACTTTCAAAGGAATGCATATTGTGCCTAAGTATGACATATGCAAACTACTTTGCGAATACCGGGGCAAACAAGTCAAGGTGGAGGTGAACCAGACAAAGAGAGGACTTGTCGGTGGCGAGGCAATAACCATGCCGCTGAGCGACAAGGCACAAGAGGAGTTCGGACTCTACTGCGAGGCTAACATAGTGCCACAGACACAGCTATACGGCGGGAAGATTGCGGCGGCTCTTTCCCGCCAGCATCCTCGTGACCTGTTTGATGTAAAGTATATGGAGTTGCCAATGGAAGATTGCAGGGAGGGGCTTATCTTCAACTTGCTTGGCAGCGACCGTCCTATACATGAGTCGTTTTCCCCGAGGCTCATAGACCAACGTGAGGCAATGGCAAACCAGTTCGATGGCATGACTGACATTCCTTTCACTTACGAGGAGTTTGAAGAAACAAGGACAAAACTGATAACCGAAGTCAACCGATTGATGACCGATGATGACAAGAGGTTTTTGGTCAGTTTTGAACTGGGCGAACCGAAATGGAATGGATATGAGTTTGAATACTTCAAGGATTATCCGTCTGTAAAATGGAAACTTGTCAATCTTGCAAAGTTGGCAAAACAGAATCCACAAAAACTGAAAGATGAAGCAGCCAAGCTTAAAGTACTTTTTGATGTGGAGTAGTCCATCAATAATCTGTTTATATAACAGTTTGACAAGTATATAAAAGGAATACCAAGCCTTGGCTTGTCAACTGGTATAAATAAGGACAACCGCCCTGCCACATCGGTAGAACGGCTGTCCTTTCTTGTTCCCAGTCCTTATGCCGGTCTGCGCCCTCTGACTTTCCAGCCATAGACATCGGCAACGTATGGATAGAGTGAACGTGTGAGCTTGCGGAAACCCTTCTCGTCAATTTCAAGGTTGTAAATTTTGTCGGCAATGCGCTCGGCATCCTCCCGGCTTTTCGCCACCCGGTAAAGCACATAGTTCGTGCCGTCGTGGTGCGTGAGTCGGGCACGGATGTT